>DATJLX010000001.1:0-17039 GCA_035509135.1 Methylocella sp.
GCCAGCCCATAGGAATGGCCGCGGTTGAGCAGTCGCTGACCCGGGCGGCACCTGGTTTCCTTGGCTATAATAAGGATGTCACCAATTCCTATGGCCCGGGAGATTGGCTGTCTTGGCAGACTGGCCTCGAAGAGCCCGATGTTGTCTCTTACACGGTTTTCGGGCTTCCCATGGAAGGGCTCGCGGCGTTTGGCTTGCCCGGATTGATTCTTTACCCCTTCGTTTTCATGCTTCCCGTGCTTTACTGTTGTGGCCGCCTTTCGAGCCTCCGCCGTCCCTGGCCTGCCAGTATCTTTCTTTTTGCTGGAACTCAGCACATGATGCTTGAAAGCACATCCGATGTCTTCTTGGAATGGCTGACGCATAATTTATTCATGACGTTTGTTGGTTTTTATGTGCTCCACGTCCTCCTCCGCACGCGGACACCTCTGCCGCATGCGCGGGCCGTTTAAGCGAGGCTGGAAAACCGCTTCCCAAAGCGCCATGAAAAAAAGATCGGCTTTCCCGATTTTGTACACTCCGGTTCTTTCGGTCTGGCAAGTCTGTTATGCCACAGCTCCGCGTCATCAAGACGGGGACCATGAGATCCGTTGCTAAAACCCATGAACGACCCGAGGAAGGGGCAATCATGCATGTCACCATCATCGAAGCGGAAGCGGCGATCGATGCCGCGCGCAAGCGTGCCATTGAACTTGGGACCCAAATGTGCATCGCCATTGTTGATTCCGGCGCGAACCTCAAGGCCTTTTACCGGATGGACGACGCCTGGGTCGGCAGCATCGACATCGCCATCAAGAAAGCGAAGACGGCGGTCTTCTTTGGGATGCCGACGGGGCTCATCGGCAAACTCTCGCAGCCGGGCGGCTCGCTCTTTGGCATCGAACATTCAAACGACGGGCTGATCACCTTTCCTGGCGGTCTGCCGATCGTCGACAAGGAGGGTGTACTCACCGGCGCCATCGGCGTCAGCGGCAGTTCCGTCGAGAATGATCATGCGGTCGCGCTTGCCGGAGTTGCACCGGTCGGCGTCAGCGATTTGCCGGCGCATCCGTGGCGCACATGACGCGCGCGGCGCCTTGACAAAAAGCCTGCTCGTCCTCGGCGGCGCTCGGTCGGGCAAAAGCCGCTACGCGCAAAGTCTCGCAGAAGCCTCGGGGCGGCATCCCATCTTGATCGCGACGGCGGAGGCGGGCGATAGCGAGATGGCCGAGCGCATCGCCCGTCATGCCGCCGCACGGGATGCGCGCTGGGCGCTGGTGGAAGAACCTGTCGCGCTGGCCGGAGCACTCCGGCGGGAGGCCCGGGCGGATCGCATTGTCGTTGCCGATTGCCTGACGCTGTGGCTCGGCAATCTTCTCCTGCAAGAGACCGATCTCGCGGCCGCGACGCGCGAGCTGGCGCAAAGCGTCGCCAGGCTCGGCGGTCCGGTGATTTTCGTCTCGAATGAGGTGGGTTATGGAATTGTTCCGGATAAGCCGCTGGCGCGCGCCTTCAGGGATGCCCAGGGGCTGCTCAATCAGGCGCTGGCTGAGGCTTGTGAAGCCGTCGTTTTCATCGCCGCCGGCCTGCCGCTGTGCCTCAAGCCCGCGTCCGAGGCAAAGTTTCAATTCTGACTCCGCCGCTCAGGCCGCGTCACATTTTGAGGTTCGCCAGATAATGCTGCGGGTTCTCCGGCAGCGGGCTGTTGGAGCTGTCATCGAGGTGTGGCACAAAACTCCCCCAAACCCCGGAGCGAGCCCGAAATGCGTGCGCATAAATCAAACGAAAACAATGGTTTGACCAAAAGCTCGAAGAGGACGAAACTGCCTTGCAATTAAGTGCGACGGGCGAGAGCCGTTCGGTCCCATTGGACAACGGCAAAGTGGGGTGCGGCAGTCTTGCCAAGGCGGGGGCGGCATAATAATAACGTAAATTTATACGTGAAATTGAACGTATTACAGGACATAATTGTGAAAAGTACCCTCTCCCCGCATCTGCGCCGGCTTGAATCGGATTCGATCTTTATCCTGCGCGAGGTGGCCGCGGAGTTCGAGCGTCCCGTCATGCTCTATTCGATCGGCAAGGATTCGAGCGTGATGCTGCATCTGGCGCAAAAGGCCTTCTTTCCCGGCAAGCCGCCCTTCCCGCTGCTCCATGTGGATACCACTTGGAAATTCCGCGAGATGATCGCTTTTCGCGACGAAGCCGTGCGAAGGGCCGGGATGGAGCTTCTTGTGCACATCAACAAGGAAGGCTTGAAGCGTGGCATTTCGCCGGTTGCCTCGGGCTCGGTGGTGCACACGCAGGTCATGAAGACCGAGGGACTACGCCAGGCCCTCGACTTCTGGCATTTCGATGCAGCTTTTGGCGGCGCCAGGCGCGACGAGGAAAAGAGCCGGGCCAAGGAACGGATCTTCTCGCACCGCTCGGCCGCCCATGCCTGGGATCCGCGCAATCAGCGGCCGGAACTCTGGCAGCTTTTTAACACGAGGATCAAGCAAGGTGAGTCGATGCGGGTGTTTCCCTTGTCGAACTGGACCGAGTTTGATGTCTGGGACTACATCCTGGCCGAGGATATTCCCGTGGTGCCGCTCTATCTCGCCAAGAAGCGTCCCGTGGTCGAGCGCGATGGCGTGCTCATCATGGTCGATGACGAGCGGCTGCCCCTGCTGCCGGGCGAGATCCCGCGTCTGGAAAGCGTCCGCTTTCGGACGCTCGGCTGCTATCCCTTGACTGGGGCGATCCGCTCGCAGGCAGCCTCCTTGCCCGAGGTGATTGCCGAAATGCGCGCTTCAACGACATCAGAGCGGGAAGGCCGCCTGATTGACCATGACGAATCCGGCTCGATGGAAAAGAAAAAGCGGGAAGGCTATTTCTGATGCTCGACGCCGTGCAAGCGACTCTGCCTCCTCTCATGAAAACGCCCGGGCTTCCGACCCTCAGATTGCTGACCTGCGGCTCGGTCGATGACGGCAAGTCGACGCTCATCGGCCGTCTGCTCTACGAGCAGAGCCTCATTCTCGACGATCAGCTGGCGGCGCTCAAACGCGATTCGCGCCGCCATGGAACAGATGGCGACAACATCGATTTCGCGCTTCTCGTGGATGGGCTCGAAGCCGAGCGCGAGCAAGGGATCACGATCGATGTCGCCTATCGCTATGTCTCGACCGCGCGGCGTTCGTTCATCATCGCCGACACGCCCGGCCACGAGCAATATACCCGCAATATGGCAACCGGCGCATCAAGCGCCGACATTGCGATCCTGCTTGTCGATGCGCGCAAGGGCCTCCTGACCCAGACCTGCCGGCACGCCGCGATTGTGTCGCTCATCGGCATCAAACATGTTGTGCTTGCCGTTAACAAGATCGATTTAACGGGCTTTGGCGAGGAGAGGTTCGAAAAGATTGCCGCCGATTTCAAGTTGTTTGCCGCGGCGCTCGATTTCAAGACGATTACGGCCATGCCGATTTCAGCGCGTCATGGCGACAATATTTCCAAAAAGAGCGGCAATACGCCTTGGTACCACGGCCCGGCGCTGCTCGATTATCTCGAGACCATCGATGTCGCGGAAGACGCTGGCGGGCGGCCGTTCCGCTTCGCCGTCCAATGGGTCAATCGCCCGCATCTCGACTTTCGCGGATTTTCCGGAACCATCGCGAGTGGCACCATCCGCCCAGGCGACGATATTGTGGTCGCCGGTTCTGGCCGGCTCTCGAAGATCGTGCGCATCGTCACCGCTGGCGGCGATCTTGCCAGCGCGACAGCGGGCGATGCCGTCACTTTGACGATCAGCGATGAACTTGACATCGCGCGCGGCGATATTTTGTGCGAACCGAAGAACAGGCCCGAGGTTTCCGACCAATTCGCCGCGCATCTCATCTGGATGAGTGGCGATCCCTTGCTGCCCGGCCGCTCCTATCTCCTGAAACTGGGCGCCAGAACCGTTCCCGCGACGGTGACCGAGCTCAAGCACCGCCTCGATGTCAATACGCTCGGCGAGCTTCCGGCGAAAACCCTCTGTCTCAATGAAGTTGGTTTTTGCAATGTTGCGACGACATCGCCCGTCACCTTCGATCCCTACAAGGGCAATCATACGACCGGCGCCTTTATTCTGATCGACCGCGCGACCAACGCCACGGCGGCGGCGGGGTTGATCGCGCATGGGTTGCGGCGGGCGGCGAATATTCATCTTCAGGGATTGACCGTCGACAAGCAGGACCGTTCCCGCATCAAGCATCATAAGCCAGCCGTGCTGTGGTTCACCGGCCTTTCCGGTTCCGGCAAATCGACGATCGCCAATCTTGTTGAATCGAGGCTCTATGCGCATGGCGTCCATACGATCCTGCTCGACGGTGATAATGTGCGGCACGGGCTCAACAAGGACTTGGGTTTTACGGAAGTCGACCGGGTGGAAAATATCCGCCGCGTTGGCGAAGTCGCGAAGCTCATGACGGAGGCCGGACTCATCACGCTTTGCTCTTTCATTTCGCCATTCCGGGCCGAGCGTGCCATGGTGCGCGAATTGCTGGGCAAGGGGGAATTCATTGAAATTTTCGTCGATACGCCGCTTGAAGCGTGTATCGCACGCGATCCCAAGGGTCTTTACAGACGAGCGATCGCCGGTGAGATCACCAATTTCACGGGCATCGGTCAGAGCTATGAGCCGCCCGAGGCGCCCGAGCTGATCGTCGCGCGCGACGATCAGACCGCCGAGCAGGCGGCGGCACAAATCGTCGCGCTGCTCACCGCGCGCCGCCTCATCGACCGGATTGACGACCTCGGCGACGACTGGTCGATTTGAGGCGCCCCGGCGGCCATTGACATGTTCATTTTTTACCGGTCAATCGCCTCGATCGGCCCTTGTTCGTCAGATTGAAAAGATAAACAAGCATTATGGCAGGCGCAGGCCTAACGGCTGTCCTTGCTGAGTTTGCATGGCAATGTCGAAACTGCCTGATAGGCATCTCATGCGGAAGACCCCCGACCAAGTCGATTTTGAATTTACCCTGGCCTTAAATAACGCCACGGGAAAATTCTTTATCTGCGAGGACACGATCGAGGCCTGCCGCGATCTCATCCGATCTGTGTGGTATTGGCGCGTGCCGTTGGAAACCCAGCCGCCCCGATTAGCGGCGAGGGTTCTAGGCCGCCTCGCGCTTCTCGAAGTCAACTTTAGGCTGGCGTCGCGCTTGTCGCAATTTGTACCTCTCATGCGCAATCCAAGACCGCTCGTGTTTACCGATCCCAGAGAAGTGATCCTTTACGAGCTGAAGGGCTGCGATGTCGTGCTTTGCCATGATATGGGGCCCATCACGCACCCTTCTCTTTATCATCCAATGGTCAAAGCGACCTATGAAGCGGTCTTCGAGAAAGTGAGGGAGTCAAGACCGCTGCTGGTTTTTGTGAGCGAGATGACGAAAACCCTTTTCACCGCACTCTATGGCGCGGACTATCCCGCAATGACGGTTATTTATCCTGCCTTGCGTGAGGGTGTCGCCTCCGGGAGAGAGACGCCCATCGAGGCGGCTCCGCAACGCTTTCTGCTGACGGTCGGCAGTGTTGGAGCGCGGAAGAATCAGCTTCGATCCATCGAAGCATTCGCCCAATCGAAACTCGCGGATGAAGGGTTTTCTTATGTCGTTTGCGGGGGGCCGGAGCCGGGATTTGACGGCGTTGTAGAAGCGGCGCGCAAAGTGGCCGCCGTCATTTTGCCGGGTTATGTGAATGACAGCGAGCTTCGTTGGCTCTATGCGCATGCGGATGGCTTTGTCTTGGTAAGCCTGCTCGAAGGTTTTGGGCTGCCCGCGGCCGAGGCCGTTTCCCTAGGACTTGTTCCCTTGCTGAGCAGAGGCGGGGCTTTGCATGAAGTGGCGGGAGAGTCCGCTCTCCTAGTCGACCCTTTGAACACGGATGAGATCGCGGAGGGGATGCGGCGGCTCGCCTATATGAAACAGCAGGAAAAGCAGGAACGGCTGACGGCCCTTCGAGCAAGTATCGCCCGCTTTTCCCGGCATTCGGCGGCGTCAGCCTGGCGCGGCACATTAGAACAGGCCATCGCGGGCGCGCGGGGTGGATTGGACAGGCCATGAGACTTTTTGTGATTATCCCGACCTACAAGCGCAAAGAACTTTTAAGCCGGGTCTTGGAACATCTGGATCATCAGACAAGATCACCCGATGAAGTCATTGTTTCGGCGCCTGATGAAACACATGTGGAATTCTGCAAGCCGAGACGCTTCGGCATTTCCTATGTATTTGGGAAACGGGGATCGTGCGCGCAGCGAAATAAGGCCATTGAGCACGCCCTTGGACGTTGCGATATCATCACCAATTTCGATGACGACTATCTGCCGGCCGACAATTATTTGGAGCTTGTCGAGGAAGCATTCACCCGGCATCCGGATTGGACCGTTTTGATGGGCCAGGCTGTCGCTAATGGATCGGCGAATGCCGGCTACACATTCGAAGAAGGACTGGCATTGTTGCGCCAGGCGGAAAGGCGCGAGCGCACGCTTCAGGTCAGTCAACATACGGGCGCCTATGGATGCAATATGTCGTTCCGGACAAGCCAAATCGGCGATTTGCGCTTCGACGAGCGCCTTGTGCTTTATGGGTGGCTGGAGGACATCGATTTTTCGTGTCAGCTCACGGGGCTTGCTCCCGTTGTCGGCATGAACACGCTCCTCGGCGTCCACCTCGGCGCCAAAACCGGGCGGGAAAACGGTGTAAGATTGGGCTATTCGCAGGTGGTGAACCCCATTTATCTGATGAGAAAAGGGACCGTTCCAGCAGCTTTTGCTCTCGAACAGATGGGGCGCAATATCGCCGCCAATCTGATCAAGAGCCTTTGGCCTGAGCCCTATGCCGACAGGCGGGGACGCCTCAAGGGCAATCTGCTGGCCGCGAGCCACCTGATTCGTGGCCGGGTCGAGCCAGAATATATCTTGAATCTTTGATCTCAAATGGCGATAGCTGCATAGTTGCTAAGGCTGGGTTTCGTTGTGATTGTGTTCTAGGAATTCAAGCCCGCGACAAGCAAGAATTGCGGTTAAGCAATTTGCGGTGACTGGCTTGCCGCGGGAGGGCGGCGGACGCCATCTTCGTCAATCCGCGATCGGAAGAAATGGGAACGGAACGAAGGCATGAAAGTTCTTGTCACCGGTCATATGGGGTATGTTGGCACGATCATGGTCCCCGTTTTGCGCGCTGCCGGGCACGCTGTCACCGGATATGACAGCGACCTTTACCAGCGCTGCACATACGCCGCCGGCGGCACCATCATCAATATCCCATTGATCGCCAAGGATACACGAGACGCGCTGGCCGCCGATCTCGCGGGCTTCGACGCGGTGATCCATCTGGCCGCACTTTCCAATGATCCCCTCGGCAATCTCAATCCGGATCTGACCTACCGGATCAACCATCGCGCCAGTGTGGGCCTTGCGCAGGCTGCGAAGGAAGCGGGCGTCGGCCGTTTCCTATTTGCTTCCTCCTGCAGCAACTACGGGCGGGCTGGCGACGACATCATCGATGAGACGGGCGCGCTTAATCCGGTCACCCCCTATGGGCAGTCGAAGGTCTGGTCCGAGCGCGACATTTCCACGCTTGCCGATGAGACTTTTTGCCCCGTCTATTTGCGGCCCGCCACCGCTTATGGCGTGTCACCGCGCATGCGTTTCGATATTGTGTTGAACAATCTCGTTGCCTGGGCTGTCACCAAGGGCCTGATTTATTTGAAATCCGACGGGACACCATGGCGCCCGATTGTCCATGTCGAGGATTTTTCGCGCGCTTTTCTCGCCGCTCTCGAAGCACCAAGAGACAAGGTATTCAATCAAGCTTTCAATGTGGGCCACAGCGATCATAATTACCGCATCCGCGATCTCGCCGAGATCGTCGCCGAAGTGGTGCCGGATTGCCGCCTTGAATACGCAGCTGGTGCCGGTCCCGATACCCGCTCTTACCGGGTGAGCTTTGAGAAGATCGCGCGCACGCTCCCCGCTTTTCAGCCAGAATGGGACGCGCGCCGCGGTGCCAAGCAGCTGTATGACGCCTATCGCACCTCCAGTCTCACCTTGGAGGAATTCGAGGGACCACGCTATCAGCGTATCGCCCATATTGAAAAGCTGATCGCGGATGGCGTTCTAAACAAGGAGCTGCGTTACGCGCAGGCGTGAGGCCAGTGGATAATTCCGGCGCGGACAATGCGATGCTCCTGCAAAGCCGCTGGGCAAGGCAGCTTGACGACAGTGCGATAGGGGCTGATATTTTCGCGCTCGCCGCTGATATTTATCCGATCTGCCGGAGCATTACGGGTCATGGCGTGCGCGAGACGCTCGGGATTCTCGCCCGCCACATTGCGATCGGCGTGCATGAAGTGCCGAGCGGCACCGAAGTTTTTGACTGGACCATTCCACGCGAGTGGAACATTCGCGATGCCTACATCAAGGACGCGCGCGGCGAAAAGATCGTCGACTTTGCAAAGTCGAACCTGCATGTCATGAGCTATAGCTCCCCAGTATGGCAGCACCTCTCTCTCGCCGAACTCAAGACGCATATCCATACCATCCCGGAGCAGCCCGATCTCATCCCCTACCGGACGTCATATTATTCCGAGAATTGGGGATTCTGCATGGCGCACCGGCAATTCGAGTCGCTGCGCGATGAAACCTATGAGGCGGTCATCGACGCGCGTCTTGAAAATGGGTTTCTCACCTATGGGGAGTATTTGCACAAAGGCGAAAGCGAAGATGAATTTTTGTTTTCGGCGCATGTCTGTCACCCCTCGCTCGCCAATGACAATTGTTCGGGGCTGGCTCTGCTGACCTATCTCGCCAAGCAGCTTTCGCGCATAAGAACGCGATATAGTTACCGCTTTCTCTTCACGCCTGGAACGATTGGCTCGATCACCTGGCTTGCCCGCAATGAGGACAGGCTCCATCGCATCAAGCATGGGCTTGTTCTCTCGATGGTTGGCGATGGCGGCGGTCCAACCTACAAAAAAAGCCGGCGTGGAAGTGCCGGGATTGATCAGGCAATGATCCACGTTCTTCGTCACTCTGGACTGACGCCGGCGATTCTCGATTTCTCCCCTTATGGCTATGACGAGCGCCAATATTGTTCACCGGCTTTCAATCTACCGGTTGGCCTCTTCCAGCGCAGCAAATTTGGCTCAATTCCGCAATATCACACGTCAGCCGACAATCTCGATTTCATAAAGCCGGATCATCTGGCACAGTCTTACCGGCTGATCGCTTTGACGCTCGATGTGATCGAACATAATGCGGTCTTCCTGAACACCATGCCGAAGTGTGAGCCGCAGCTCGGCAAGCGCGGCCTCTATGATGCGATTGGCGGACAGAAGGATGTCGCGGCCAAAAGCATGGCTATGCTGTGGGTGCTCAATCTGTCGGACGGGGAGTATTCGTTGCTCGATATCGCCGAGCGCGCCAACCTGCCTTTCGCGGTGATTGATGACGCCGCGCGGCGGCTTGCGGACAAAGGGCTGCTGGTTGCCGCCGGTCAGGACATCCCGGTCACGAGCTAGACAAATTTGATCCCCTGGTTCATGGAGCGCGCCCTGGCCCACGCCCCGAATCTGGGGAGAGCATCCTTTGGTTGGAATGCATCAATCGCGGCTTGCCGCATTGCTGGCAAGCCGCGTAACCTCTACGCCGCGCAATAGGATCGCTGGGGGCGGATCCCTTCTGGCGGGTCCGGCGTCCACTATAGCAATGAGAGTTCCTTACAATTATCGACCACCGAATATTTGGCGTCCGGCGGGTTCGTTTTTATGATGAGCATGCCTTCATTGATGCTTTGCACGTTGCCGCGATCGTTGGTCCCCGTGTCATACTCAAGTTTGTAATTGTATTGGTCGGCTTCCGGGCCGCCGCTTGGGTTGTTTGTCCCAACCGGAATAACGGCAAAGCCTGGGTCGTCGAGTTTCTCGCCCTTCGCGAGGGTCGTATCACCGACATACTTCACGCCCATGGCCTTCCCAAATCGCGGGTCCTTGTTAACGAAGCGGCGATTCCAACTGTACACGCTTCCATGTTCGTAGACATTCCCCGCCATTTGTTGAGCATTGGATTGATTCACATATAAACGCCCAGGATCGAAATTAAAAAGATCATTGTATTTTGTATTGTCGACGGATTCGATTTTGAAGATAGCAAAGCCCTCATTGGTCTTCGCTTGCTCGATGCCGTTTGGCGTCTCGTAAGTTCTGCAAATGCCGACCTGACGATAGGTAACAGTTGTCGGCGTGCTTGCACTCCGGCCGCATCCCGCTAGCGTCAGCGCTCCCGCCGCAAGCATGGGCACCGACAATAAACACATCGTTGACGTTTTCATATGACTTCTTATCCCTAAGAGTGTTGGTATCCGGCTTGTCGAGCCGGGGTTGAGGTTAGAAACATCCTGTCACATCAGACACGCTTGAAGTCATCGCCGCGGCGCGACTCTGACATGACAGGAGTATTGCCACGATCACCTCATGGCCGGAGAGGCTTCAAAGGTGCTCGGGGGGAGTCGTGGCGATGACAAGATAGAGGAGCAGCCCGATCATGACCGCGCTAAGGATCAAGTCTAGTAGGAAGATAGGCATAGCATGATCCTTTGTGTCATTGCCTTCCGCCCTCGGCGGATTGTAAATTTTGAATTGCGAAAGGATTTTAAGCATTGATCTATCGCAATCTCTTCGCAATCTGATTGCCTGATCACCTGAAGTTGCAATGAGGCGAAAAAGACCGTCTCAATGCCGCTCGCCAGGATCTTGGAATTCATCTCTCCCTGAACGTCGTTCTCCGCCTTCACCTTCTCTGGGATAGGCTCCAGCGCGCCACAAGAAACCATCCGAAGCCTTGGATTTTGAAGCCTTGGATTTTAGAGATTCGGGCTTTGTTGACCTTTCGATTCGGACAACCGAAACTGTTCGCTCACTTCGTCAATGATACGCCGGAGTGCGGCGGGCGACACGGGCTTGCGGAGCGACGGCCCAGGCCGTGTGACTGCCGGAAGGGCCACATCGTCTTCGTCTTCCGTGGTGAGGACGATAATTGGCGTTGCTCGCAGCGCCGGAATGGACCGGAGCCATTTGATCGCCTCGCGGCCAGGAACGTCACGAAGCTGCACATCCATGAAGATCATGTCGGGAAGGTTCTTGCGCGCGGCAATGATGCCATCAATGCCGCTCTCCACGGCATCGACAACAAATCCCGAACTCTTCAGGGCATCACGACAGAACCGCAACGTCGCGGGGTCTGCTCCCACCACAAGCGCACGTCGCTGAGAGCACTCCGGGAACATATTCGGCGAGGGCATTTTCGTCCTCTCTGCTTCGGTCATATCGTTCGCGCGCATGATGGTCAGAAGCCAGCGTGGGTGATTTTCTTCCAATGCCGTTCCTATGGAAGGGCTTGAGGTTAATTAGAAGCCCGTATCAAGATCGCCCGCGGCCAGTTCCTCGAGTCGGTCGCGATCGCAGATCGTGATCCGGGTCGTCGCTGGGAGGGCGATGCGCCCATCCTGTTTCAGCTTGGTCAAGGTTCGCGAGACGGTTTCGATGGTGAGGCCGAGATAGTCGGCGATGTCGCTCCGTGTCATGGGCAAATCCACCTCCAGAGTGGCGTCCCCGTCCTGCTGCTTGGCGATTAAGAGAAGGAAGCTTGCGACTTTCTCCATGGCGGTCTTGCGGCCGAGAAGCAGCATCTGGTCTTGGGCCACGCGCAGCTCATGCGATGTCACGGTTAACAGCCGTTTCGCGAAGCCAGGCACCTCATCAATCAGACGTTCGAACGCCGCCCGCCCATAGCGGCAGAGCGTAACTTCGGTGACGGCCTCCGCCGTATAGACATTAACGCCTTCTGGCGCGAGGCCGAGGAGATGACCGCTGGAAAGGAAGCCGGTGATCTGCCGCCTCCCATCAGGGAGGAGCTTCACGAGCCGGAGCATGCCGCGCACGATCTCATAAACGCTGTTCGTCTCATCGCCCTCGGTAAAAAGGGTCTCGCCCGGGGCTTTCCTCTGAAGGGAGCTGATGGCTGCGAGATGGCTACTGGCTTGGTGTCCGGGGCCGTAGGAGAGGGCCAAGCTGGCAAACTCAGACTTGACCGCGGCGTTCGAAACGGCGTGTGCCTGCATGACTGAACATCCTCCTTATTTCCGCCGCCCTCGATCGGTCCGGCGAAGGCATGGTTTAGAGGGGATCTGTCACGGGTTGATGCCGGAAGCCTTGGCTTTTAATATCCGAAGGAAACGAAATGTAACGCTTTGTGACAGGGTCCCGATGCGCGTTTTTCTCCCTCGCGGGGCTCAATCGGGGGCCTCGGATGAGTAATCCGCTCCATGTCCTGGTTGTCGACGACGAGCCCCGCATCCGGACTCTGCTGCGGCGTTATCTCGCCGAGGAGGGTTACAAGGTGAGCGACGCCGGGGACGGTGCCGCCATGCGCAACATTCTTGAGCGCGAGGCGATCGATCTCGTGCTGCTCGATCTCATGATGCCGGGCGAGGACGGTCTTACCCTTGCCCGCTTGATCCGGCAGCAGTCGCAAATTCCCATCATCATGTTGACCGGGAAAAGCGATTTGATTGACCGTGTGGTCGGGCTTGAAACAGGGGCGGACGACTACATTACCAAGCCTTTCGAGTTGCGTGAAGTGCTGGCGCGCATTCGGACTGTCATGCGCAGGGCAGGGCCGCGCAACGCGGCGGCCGCCTCCAGTTCGGCCGCTGGCGAAATGGCCAGCGAGATTCTCGTCTTCGAGGGCTGGCGGTTCGACCTGCTGAGGCGCGAACTGCGGCGGCAGACGGGTGAGATCGTGCCCCTCACAGCCGGAGAGTTCGAGCTTCTATGCGCCTTCGCCCGTCATCCCAATCGCGTGCTGAACCGGGATCAGTTGATCGACCTTGTCAAGGGCCGGGATTGGGCCGCCTATGACCGGGGTGTCGATACCCAAGTGATGCGGTTGCGCAAGAAGATCGAGGCTGACCCGGGCAGCCCCAGCTTGATCAAGACGGTTCGCGGCGCCGGCTACGTTTTCGCCGCGGCCGTGAAGGTTGGCTGACCGAATATTCTTGGCGGGTCTTTTGGCGGGTCTTATTGTGCAAACAGTTCGCGCAGTTTGGCATCCAGGTCCTTGATGCTATAGGGCTTGCCGAGCCAAGCCACTTTCGTCGCGAGCTGACTGCCCTTGACCGCCGCGGGTTCGGTGTAGCCAGAGGTGAAGAGGACCTTCAGCCCGGGGCGCCGCCGCCTTGCCTCCTGCGCGAGATCGAGTCCCGTCATGCCGCCGGGCATCACAATGTCGGTAAAGAGCACATCAATCGACTCTTGCCGATCGAGCACCAGAAGCGCGGCGGGGCCGCTATCCGCCTCGATAACGGTATAGCCAAGTTCTTTCAGCCGGCGGACGGAGACCCGTCGCACCCGGACGTCATCTTCGACCACGAGGACGGCCTTATCAGATGGCGCGGGCTCGATCGAAGCAGAGGCGCTCTCCGCCACCGCACTCACGGCGCCGGCGGTTACCGGCAGGTAGAGCCGGACGGTCGTCCCATGCCCAACTTCACTGTAGAGCTGGACATGGCCTCCCGACTGTTTGACGAAACCATAAATCATGCTCAAGCCGAGCCCGCTGCCCACGCCTGGCCCCTTTGTTGTATAGAAAGGCTCGAAGGCGCGCTGCCGGACTTCCGGAGTCATGCCCGTGCCGGTATCGGTCACGGCGAGCGTGATATAGCTGCCTGGCACGACTTCCGGGTAGGCGGCGGCATAGTCCTTGTCGATCTCCGCAAGGGCCGTCTCGATAACGAGCAGCCCGCCATTCGTCATCGCGTCGCGCGCGTTGATGGCGAGATTGAGAAGGGCGTTTTCGATCTGGCCGGGATCGGCCATGATCAAGGGCAGACGCTCTGAGAGCCTGATTTCGATCTCAATTACCTCGCCGAGACTGCGCCGCAGCAGCTCGACCATGCCGGCGGCGAGTGCGTTCAAGTTGGTCGGCTTTGGGTTGAGCGGCTGGCGGCGCCCGAAGGCGAGCAGCCGTTTGGAGAGCTCGGCCCCGAGCTTTGAGGCTTCCTGGGCCTCATTGAGGATCTCGCGATTTTCCGGCTCTTTGAGCCGCCGCTCCAAGATCTCGAGATTGCCGGAGATCACGGTCAGAAGATTGTTGAAGTCGTGGGCAACGCCGCCGGTCAACTGGCCGATGGCCTCCATCTTTTGGGCCTGGCGGAGATCTTGCTCCATCTTGACGCGCGCCGTCAGGTCCCGGATGAAGCCGGTAAAGATGTGACTGCTGCCAAGCTTTGCCTCACCAACCGCGAGTTCCATCGGAAAGATGGTGCCATCCTTGCGCTGCGCTTCGACTTTGCGTCCGATACCGATGATGTGCTTCTCTCCGGTCCTCAGGTATCGGGCGATATAGCCGTCGTGGTTCTCACGATGCGGCATGGGCATAAGCAAATTGATGTTGCGCCCGATGACTTCACCAGAGGCATAACCGAACAGCTTTTCGGCGGCGCTGCTGAAGTATTGGATGATACCTTGCTCATCGACGGTTATGATCGCGTCGGGAGCGGTCTCGAGAATGGAACGGAGCCGTGTCTCACGCTCTTTCAGCATCGATTGCGCGCGTTTCGTTTCCGTCACATCCGAGTCGAATTCCAGGACGGATACCAGATCGCCGCCAGCATGCCGGTACAAGGCCCATCGGCTTGTGACGATAACCCGCCCGCCGTCGCGATGTTTGCGCACAAGTTCGCCCTGCCACACCCCCGTCTCAAGCAGCTCGGCTTGTATTTCGGCCAAGGGCAGCGGAAATTCCGTCGCGAGAAGTTCATGCGCGATGCGCCCTACGGCCTCATCAATATGCCAGCCATAAACTGCCTGGAGGCCGCCACCCCAGAGCAGGATTTCACCATCAAACTTGCGGACCATCGCTGGCACCAGATCCAAGGCATAGGCGAGTTCTTCGAACGGCTTCGGTTTTGTTTTCAATCGGGCTCCGGCAGGCTTTCTCTCTTTGTTGTCAGGCGCGGCCAGTTCGGCGGGCTTTGGCGTAACCATGCGGCCAGCTTCATCGAGGCGTTTCCTTGGCTTGCTCCTTGTGTGCTTCGAAACAGGTGCCGGCGTGGGCCCGTCTTTCGGCGCCGTACGGCGGAGCCTTGGCTCTTTTTTGCCGCTCTTCATCCAGCTATCCCTTCGCAGTTCCACCATCCTTAGCACAAGATGGAGATCCTTAGCACAAGATGGAGATTTGGCTGAATGAACCATGCCGCAAGCGCCGCCAAGACAATCATACTGACAGCTGCGGCGGGCGCCCCTGGCATTCGCCTCACGGGGACGATGCCCTCAAATCAGTTAGGATTCGGGGAAGGAGTCACTTTTTTCCAGAGTAAGCCAATTTCGGACGATAACCCCAGAGTGCGCAAACGGGACGCCAGATCGGCTTGGCCATGGCAAAGGCGAATGCGAAGCGCCAAGCAGCCCAGTTCCCGCGCCTGTGCCTCTGCCGCGTCGAGCAGGGCTTGGATCGTGCGCGGTGAATTTGCAACATCGACCGCCGTGAACAGATCGACAGCAAGCATAGGACCCGCCAGCAAATCCCTGTCGAGCCGGTAGGCGAGGACACCGCAAAGGCAGTATGCCGAGTCGCGCAGGCCGATCACGCCGGATGTCTGGGCGGCAGAAGGACCGGTGAAGAACTGCACGAAGGTCTGCCAGGCGGTCAGGCCCACAGCGGGCCACGTCGCTTGAACGAGGGGAAGCGACTGGGGAATCAAATCGCCGGACAGGGCAACAGCATTGAAGGACGATCTCATGGATCAAAATTGACCGTTTGTTGGCGTTCCATCATTGACCTGAATCAGGATTGTCAAGAAGAGGGATCCCCCGCGTGAGGGACGACGGTCTTGGTGCAATTTCGCCCGCCAGGGAATCAAATCTCCTTACCTTCCTGCCGATCCCCTCGAAAGAGGGCTCTCATCGCCCTGGTCATCTTAAGAAGTTGGTTGGCGCGGCGGCGAAGCCTAAAGCCTTGCTCATGCCACCGCGCTCAATGACGCGAATCTTCCCTCGCCCGTGGCCTGCTAAGCAGCCTTGATGTTGATCATCTTCTCGCTTTTCTGTGCCTCCGCGGTCTTTGGCAGCTTGATGTTCAACACACCTTTGGCGAACGTTGCTTCAATCTTTCCGGTGTCGACGCCCTCGGGGACTTGGAAGGAACGCAGAAACGAACCATAGCGGCGCTCCGAGACATAATAATCTTTTTCCCGCTCCTCTTTTTCCTCTTTCTTCTCGCCCTTGATCGTCAGCGCGCCATTCGACAGTTTGATCTCGATATTTTTCTCGTCGAGCCCTGGCAGTTCGGCGGTGATCTCATATTCTTTGTCTTTCTCGACGACATCAACCGCCGGCGCGATAGCCAGGCCGGTTGCCCGTGGCCACGGCAGGTCGAGCTCGAACGCCTGGCGGCCGAAGGGGAAGTCCCATGTCCCGAGATGGAATCTGTCGAAAACACGATCGATTTCCCGACGAATGCTTTCGACGGGCGTCCAATGGGCGGATGCCCTTTGCGCTGTTTTTGCCTCGGTCTTAATTGGAAGTTTTGTGGCTTCGGTCATCCCTCATATCCTTCAAAAACGGTTGATTGATTTTCGGATGAAATTCCCCGCCTGTCGGATTTCGCATGCCAGCTTCTCACTGCTCAGACTTTGCCGTCTGACGGGTCCATCACACGGGACCAGTCTTGGCCGTGATTGCGTGTGATGAAATTTCTTTAGCCGGATCCGGCCATTCTCGCCTTGAGATGAATCAAGACGGCTTGTCGTCTTGGCGGGTTTTGGATCTCATCGGAGCGTGGCCGGAAAATTGCCAGGCTTTGTCAATCCCGACAGGCTCCAACGCGTTGATCGGAAACGATTCGTTTCGATCGGTTGAACCCTTTCGGAGGCTCGCGCTTTAGAGCGGAGGTGTCACCGGCTATCCGCTCAGACCTCGAAATCAAAGCCTTGCACCGGTGATCATCATGCCGGTGGGGGTGTTTTTTCAAAAGAGAA
>DATJLX010000002.1:0-15294 GCA_035509135.1 Methylocella sp.
CCAGGGACGGAAGCCTCACGCCGGGTTCTTGTTTGAGCCTGTCAACGGGGCCACATGGTCTGCATCATTTTGCATGCAGCCCTGCGTCCGGAGAGCCGAGATGAGCGATGGAAGAGGCTTTGACAGGCCGGCCTATCAAGAACCTGTCTTCGTCGAACCCCAGCTTCCGGCCGGGGCCCTGGCTTCCGTTCGCCGGCGGCGGATCGTGGCGCTCGGTTTCGATCTCATCCTCGTGTCTCTGCTTTCCTTTGCGCTGTGGCTTGCGCTCGCTGTTTTGACCTTCGGAGTGGCCCTCGTCATCCTGCCGCCGCTGTTTCCGGCCGTGGCGTTCTTTTACAATGGCCTGACCATCTCCGGCGAGCGGCGAGCGACGCCTGGCATGCATGCCATGGATCTCGAAATGCGCTTGACCGACGCCACCAGGGTGCCTTTTCTTAACGCCGCCGTGCATGCGGTGCTCTTTTATGTGAGCACGATGGTCCCGCTTGTCTTTCTCGTTTCACTGCTGAGCCAGAACAAAAGATGTCTTCACGATATGCTCGCCGGGGTCGTCGTCGTCCGGCGGTTCCAATGACGGCGGGGGCTTTCCAGAAAACCCATGCCAATCTCAAGCGTGACCCAAAAAGGGGCAGATTTTTTTGGTATGATTGTGCAAGAGGATTAACAAGGGGCCCTGAGCGATCCAAAATGATGCGCCGGGCCTCGAGACGCTTTTCTTCCAGAAGCCAAAAGAAGGCCGGCCAGACTTGACGCGAGAACCGCGCGACGCACCCCAGTTTTATCTGACTGCACCTTCGCCGTGCCCCTATTTGCCGGACCGGCAGGAGCGCAAGGTCTTCACCCATTTGATCGGCCGCCGCGCCGTGGCGCTGAACGATCAGCTGACCCAATCAGGGTTCCGGCGTTCGCAGACCATCGCCTACCGGCCCGCTTGCGAAAATTGCCGCGCCTGCGTGTCGGTCCGCATCAAGGCCGCTGAATTCCGTCCATCGCGGAATTTCCGGCGGATCGCCGAACTCAATAGCGACATCGCGGGAACTGTGACGCGGCCGGACCCGACGTCCGAGCAATATTCGCTGTTCCGCCGCTATCTCGACGCGCGGCATGGCGATGGCGGCATGGCGGACATGACGGCCATCGATTATGCGACGATGATCGAGGACAGCCATGTCGAAACCCGCCTCGTCGAATACCGGCTTTCGAGGAAAAAAGCAGATGGCGAGCGGCCGCTCGTTGCCGCCTGCCTGACGGATCTTCTCGCCGACGGCCTGTCGATGGTCTATTCCTTCTATGTGCCAGAGGAGCAGCAGCGTTCGCTCGGCACCTTCATGATTCTTGATCATGTCGAGCGCGCGCGCCGTCTCGGTCTGCCGCATGTCTATCTCGGCTACTGGGTCGAGGGCTCGCGAAAAATGACCTATAAGGCGCGCTTCCTGCCACAGGAGCGGCTCGGCATGAACGGCTGGGAACGGGTGGAATAGACGCGGGGCTCTTCTCAGCCAAAACGGTTGTTTTTCGGAAAGCCCTTCGGCGGCAGGCGCCCGGCTTCGGCGCGGTTGCCAATCCAATCCCGCAATTCGCGCGGCGGAACGTTAAAGCTCCGGCCTGCTGAATCCTTCCAGCTCAGCCCTTCGGCGAGGGGAAACACCTTGACGTCGCTGATGCCGCCATCCCGGTATTTCTGCAGACGGACGCCCTTGCCGCGCGCCATTTCCGGCACCTGCTCCAGCGGGAAGATCAGGAGCTTGCGGTTCTCGCCGATCACCGCCACATGATCGCCCTCGGCGGGGACGATGCGCAGGGCGGTTGCCGGCTTTTCCACATTGAGAAGCCATTTGCCCTTGCGGGTGCCGCCGACCATTTCATCCTGGCTCGCGACGAAACCACGCCCATCGCTGGCCGCAACCAGCGTCTTCTGGCCCGCGGCATAGGGAAAGACGGCGGTGATCGTCTCGCCTTCCGCCATATCGGCCATGAGACGGATGGGTTCGCCTTGGCTGCGCCCGCCCGGCAGTTTGGCGGCCTCCAGCGTAAAAATCCGCCCGTCGCTCGCGAGCACCAGAATCTTGGAAGTGGTTTCGGCGAAAAAAGAAACCGCCAGACTGTCGCCGCCCTTGAACTGCAAGGCGCTCAGATCCTCGACATGGCCCTTGAGAGCGCGAATCCAGCCTTTCTCGGAGACCACGATGGTCACCGGCTCGCGCTCGATCATCGCGCCCGCAATCTCATCATTGGCGATCGCGGGCGGTTCGCCAAAGCTCGTGCGGCGGCGCCCAATCTTGGTGTCGGGACCGTATTTCTTCTTGAGCTCGCGAATTTGCGCGGCGATCGCCTTCCATTGCTTGGCCTCATCGCCGAGCAAGGCCTCGATCTCGCGTTTTTCCTTAGTGAGATCGGTGTTTTCTCGGCGAAGCTGCATTTCCTCGAGGCGCCGCAAGCCGCGCAGCCTCGTGTCGAGAATATAGGTGGCTTGCACATCGGACAGCGCGAAAACGGCCTTCAACTCCTCCTTCGGATCTTCCGCCTCGCGGATGATGGCGATCACCCGGTCGAGATTGAGGAAGACGATGAGCATGCCGGCGAGCACTTCGAGGCGGTGTTCGATCTCGGCCCGCCGGTGGCGCGAGCGGCGCAGAAGGACCTCGCGGCGGTGGTCGAGCCATTGCCGCAATGCCTCCTTCAAGGAGACGACGCGCGGCACCACGCCATCGGCGAGAAGGTTCATATTCAGCGGAAACCGGCTCTCGAGCTCGGTCAGCCGGAAAAGCTGCTCCATCATCATTTCGGGATCGACGGTGCGCGACCGTGGCTCGATGACGACCCGGATGTCCTCGGCGGATTCATCGCGAACATCGGCGACGAGCGGAAGTTTCTTCTCGGCGAGAAGCTCGGCGATCTTTTCGATGAGCTTCGACTTCTGCACCATATAGGGAATTTCGGTCACGACGGCGGTCCAGACGCCGCGGCTTCCCTCTTCCTTCGTCCAGCGTGCCCTGAGACGAAACGAGCCCCGCCCGGTGCGGTAGGCTTCGGCGATCGATTCGCGGGATTCGACGAGGATGCCGCCGGTCGGGAAATCCGGCCCGGGCGCGAATTCCAGCAATTGATCGGCCGTCGCATTCTTATGGGTAATGAGATAGAGCGACGCGTCGCAAAGCTCGGCGAGATTATGCGGCGGGATGGAGGTGGCCATGCCAACCGCTATGCCCTGCGCGCCATTGGCCAAGAGGTTTGGCAGGGCGGCGGGCAGGACGACCGGCTCTTTCTGGTCGCCCGAATAATTGTCGCGGAAATCGACGGCGTCCTCGTCGATGCCTTCGAGAAGCAGCCGGGCGATATCGGTCATCCTGGCTTCGGTGTAGCGATAGGCGGCGGCGCCGTCGCCATCGATATTGCCGAAATTGCCTTGGCCGTCGATGAGCGGATAGCGCGAGGAAAAATCCTGGGCGAGGCGGACGAGCGCGTCATAGATCGCCTGATCGCCATGCGGATGGAAGGAGCCCATCACGTCGCCGACGATTTTCGCGCATTTCTTGAAGGCGGCGCCCGGGTCAAGACGCAGGATATGCATGCCATAGAGAATGCGCCGGTGCACCGGCTTCAGCCCATCGCGGGCATCGGGCAAGGCCCGCCCCATGATGGTCGAAAGCGCATAGGCAAGGTAGCGCTCTTCGAGCGCCTCGCGCAGATTGACGTCTTCGGCTTTGGGCGCAGGCGGCAGCGTCGGCGGCGTGATGTGTTTTCCCATGGCAGAGGGCTATTGGATGCGCCGCGGCAAATCAAGTTCTGTTTTTGTTCTTAGCACGCAATTCACCAAAATTGAAGAGAGCCTAATCCGCCCCCTCGTTGGCTGAAGCGCCTTAGGGCGGCTCGGGAATGGTGTACAGTGTTTCGTCAACCGCAACCCGTGCGATCATGTAAAGGACAGGTATGAGAAGTTCGAAAACATCCGCATCGATTACATTGGTCGGCCCATACTGGCGGACGATATCGAGAGCGATATTGAGCGCATTGCCGCCAGCTTCTATTTTTTTGCACGCAGACGCGCTTTCGAACTCGTCCCGCATTTTTGAGAAATCGATGCTTTCGAGCAGGACGAATATGCGCGTGATCCTATGTTCCATCATTTCCGATCCGCAATTTTTGATTTAGGGATCTGGCAAACAGGAAATTATTTTCGATTGAATGCTGCTATCATATCGCTCTTAACAATTCTCGTTTCAGCCAGCGACGGCATCCTTGAGCAAACATCTTGCTTGGCGTAAGTAAGTACTTCACGAGGACGCGGTTAAATACATCGTTTCAGATCGTTCCGGGAGCGTACAATTGCCCGATGACACTCCGGATGAGGAGGCTGAAAATGAGCGCAATTCGAACGCCCTCGCGAGCTTGGCCAACATCCTCAAACATGGTTTGGCAACAGCATCGGACCGTCAAAAGCGATTGCTTCAATATCTAGTCACGGAAGAGCTGGAAGGTCGTGGACATCTTCTCAAAGCCGCGCCCATCGCGACCGGCGTGCTCGGACGGTCCGCTGATTTTGATCCTCAAACAGATAGCATTGTGCGCGTCGAAATGGGGCGCCTCCGTCAGGCTTTGGAACTTTATTATGCGACCCACGGCGCGAAAGATCCCGTGCGAATCAAATTCGAAAAGGGCAGTTACCGTCCGAAATTCGAGCGGATTGCCAATGGGAAACCGCCTCGAACACCGCAACGCTATTGGATAATGGTGATGACAGCCGTCTTGGTCGCGGTCATTACCAGCGTCATTCTACTGACTCTTTTGGCACTCACTAACAGGCCTGCGCACCAGCAAGGAAATCTGGTCCGGAGTAGCCCGCGTGTCGCGGTCGCGCCAGTTGCCTTCTCCTCGGATGCGCCGGGTTGGAGTATCTCGCCGCCGGTATGCAAGGCGAAATCACGGGAATTCTTTCGGAATTTGATTGGCTTACGGTTTTCCCCCTTTTATCCGATCAAGCAATCGACAAAGCGGTGGCCAATGTGATGGGCCATGTCGATTACATCGTCCGCACTTCCGCGCAGATCGCCCATGGCAAACTCGCGGTTTGGGTCCTGGTCACGGATGGCAAGACCGGCGCCGTACTATGGAGCAATCGCTACGAGAACCCGCTTGAGGGTATGAGCCTTTTCGATGTGCAGCGCACCCTTGCCGTTCGAATCGCAAGCGATATCGGAAACCCGCGAGGATTCATTGTAAGCTTGGAAAGAACACGCATAGCGAGTGATAGCTTCCGCACCCCGGAAGGGTTCGACTGTTATCTTCGCGCATTGAGTTATTTTAATAGCTTTGATCGAGCCGCCTACCAGGAGGCGCATACATGCGCGGAAGCGGCGGCTAAAACCGCATTAAACGACGCAAACGCCTTGGCGCTCTTTGCTTTACTCGAGCTCTCTGGCCAGAGTTTTGGTTATGATGGCGTAGCTTCACCAGAGCAGCGGGCCAACGCTTTGAAACTCGCCGACCAGGCCTTTCGTCTAAACGAAGTCGGCTTTCTACCTCGGACGGCGAGTTATGCCGCAGCCTTATGCGAGGGTGATGAAGAACGCTTCCGCAGGATCTCTGCCTTGGCGGTCCGCGACTATCCTAACAATCCTACCGTATTGTATGATGTTGCCCGGCGCATGTTATTGGGGACGAATGCCCGAACAGAAGGTATGCAGCTGCTCGATCGCGCCTATACGTTAAATCCCGAGAGCTTTACTCCCTATGGCGTGCTAAAAGCATTCGATATTTTTCAGCACAGCCAGAACAACGACATGATTCTCGGCGCACTCAACCTCAGTTCGGGCAGGTTGCCGCCGCCGCTGCTCGTCATAGAGATGGCCTTGCGCGCCCATGCGGGCGATCAAGACGGCGCCGGACAGCCACGGCGATCCCTTCACACGCTTGGCTATACTCATGACGAGGAATTTCTCGATCTCATCGATCGCCAGTGCTGGACGGAACAGGTCAAGAAAACCATCCGGCAGCTGCTTGCCGCAAAGTAGGCACCGGGGAGCATCCCCATCTAGCAAGCGGCATGGACCAAAAAATGAAAGCGGAGGCCAGGTTAGAATGGCGACCGGCCTCTCTCTAAACCTTTACGGCCTGTTTTCCTCATCCCGCTCTTTAGCCCTCTTTAATTGCGATGAGGGGCCATCGCTCTCCTCTAAGCGTCACCCGCATATCCGCCGAGCGCAATATATTTCTTCTGCAGCCGCTGCACGGCTTCCTTGACGAGCGGATCGAGCCCCTCGCCACCCTCAGCCAAATGCTGGATGATTTTCTTGCGCATACTTAGCGCCCAGAATTTGGAGAGATGATTGGCAATCCCGGCGACCGCCTTTTCATGCTGTTGGGGCGCGAAGAATTGGCCGATTTGATTCGCCATATAGATCAGTTTCTTGGGCGATGACGGGTCATGCGACATGGTGCTTCGCTCGATCGGTGATGCGTTGAGGGTGGGTGAAGACTTCGAAATCCTGGCCGCGCGCGATCGCCACAAGGGTGATGCCGCAGGCCTCCGCGAGGCGGATGCCGGCCGCTGTCGGTACCGACACGGCGGCGACAACCGGCGCGCCGAGCCGCGCGGATTTTTGAATAAGCTCGATCGAGACGCGGCTCGTAAGCAGCACGATGCCATGCGCGGCCACCTCGCCGCCCCGCGCCAGCGCGCCGATGAGTTTGTCGAGCGCATTGTGGCGGCCGACATCCTCCCGCACGGCGACGAGACCGCGTGCCGGACTCCAGAATCCGGCAGCGTGAACGGCATGGGTTTCGCTATTGAGTTCTTGCCCGGCCGACAATGACGCCATGGCCTCGACGATCGCCTCGGCATTAAAGCGGCTCGCGTTGGAAACAACCGGCGCCGGCCGCGCCGCTTCTTCCAGGCTTTCGATGCCGCAGAGCCCGCAGCCGGTTGGCCCGGCCATGCTGCGGCGGCGGGCGGCATAAGTCTTGGCGCGATCCTCCGGCAGCCAGGAGCGGAGCTCGATGCCGAGCGGCGTTGAAATGATTTCGAGGCTCGCGATCTCGGCAGGCGACTCGATCAGACCCTCGGTCAGCGCAAAGCCAACAGCGAAATCCTCCAAATCGGCGGGTGTCGCCATCATTACGGCATGGGCCGTGCCGTTGAAGGTGAAGGCGACCGCCGTCTCTTCCGGCACGGCGCGCGCTGCGGCGATCATTTCGCCATTCCGCCACGCAAGGCAAGAAACGCTCTGCGAAGGCGGGAACGGCTTGTTGCCGCCACCGCCCAAAAGCTCTTCTGTCATTCCGCGGCTTCGGCAGCCTCGGCGATGCGGCGGCTTTGCTCGGACTGTTCGCGATAGCGCTCCTGCCAGTCGGTCGGTCCGTTCGAGCGCGAGATTTGCACCGCAGTGACCTTGAATTCCGGACAATTGGTCGCCCAATCGGAGAAATCGGTGGTGACAACATTGACCTGCGTGGTCGGATGGTGGAAGGTTGTGTAGACGACGCCCGGCGCGACACGATCGGTGACAAGCGCCCGCAAGGTCGTCTCCCCGGCACGGCTTGCCACTTTCACCCAATCGCCATCGTTGACGCCGCGCTGTTCGGCGTCATGGGGATGGATTTCGAGCCGGTCCTCTTCGTGCCAAGCAACATTCGCGGTGCGGCGCGTCTGAGCCCCGACATTATAATGGCTGAGGATGCGCCCAGTCGTCAGCAAGAGGGGATAACGCGCGCCGGTTCTCTCATCGGTCGGCACATATTCGGTGAGGACGAACTTGCCCTTGCCCCGCGCAAAGCCGCCGATATGCATGATAGGCGTGCCTTCCGGGGCCTTTTCATTGCAAGGCCATTGAACCGAGCCGAGTTCGTCGAGCCTGGCGAAGGAAACTCCCGCGAAACTCGGTGTTGTCGCCGCGATCTCATCCATGATCTCGCTTGGGTGCGCGTAATTCATCGGCACACCCATGGCCTCGGCGAGCTTCACCGTGATCTCCCAATCGGCAAGGCCGTTCTTGGGGCTCATGACCTTGCGAACACGCCCGATGCGGCGTTCGGCGTTGGTAAATGTCCCGTCCTTTTCGAGGAAGGTGCAACCCGGCAGGAAGATATGCGCGTAGTTCGCCGTCTCGTTCAGGAAGAGGTCTTGGACAATCACACATTCCATTGCGGCAAGTCCCGCCGATACATGGTGCGTGTCGGGATCGGATTGAAGAATATCCTCGCCCTCGATGTAAATGCCCTTGAACGTGCCCTCGACGGCCGCGTCCAGCATATTCGGAATGCGCAGTCCCGGTTCTTTATCAAGCGTGACGCCCCAGAGTTTCTCATAGACCGCGCGCGCATTGCCATCGGAGATGTGCCTGTATCCCGCGAGTTCATGCGGAAAGGAGCCCATGTCGCAGGCGCCTTGCACATTGTTCTGGCCGCGCAGCGGATTGACGCCGACACCCCGCCGGCCGAGGTTTCCTGTCGCCATCGCTAGGTTGGCAATCGCGAGCACCGTGGTCGAGCCCTGGCTGTGTTCTGTAACGCCGAGCCCATAATAGATCGCAGAATTGCCGCCTGTGGCATAGAGCCGCGCGGCCTTGCGGATGAGATCGGCCGGAACGCCGGAAAATTTTTCAACCGCCTCCGGACTGTGGCGCGTCTCAGAGACAAAGTCCGCCCATTCCCGGAATTCGTCAGGATCGCAGTTTTCCCGCACGTAAGCTTCGTTGACGAGACCTTCGGTGACAATCACATGGGCAAGCGCAGTCAAGACCGCGACATTGGTTCCTGGTTGTAAGGGAAGGTGATAATCGGCCTCGACATGCGGCGTGCGGACAAGATCGATGCGGCGTGGATCGAGAACGATCAATTTCGCGCCTTCGCGGAGCCGCTTTTTCATGTGCGAGGCAAACACCGGATGCCCATCCGTCGGGTTCGCCCCGATAATCATGACGACATCGGACTCTTCGACCGAATCGAAATCCTGGGTCCCGGCCGACGTGCCAAAAGCAGTCCCAAGGCCATAGCCGGTAGGCGAATGACAGACCCGCGCACATGTATCGACATTGTTGTTGCCGAAACCGGCGCGGACAAGTTTTTGGATGAGGTAAGTCTCTTCATTGGTGCAGCGCGAGGAGGTGATGGCGCCGACCGAAGTCTTCCCATATGCCGTCTGGATGCGTTTGAACTCGGACGCCGCATGGGCGAAGGCCTCGTCCCAGGAAACTTCGCGCCAAGGGTCCGAGACCTTGGCACGGATCATTGGTTTCAGGATACGATCCCGGTGGGTGGCGTAGCCATAGGCGAAGCGGCCCTTGACGCAGGAATGGCCGTGGTTCGCCTTGCCGTCCTTGTAGGGAACCATGCGGACGAGCTCCTCGCCCCGCATCTCGGCCTTGAAGCTGCAGCCGACCCCGCAATAGGCGCAAGTCGTCACCGCCGAATGTTCCGCCTGGCCGATCTCGATCACCGATTTCTCGATGAGCGTGGCGGTTGGGCAGGCCTGCACACAGGCGCCGCAAGATACGCATTCCGATTCGAGGAAAGGCTCCGCCTGCCCCGGCGAAACCCGGCTCTCGAAGCCGCGCCCGCCGATCGTCAGCGCGAAAGTTCCTTGCACTTCCTCGCAGGCGCGAATGCAACGGTTACAGACGATGCATTTCGACGGATCATAGCTGAAATAGGGGTTGGATTCGTCTTTCTTGTCAGCGAGATGATTGTCGCCGTCATAGCCGTAGCGCACGTCACGCAAGCCAACATTGCCGGCCTCGGTCTGCAATTCGCAATTGCCGTTGGCGGCGCAGGTGAGACAATCAAGCGGATGATCGGAGATATAAAGCTCCATCACGCCCTTGCGCAGGGCTTTCAGGCGGTTGGTCTGGGTATGCACAACCATGCCCGGCATGACTGGCGTCGTGCAGGAGGCGGGCGTCCCATTGCGGCCCTCTATCTCGACGAGGCAAAGCCGGCAGGAGCCAAACGCGTCGAGCATGTCGGTGGCGCAGAGTTTCGGGATTTTCGTGCCGATCTCCATCGCCGCCCGCATGATGGATGTGCCCTCCGGGACCTTTGTCTCGATCCCGTCGATGGTCAGCGTGACCAGTGTGTCCGACCGCGATGCGGGGGTTCCGTAATCAATCTCGGTGATCAGTGACATGGCAGTCTTCCTCATTCAGCGGCGGCAAGGGCGCGCGGCGAGAAATCTTCCCTAAAATGACGGACGGCGCTCATCACGGGATAGGGCGCAAATCCCCCAAGCGCGCAGAGTGAACCGAATTTCATCGTATTGCAAAGGTCTTCGAGAAGCGCCATATTGTCCGCGGGCTTTACCCCGGCAAGCACCCGGTCAATCACCTCGACGCCGCGGGTCGAGCCGATCCGGCATGGCGTGCATTTGCCGCAGCTTTCGATCGCGCAAAATTCCATCGCAAAGCGCGCCATTTTCGCCATATCGACCGTATCGTCGAAAACAACGATGCCGCCATGACCGATGAGGCCGTCGCGCGCCGCAAAGGCCTCGTAATCAAAGGGCGTATCGAACAAGGCGCGCGGAAAATAGGCGCCCAGCGGACCGCCGCATTGCACCGCCCGCACCGGCCGGCCGGATAGCGTGCCGCCGCCAATGTCTTCGACGATTTCGCCAAGGCTCAAACCAAACGCGGTCTCGAAAAGCCCACCATGCCGCACGTTCCCGGCGATTTGAATCGGCATGGTGCCCCGCGAGCGCCCCATCCCGAAACCGGCATAAAAATCACCGCCTCGATCAAGGATCGTTGGCACCGCAACAAGCGACAAGACATTGTTGATGACGGTGGGCTTGCCAAACAGCCCCACATGGGCGGGAAGTGGCGGTTTCGCCCTGACGATCCCGCGCTTGCCTTCGAGACTGTCGAGAAGCGCGGTCTCCTCGCCGCAGACATAGGCGCCAGCGCCCATCCGCAGTTCAAGCTCGAAGGCATGGCCGGAGCCAAGGATGTTCGCGCCGAGGTAGCCCGCCGCACGCGCGACGCGCAGCGCTTCCGAAAAAATTCTCCCGGCATGCGGATATTCCGAGCGGCAATAGACATAGCCCTTGGTCGCGCCGACGCCGATGCCGCAAATCGTCATGCCTTCGATCAAGGCAAAGGGATCGCCCTCGACGATCATCCGGTCGGCGAAGGTGCCGCTATCCCCTTCGTCGAAGTTGCAGACGACATATTTGCGGTCGGCGTGCGTGTCGGCGACGGTCTTCCATTTGATTCCCGTCGGGAAACCGGCACCGCCGCGGCCGCGCAGCCCGGATTTTGTCACTTCGGCGACGATCGCCTGGGGGCCGATCGCGATGGCCTGTTTGAGCCCCTTCCAGCCGTCATGCACAGCATAATCGGCGAGCGAAAGCGGATCGATGATGCCGCAGCGGGCGAAGGTCAGCCGCGTCTGGCGGGCGAGATAGGGATGATCTTCCGGTTTGCCGATTCGCAAGGGGTGGGCGCCGCCAGTGACCAGCCCCGCGTCAAAAAGCGAGACGACATCGGCGGCCGCAACCGGGCCATAGGCGATCCGCCCTTCTGCCGTCTCGACCTCGATCAGGGGTTCGAGAAACAACATCCCGCGCGAGCCGGTGCGGATGATCTCGATAGAAAGACCGCGCGCCCGTGCTTCAGCCGCGATCTTTGCGGCGACCTTATTGGCGCCAACCGCCAGCGCCGCCACATCCTGAGGGATGAAAAGGCGCGTCATGCGGCATTCGCCTCTTCGAGAGCTTCCGTGACCTTGGCGGCGTCCAAACGCCCAAGCGGCTCTCCATCGAGAAGCGCGGAGGGCGATGTGGCGCAAAGGCCGAGGCAATAGACAGGTTCGATCGTCAATTCGCGATCGCTTGTGGTGCCATGCCAGCCGACACCATGCGTGCTCAGAATGGTTTCCGCCAAGACTTCGCTGTTCATGCTCTGACACGCCTCGCCACGGCAAAGCTGCAGAAGGTGACGTCCACAGGGTTCATGGCGGAAATCATGGTAAAATGTCACGACGCCATGCACCTCGGCGCGGGAGAGATTGAGCGCGTCGGCAATCAAAGGGATGGCCGCGGCGCCAATATGACCGAATTCTTCCTGCAACGCGTGCAAAATGGGAAGCATCGGGCCCTCAAGCCCGAGATGTTCAGCCATGATTTCCCGGGCGCGCTCCGCGTTCCAATCGGAAGCCTCAGGCATGCTTTTTGTATCCATTTTTATAACCCTTACAATTATGAGACCTCTGCCCCCAAAGATCAACAATGGAGTTTTGTTGACTGATAGGCTCTTTCTATCAATTCCGACTACCCTCAATGCGAAAGCCTATCAAAGAAAATTCCGGCGCGCTCCCGTTTTGAGGGGCAGTGCGACCCGGCTCGCCTCGGCGGCAAGTGCCCTTGTCAGCGGTGGAATAGGCTCACGGCGCGGCGAAACGAGCCCGATCGTGTAAATTTCCCGGGGTTCGACGATGGGAATGGCGCGCAAAGGCTCGGTCACGCTGAGGACACTGGCAAGCTTTTCCGGGACAACGCAAGCGCAGCCGCTAATCCGGACATGCGAAAACAACACCAGCATGGAATTCGATTCGAGGGGCGGTGGCGCCGATGTATCCTTTAAAAGCCCGTCGATGATGCGCCGGTTTTGCATGTCGGGAGTGAGCAAGCAAAGGGGAATGCGGGCGACATCCGCCCAAGTGACTTTTTCGCGCTCGCCATATGAGGTTCCGGCATGGGTCAAAAGCAGATAGCGCTCATGATAAAGCGGCACCGTCTGAAGATCGCCGAGCGGCTCATTATCAAGATAGGTCAGTCCCGCGTCGATCTGAAAATCGTCAAGCATCGACAGGATTTCGCGCGACGTCTTTGAAAGGACCGTGAAACGCACGCCAGGATGCCTCGCCCGGAAGGGCGTTGTCAATTCTGCGGCCATCGGGAGCGCGGTCGGAACGGCGGCAAGCGTCAGATGTCCAGAAAGCGCGGTCTTTGCCGCATTCACGTCCTGGCGCATGGCGCGCGCGTCGCTGACGATGCGCCGGCCCCATTCCAGCACACGCTCGCCTTCCGCCGTCAGCCCGTAAAAGCGCGAGCTTCGATTGACGAGGAGAACGCCCAATGTGTCTTCGAGCTGCTTGATACCGGCCGACAAAGTGGGCTGGGTCACGCCGCAGCATTCGGCGGCGCGGCTGAAGTTGCGCTCGCGCGCCAGCGCAATCAGGAATTCGAGCTTGTCGATCATCACGAAGCGCCGGTTTCGAACGCTAGCGTTTGCGCGTGCAGGGCCGCCTTCCGGCGGCTTGAGGCCGTGATGAAGGCGGCATGGCTCCAGGCAAGGGTCCTTGCCGAAGTCTGGGCGCCGGTGGCCTGGTCAAATTGCTCCGAAAGAGCCCCCGAGGCTGGCGTATAGGCCGCCACTGTCGCCATGAATTGGTCGCCACGCCGAAGCAAAGCCGCAAAACGCCGTTCCCGAACCTCTCGAGGCGAGTGCGCCGAAGCGTCCGCCAAGCCAAGCTGGAACATGAACACCTCGTTCGCGGGCAAAACGGGAAGATCAGCCCCCCTGATCACCGATTCCGCGAGCGAATAATAGAATTCTGCCGCGCCGAGCGTCGAAAAATAATAGGCGCCGCCGCTGAAATAATTGTCACCGGCATAGCGCCCCAAGGCGGGGCCACGGTTTTCCGGCCGGCCCTGGTTGATTTTGTAGATCGCGCCGAACAACTCTTCGAGTTGCACCAAGGTTGCCATTACCCTTGGATCGAGCACGCTATGCGCCCCTTCCTCTCGCCCCGCGTGGATCACCGCGAGTATCGTCGCAAAATCGAGTTCTTTTCCAGGCGTGGGATGATCCACATTCCGGCGGCTTATATAAAAATTCTTGTCTTGGAGCCAATAGGCGTCAAGGGAGGCCGCGATCTCCAGGCTCGCCGCATGGCAGGCCTGCCGCGCAGCATTATTCGAGCCGGTTTCCCGTAACCAAATGGCACCGTCAGCGAGCGCCGCATGGTGCAAGAGCCGCGTATAATAATGCTGGCCCCGTTCTTCTTCCCAAAGATCGAAACAAGGCTCGCGCCAATGGGCAAGGATAAAGCCGAGATCGGTTTCGATCAAAACGCGCATGGCAGCGCGAAGCCCATCATCCAAGACATCGAGAGGCCAATAGCGCATCAAGACGAGAGCCCGCGAAGCGGGCCCATCGTGTTGGGGGCGCGACCATTTGCTGATGTCGAGCGTGGCATCCGGATTGAACCGCGGTTCGCCCAGAACCCGGTCCCCGGAGATCGTTCGAAGGTCATCGTCGTCCCGCACGTATTGTAGCAAACCCGGATCGATATTTTTCCTGAAATCGCCGGCCTCGCGGAGAAACAGGCCACCGTCGAGACGATTAAGGGAGAGGCTGAACGCGACAAACTCCTTCAAGCGGGAGAGCCCTTCCTTGGCGAGGCCACCCTCAGCGATCACATGCCGCAAAGCGTCGATAACGACCGCCGAATCCCGCAGCCAATGGAAAAAATAGTCGGGATCGGGGTCCCAGGAGCCAAGCGCCGTCGAAGCCAGCACGGACCCCGGCAGGGGCCGGATCATTTGGCCAAACCCGCGCCGCTCCTTGATGAGATGTGTCGCCGAAATCGCGCCCAAAATCGCCGCCGCCGAGATTTTGTATTGGCGCGCCATCCAATCCGACAAGAAGCCCTGTTCACCGCCTCCCGGGACATCTCCGGTCATTGCCCCGGCTTCCACCACCAGCCCGTCTCCCCATCATCCGTTTGGTTGTGTGATTTCATCCAAAAAAGCTGCAACTTTTGTCTAGATCATGCTCAAGCTCACATGCGGGCTTGAAAAGCCAAGCCGCTTTAAGCCTCTCTTGATATCAGGATCGGACATGAACAGCTTCCATAAAAGCCCGCTCCGGTAATTCTCGATCATGATCACGATGGGTCCCTCGTCAATGGCGAGATAAGTCTTCGCGTACCAATCATGGGTCTCGCTGAAAGCATCGGTGAAACCGAATCGCCCCCAAATCTTATCGCCGAGATTGTCGTGGAAATGCCGGAGCGCACGCATCGCCTGCTCGGGCGCATAGGGAAAGCTTGAGAGAGCCGCCGTGGGGCTGATCGTGCCATTGTCATCGTCCGGGGCATGTTCGGCATAGCCAGCCGGGTCGTCGCTTGCTGTCAATCCCCAACAGGATGGCCCGTAGCCCTTGTGGCGATTTGGATTGCGGACGCAGTGCTCATAGTTGATCAAGGTATGCTGGACATTTTGTTGAAAATAGCTTGCATAAACATCCTTAAGTCCGCGCGGATCGAGCCCGCAGAAAGAATAATGGCTGAAAAACAACG
>DATJLX010000003.1:0-4663 GCA_035509135.1 Methylocella sp.
AAAATTACTGGGATGCAAACTCGCATAATACAGCAGGTATGTTTTCTGCCGCTCTGCAATACAAACTTGGCAAGTGCGATTCTTCGGCTCAGCCGCCTCCGGAATCTGGAAAACAACTAGTAACGTGCCAGTTCGGGGCTCCAGCTTTCTCGGCTCAGTACGACTGGGGAACAGACAGAGACACGCTGCAGCACACGAAGAAAATACAGGTGAAATTAACCTACGCATATTGAGCGAGTAGCTATCGCCGCACTTGCGATGCGGGGCAACAACATCCCCGGCAAGCCGAGCAAAGTAAGAGAAGCCGCCGCAGTACGCTTCCCTGCGGCGGCTCGAACGCAACCGATATAGATTACTGAAACGCCTGTACTCGTGGCAGCGCCTACTGCCCTGCAAGACGCGAAAACCATTTCGGCACAAATTTTGCTTACTGCGCGATCGCACCAATTCACGCCGCGCGATGAGTGCGGGCTTGTAAGGTGGAGGGCTCCAATCGTACCAAATCGTTTCACGTGAAACATTTTGGTACGATTGATCTGGCGCTAATCCCCTATCCCCAAGAGACTCCGCTCTCGCCTTCACCCTGGCTGGACAAAGTTCCGCGAAGCGTTGTATTTGCTCGCTTGTCAAAAATGCAAACAAGCAAGCTGCGAGTCCAGGCATGAGTCGCAATCTCTCTCTAAAATTACGCTACGGGCTTTTACTGATCCTTCTCGGTCTTATTGCATTCCTTGAGGCGCGCCAGCCTTTCGCGTCTTTCCGGCTCGTCAGTTTTATCTTGGCTTTTCTAGCCTTGGCTTGCTCGGCTTCGCTGCTGCGCGGCAAATGGCGCGACGGGTTTGTTGTCTTGACCTCGCTCGCCTTCGGCCTTTCCTTCGTCGAAACCATTGCCGTGATTTTCGATTCCCGCTCGTTGCCTGTCCTTGCAAAAGGCTTCACGGTTCCTCAGCCGGTCATCGGTTTGGGGCCCGAACATGCCGGACGCTTCCATTCCGAGAAGACAAATCGGAAATCGGGGGGCCAAATCTACAGCGTGGATTACACGATCGATTCCAATTTGCTGCGCGAGACCAAATCGATCGACACCGGCCCGACCATCGCCTTTTTTGGCGACTCCTTTACTTTCGGAGAGGGTCTCAACGATGCGGACACACTTCCGCAGCGCTTTGCGGATTTGCTCGATCGCAAGCAAAGAGTGCTCAATCTTGGGTATCCGGCCTATGGACCACAGCAATTTTTGGCGGAATTGCAAACTGGCCGCTTCGACAAGGTGATCGGCGAACAGCCGCGGCTTTTCATTTTCCAGACGGCGGCCGGGCATGCCGAACGAACGTCCTGTAAGCCCTTTTGGGTGCGCCGGTGGCCTCGATATGAGCTGGAGAATGGCGAGGTCGTGTTGAAGGGAACTTGCCATGACGGCCCGACCCAGGGAATCCGGGTATGGATCGAGCACATGGCGTCCTTTCGCCTGTTCGTCGAGCCTTATCTTCAGAGGATCACGCACGACGACGTGGAACTTTATATCCGGATTCTGCTTGCGGCCACCAAGCTTGCCAAGGAAAAATACGGTGTCGCCACGCTCATCCCTTATAGCCAGACGCTTGGCTCTCGCTATCTCGATGGCACGGGTTTCACCGATGACGAAATTGTCCAGCGGTTGCGGGAGGGGGGTGCGATGGTCGTGGATGTCTCTCTTGCGAAAGAGGAAGCGGCCGGTGCCCCGGTTACGATCAAGGGCGACGGCCATCCAACGGCTTTGGCAAACCGCCTCAAAGCGTCAATCCTTAAAGAATATATTGAACACCACGTGCCTGGGATTCTGGTTGCTGATCTTCAATGATCCGGCAAAAAGCCGTCAATCAGGCTCGAAAGTGTTCTTATAATCGCGGGCAAGCGCGGCGTTCTGTTTGTCTTTGTGAAGGATGCAGTTTCCGACCGCAAGAAACTCGATCCGGGTCCCCATGAAGCAGGCAAACGCATCTTCCGGTGTGCAGACAATGGGCTCGCCGCGCACGTTAAAACTCGTGTTGACGAGGACAGGACAGCCGGTCAGTTGCTCAAACCTCGTGATCAAGGCGTGATAGCGCGGGTTTGTCTCCTTATGAACGGTCTGGACGCGGGCCGAATAATCGACATGGGTGACGGCCGGAATGTCCGAGCGCACGACGTTCAATTTGTCGATGCCGAACAGCGCCCGCTCCTCGGCCGACATCTCATGGCAATGGCCTGGCTTCACATTGGCAACGAGCAGCATGTAAGGTGAATCCGTCCCGATCTCGAACCAGTCGGCGGCGCGCTCGCGCAGCACCGACGGAGCGAAAGGGCGAAAACTTTCGCGGTATTTGACCTTGAGGTTCAGCGCTTTTTGCATGCCAGGGGAGCGTGGATCGCCGAGAATCGAACGATTGCCGAGGGCGCGCGGGCCAAATTCCATCCGGCCCTGATGCCAGCCGACCGCCTGTCCGTTCGCGAGCGCCGCCGCCGTTTGCTCGATCAGCCCGGCATCATCGACAACGGTATATATGGCACCGCATTCTGAAAGCCGCCGCTCGATATCGGCTTGTTCGTAAGCGGGCCCAAGATAGGCGCCCTGCATGGCATCAAGCGCCGGCGCGCCGCTCTTGCGCCCGCTCCCAGGATTTTCGGCGTGAGAGACGGCAAGCGCCGCGCCAAGCGCGCCGCCGGCATCACCCGCCGCCGGTTGCACGAAAATCTTATCGAAGCGGCCGTCGCGAAGAACCCTGCCATTGGCGACGCAGTTCAAGGCCACGCCTCCGGCGAGACAGAGATTTCGAAGCCCGGTTTCGGCCGCGAGCGAACGCGTCAGACGCAACACGACCTCTTCCGTCACCGCCTGCATCGAGGCCGCGAGATCCATGTGGCGCTGCTCCAGCGGTTGATCGGGCCGGCGTGGCGCGCCGCCGAACATCGCGTCAAAGCGGCCGCCCGTCATCGTTAGGCCGGTGCAATAGGAAAAATAATCAAGGTTCAGCCGGAACGAGCCATCCGGCTTCACATCGATCAAATGCTCGAAGATCGTCTTTGCATATCTCGGCTCGCCATAAGGCGCGAGACCCATGACTTTATATTCGCCCGAGTTGACCTTGAAGCCCGTGTAATAAGTGAATGCGGAATAGAGCAGGCCCAGTGAATGGGGGAAATGAATTTCCTTGACGATCTGCAACGCGTTGCCTTGTCCGGTCCCGGCCGAGGTCGTCGCCCATTCTCCAACGCCGTCCATGGTCAAGACGAGCGCCGATTGAAACAAAGATGGATAATAGGCCGAAGCCGCATGCGAAAAATGATGTTCGCAAAAGCGCAATTTGGTCTTATTGCCGAGTGCCGGAGATAATTTTGCGAGTTCGCGGAGCAGAAGATCGCGCTGAAACAGTTTCTCGCCGATCCATAGCGGCATGGCTTTGCGAAATGAGGCAAAACCGCGTGGCGCGAAGGCGAGATAGGTTTCGATCAGCCGTTCGAATTTCAAAAATGGCTTTTCGTAAAAGACGACGCGATCGACGCCGCCCGCCTCGATCTTGGCTTCCTTCAGGCAATAGGCGATCGCATTGGCGGGAAAACCAGGGTCGTGTTTCGTGCGGGTGAAGCGCTCTTCCTGCGCCGCGGCGATGATCTCGCCGTCGCGGACGAAAGCGGCGGCACTATCGTGATAGAAGGCGGAAATGCCCAGAACGCGCATCTCCGGTCCGTCAAAACAGCGTATAAATGAAGGGCGCGACGACAGAACCTTGGCTCAGGACGAACAAGCCGCCGAAGATCAGGAAAAGCATCAGCAGCGGCAGCAGCCAGAATTTCTTCCGGGCGCCCAGAAACTCGAAAAGCTCGGCAAGAATCGACATGGGTTTTCTCTCCTCAAAATTGCTTTTTCAGCGAGTCTGGCGCCGGACCCGGCGGTTCCCGCGCGATCCAATAGGTCGTGGCTTCAGGCTTCATTTTTATGCGCAGGAGATCCTCGCCCTTCCTGCGCAGAACCCAGCCAAGCGGGACAACCGCCCCGAAAAACAAAATCGCCATCACGGCAGGATTGACGATGCGGTTCAAGGCGAGACCGAGTTTGAACCATGCGCGGTTCAATGGCCGAAGCCATTGGGGGCGAAGGCGCGCGGCAGCCAGGAGGGCAAGAGACAGAAAGATCAGCCCCCATCGAGGGGAACCGGCCCGGTGAAACAACGGCCAAAGGCCCAGGATCGCAAAAAGAACGCCAAAGGCCAAGCCAAACGTCCGATCAGATCCGGCGTCGATTTTACGGAAACTGGTCACCGGTTCATGTGTTTGCATAATATTCTCAAGCACGGGCTCGCTCGTGAGCGGGGAAAAACACCATGGCCCATCTCTAGCCCAGCCGAGCCGCTTGCGCACGGCAAATCCCTTATACGAGGTTGGGGATTGACAGGATTTTGATGGAGAGACTCATAATAGGCCGGCCCTGTCCGAAGGCTGAGCTATTACGGAACGCGTTTTGCTTTGCGCGCGATCGTACACATCTCAGTCCGCTGGACGTATGCGGCTTGTAAGATTCTGGCCCCCAACCTTGCCAAAATGTTTCTTGAGATCCGTGCAATAGAACAAAATGAGTCAGCGCCGCTCACAGGTCTCGTTTCCACGTGAAATACGATTGAAGCGGATAACCGGACAAAATTGAGGT
>DATJLX010000004.1:0-2808 GCA_035509135.1 Methylocella sp.
GCGACGCCGCCTGGCGCATAGCCTTCATAGCGAACCTCGGCATAATTTTCCGAATCGCTGCCGGCCGCTTTTTTGATGGCGCGTTCGATATTGTCCTTAGGCATGTTTTCCGCGCGGGCGGCCAAAACGGCGGCGCGCAGCCTTGCGTTCATGGTGGGGTCGGGCAGGCCGAGCTTGGCGGCAACCGTGATTTCGCGGGCGAGCTTGGAAAAGAGCTTGGCGCGGATTGCATCCTGCTTGCCCTTCTTATGCATGATGTTTTTAAACTGGCTATGTCCCGCCATTCCGTCCGGTCTCCAATGCGGGCCTGCCGCGCTGCCGTAAACAAACGTCTCCCGCCCCTTTGCCGAGCGGCGCGGGTTGCCCAAGGTGAGCTTTCGGGGGCTCATATAAGCCGGCGATTTCAAGAAATAAAGCAAGCAACGCCGGCTTCATTCAGCGGCGGAGCGAACATGCTTTATTTCACATTGGCCGCCGATTGCGAAAAGAGGATTTTGCGCGTTTGTTCGTCGCCGGGAATCGGTGCCGTATTGATGTCCGCCGCCTTGGCATAGGCGCGCTGTGTTGCAGGACGGGCGCGAATCGCCTCGAACCAGCGCTGGAGATGTGGAAAATCCTCAAGCTTCTGGCCTTGGTTCTCGTAAGGGACGATCCAAGGGTAGATCGCCATGTCGGCGATCGAATACGCCCCCGCCACAAAGGGATGGCTGGCTAGGCGCTTGTTGAGCACGGCGTAGAGACGGCTGGTTTCGTTCTCATAGCGTTCGATCGCATAGAGGAGTTTTTCTGGCGCATATTGCCGGAAATGATGATTCTGGCCGGCCATCGGGCCAAGTCCGCCGACCTGCCAGAAAAGCCATTCGAGCGCCGTGATCCGGCCGCGCACATCGCTTGGCAGAAACGTGCCGGTTTTTTCGGCAAGATAGAGGAGGATGGCGCCCGATTCGAAAACCGGCAGCGGCGCGCCGCCGTCGCCGGGATCACGATCGACGATCGCCGGTATGCGATTGTTGGGCGAAATCGCCAAAAATTCCGGCTTGAACTGGTCGCCCCGGCTCAGATTGACTGGATGGATCGTGTAGGGAAGCCCCGCCTCTTCGAGGAAAAGTGTGACCTTGTGCCCATTCGGGGTGGTCCAATAGTAGAGGTCGATCATCGTCACCGCCTCGCCCGCCACCGACCGGTTTTGCCGCTTGCTCAGTGAAATTAGAAGGAAGTGCGGGGGACAGCGGCTTACATGGGTGTGGCGTGGCTCTCGATCCGGCGCGGCGGCAGCGCTTCCGTTTTGGCCACCCCGGCCTTCACGGCGGACTGAATTTTCTCAAAAGCCCGCACCTCGATCTGGCGCACACGCTCGCGGGAAATTCCGAACTCGTCAGACAAGGCCTCGAGGGTGACCGGATCATCCACAAGCCGCCGCGCCTCGAAAATGCGCCGCTCACGCGGGTTCAGCACGCCGAGCGCCGTGTGCAAGGCATCGTGACGGTTGTCACTTTCCTCTTGCTCGGCAAGAACGTTCTCCTGGCTCGAGCCATCATCGACAAGCCAATCCTGCCATTCGCCTTCGCTCTCCTCGCGCAACGGTGTGTTGAGCGACGCGTCTCCGGACATGCGGCGGTTCATATCGATGACGTCCTGTTCGCTGACGCCGAGCCGGTGTGCGATGAGCTTGACCTGGTCGGGGCGCATATCACCGTCCTCAAGCGCCGAAATCTGACTCTTCGCGCGGCGCAAATTGAAGAACAGTTTCTTTTGGCTTGCCGTTGTTCCCATTTTCACGAGCGACCAGGACCGCAAAATATACTCTTGAATCGAGGCGCGAATCCACCACATGGCGTAGGTGGCGAGGCGGAAGCCTTTGTCAGGCTCGAAACGCTTCACGGCTTGCATGAGGCCGACATTGCCTTCCGAGACGACCTCGCTGATCGGCAGGCCATAGCCGCGGTAGCCCATCGCGATCTTGGCGACGAGCCGCAGATGCGAGGTCACGAGCTTATGGGCCGCATCGGGATCCTCATGCTCGCGCCAGCGCTTGGCGAGCATATACTCCTCCTGCGGCTCCAGCATGGGAAAACGGCGAATTTGATTGAGATAGCGAGTAAGCCCGCTTTCCCCGGAAATCATTGGCAGCGCAGCAGCCATTCCACCTTCTCCTTGAAACCCCTACTTCGAAACCCCTGCTTCAGCGGGCTCTTCCTGGCCACATCACTTGGACCACATCATTTGTCGGCCATGTGATTCGATTATCATGCGATCTGACAATATAGAATGTTTCGACCATGGCCGAAAGGGGAGAACGGCAAGGCAATAATTAAAGATTGGCAATATTCCAACACGCAAAGGATTCAAATTGTACGATAAATTAAGAATCATACCACTCTAAGCGCGTTTTTAGATGAACAAATATTTGCTTGCGGAGTTGCATCCCATGGATAAAATAAGCGTGAAACCTTGAGCGAAACAAGCATAACCGCCGCGGTTTCTTGCGGCTCGTCCCGAGAGTGGTTCTCCCTCATCATCTGACGAGATTGGGTGATTCGCTCCTTGATTGGCGTCAAGCCGGCGCCTCTTCTTGCCCGACTCTGTTGTCCATCCCCGCGAGGGTGTCCCGCAGCCTTTGCAGCTCATCCGGCAAGGGGCTCTTGAAGGTCATCTCGATGCCCGTCACGGGATGCTCGAAACCGAGCTCCGCCGCGTGCAGGGCCTGCCGAGCGAGAGAGCCGAGGCAGGCCTGTGCGGCGGGCGAAAGCCGCGCCATTTTGCTCTTGAACCCGGCCGCATAAAGGGGATCGCCAAGCAAAGGATGAC
>DATJLX010000005.1:0-12102 GCA_035509135.1 Methylocella sp.
AAGGGGTGACTAAGGACTCTCGACGTTCTTATCCTAGAGACGCATTCTGTGCGCGTGCTCCTCGGGATGAGGGCGAAAGATGGAACTGCCAGGACCGAAAACAATGGAAAAATTCACCTCCCTCACCGGTGTCGCGGCGCCGCTCGAAATCACCAATGTCGACACCGACATGATCATCCCGAAACAATATCTGAAAACGATCAAGCGCACGGGGCTTGGCGCGGGTCTTTTCGTGGAACTGCGCTACAAGGAGGATGGCACCGAAAATCCCGATTTCGTCCTGAACAAGCCTGCCTACCGCAACGCAAAAATTCTTGTCGCCGGAGACAATTTCGGCTGTGGCTCGTCACGCGAGCACGCGCCCTGGGCACTGCTCGATTTCGGCATCCGCTGCGTGATCTCGACGAGCTTCGCCGATATATTTTATAACAATTGCTTCAAGAACGGCATTCTGCCGGTCGTTGTTTCGCCCGCGGACCTCGCCAAGCTGATGGACGACGCCAAGCGCGGTGCCAATGCGACTCTTTCGATTGATCTTGAAGCCCAGGACATTCGCGGCCCCGATGGCGGGGTCATTCGCTTCGAGATTGATCCTTTCCGCAAGCATTGCCTCTTGCATGGCCTCGACGATATCGGCTTGACGCTCGAAAAATCCGCTCACATCGAGGCGTTCGAACAAAAATTAGTGGCCGAGCGTCCCTGGATTTAATCGCCTCGCTTTAGAAAAATCCGGTGGCAATGAGGTCGGTCCGATGCTAAATAGGGCGCAGGACAGAGTCGTAAGCTGTTCAGGGTCAGGAAACGTTGGCGCCCAGCGCATCGCCACGCTAGATGAAGGTAGAGGCTCATATGACTTGGACAACCCCGGTAATCACGGAAATCTGCATCGGCATGGAAGTCACGAGCTATCTTTCAGCCGAAATCTGACGGCTGTACGCGATAGTTCTTCGACATCGATGATTGGCGCGCGCTTTGCGCATAATTGTTCTGGGTTCGGCGGCTGGGGGGGGCTTTCCGCAATGGAATTGCCTGTGCCCGGTCTGCCAGCTTGCCTGGAGCGGGGATAGGCGGGTCTCGCCGCGCAGCCAATCCTCGCTTGCCGTCAGTGCGGATGGCGAGCGGTGGCTTCTCCTGAATGCGTCCCCCGATCTCCGCCAGCAGATCCTCGCCACGCCATCCCTGCATCCACGCGGCGCCAAACGGCAATCGCCGATCCGTGCGGTGTTCGTCACCAATGCCGATGTCGATCATCTCGCCGGCCTCTTGACCCTGCGCGAGAGCCAAAGTTTCACCCTTTTGGGCAGCCCTGCGACACTGGCGCAGGTCGACGGCGGGATCTTTGGCGTCTTAAACAAGGACCTCGTGAAGAAACGCCTGGCCGCGCTCGATAGGGAAGCGGATACGGGCCTCGGCCTCATCGTGAAGCCTTTCGCGGTGCCGGGAAAAGTCGCGCTCTATCTTGAGGACGAGAACCTCGCGGTTGGCGCGGAAACCGAGACCACGGTCGGGCTTGAGATCGGCGACGGCGCCAAGCGCTTCTTTTACGTGCCGGGCTGCGCCGAGATCAACGAAGGCGTGATAACAAGGCTGACGGGAGCGGAACTTCTTTTCTTCGATGGCACCACATTCACGGACAGTGAGATGGTTGATCTGGGCTTGTCCAAAAAGACCGCCTGGCGCATGGGTCATGTGGCGATGAGCGGCGAAAAGGGGTCGCTCAAGCGGCTTGCCCCTTGCGGGATCGGACGCAAGATTTATGTGCATATCAACAATACGAACCCGGTGCTGATCGAAGATTCGCCGCAGCGCGCGGAGACCGCCCGAGCCGGCTGGGACATCGCCTATGATGGCATGGAGATTTCTCTATGAGCACGGCCACCCAACCCCTGACCCGCGACGAACTTGAAGCGCGCCTGCGCCAGGTCGGCACCGAGCGCTACCACAATCTGCACCGTTTCCATCGCCGCCTGCACAGCGGCCAATGCACCTATGAGGAAGTCCAGGCGTGGGCGCTCAACCGCTACTATTATCAGGCGATGATCCCGATCAAGGACGCGACGATCCTGACCCGGATGACCAATCCGGAGGATCGCAGGCAGTGGCGCAAGCGGATCGAGGACCATGATGGTCTTCGCGACGGCGATGGCGGCATCGAGCGCTGGCTGAAGCTCACCGACAGCCTCGGTTTTCCCCGCGATTATGTGACCTCGACGCAAGGCATTTTGCCGGGCACCCGCTTCGCCGTCGAGGCCTATACGGAATTCTGCCGCAGCCGGAGCCTTTTGCAAGGGATCGCCTCTTCCCTCACGGAATTGTTCTCCCCCGCCATCATCAGCGAGCGGGTTGCGGGAATGCTGGAGCATTATGATTTTGTGAGCAAGGAGACGCTCGCCTATTTTTCGCAGCGCCCGGTTCAAGCCAAGCGCGACAGCGACTTCGCCCTCGACTACGTCAAAGAGCACGCCGCAACGCGGGCGGAGCAGAATTCCGTCATAGCCGCCTTGGAGTTCAAATGCTCCGTGCTGTGGGCGCAGCTCGACTCGCTTTGGAGCGCCTATGTCGATGGCGCCATCCCGCCCGGAGCCTGGGTGCCAGGAACCGTGACGGTGCGGGGTCAGGCCGCGTGATGGAGGCAAGCCAGCCGGACACCGTGTCAAAACCGCGTCTGCCGCGCGGCGTCCGCTTGAAATATGATGAGACGCGAGGGGAGTGGCTTCTGCTGGCGCCCGAGCGCGTGATCAAGGCGGATGCCATCGCGGTCGCGATTTTGAAGCGCTGCGATGGGACCGCCACGATCGGCGCGATCGTCGATGATCTCGCAAAGCAGTTCGCCGCCGACCGCACGAGAGTGGAGACGGATGTGCGGGCGCTGTTGGGAGAGCTCGCGGCCAAGCGCATGGTGGATCTATGAACGCACCGCCGGAGACAGTTGCGCGGCCCGTCGCGCTTCTTGCCGAGCTGACGCATCGCTGTCCGCTAGGCTGCCCCTATTGCTCCAATCCGCTCGCTCTCGATCCCCGCGAGGACGAACTTTCGACCTCCGACTGGACCCGGGTTTTTACGCAAGCCGCGAAGCTCGGCGTTCTGCATGCGCATCTTTCCGGCGGCGAGCCGGCGGCGCGGCAGGATCTGACGGAGATCGTCGCGCATTGCGCGAAGGTGGGACTTTATACCAATCTCATCACCTCAGGGATTGGTCTCACGCAGGATCGCGTCAAGGAGCTCGCGGATGCGGGCCTCGATCACGCGCAGCTTTCGATACAAGACTCCGATGCGCAATCGGCCGATAGGATCGCCGGCTACAACGGCGCCTTCGCGCGCAAGCAGGCGGTCGCGGAATGGATCATCGCGGCCGGTCTGCCGCTGACCGTCAACGCCGTCATTCACCGGGCCAATGTCCGGCGCGCCGGTGAAATGGTCGAGCTCGCCGTGACGCTCGGCGCGCGCCGGGTCGAAATCGCGCACACGCAATATTACGGCTGGGGGATGCTGAACCGCGCCGCGCTCATGCCATCGCGGGCCGAGGCTGAAGCGGCGATCGCCGAGGTCGAAGCACTCAAAACGGCGCTTGCCGGTGTTATCGTCATCGACCATGTGATTCCCGATTATCACGCCCGCTATCCAAAGGCCTGCATGGGCGGCTGGGGCAAACGCGGGCTCAATGTCACGCCCTCAGGCCAGGTGCTGCCCTGCCATGCGGCGGCAACCATTCCGGGTCTAGAATTCTGGACGGTCCGCGATCATGCGATCGCCGACATCTGGACCCATTCGCCTGCGTTCCAAGCCTTCCGGGGGGAGGATTGGATGCGCGAGCCGTGCCGCTCCTGCCCGCGCAAAACGATCGATTACGGCGGCTGCCGCTGCCAGGCGCTGGCCCTCACCGGCGATGCGCGGGAAGCCGATCCGGTGTGTTACCTCTCGCCGCATCATGATAAGATCACAAAAATCGCGGCGCAAAGCGACGGTGCGGGCGGCGTCCCCGGCTATAGCTTCAGGCGCATGAAACAGCGCGAGCCAGCGGAATAACGGCCACTTCCCCAGTGGAAAAGCCCGCCCATCCTTGGAAAATGGGGCATTCCCGCTTATATTCGGGACGTTGCGGCGGTGATACCGCATCGCCGGGCGGCGGCTGTCCGGCAGGAGAGAAAGCGATGGCGGACGCGGTGAAAGGCCCGGTCGACCTGACCCAAGATGTGTCGCAAGACTCGCCCCAGGATCTCCGATCCACCTCACTCGACGACAAATATGATCTGACGAAGCGGCGGATCTTCGTCTCGGGGCCGCAAGCCATTGTCAGGCTTCTTCTGATGCAGAAGGAACTCGACCGGCGCAACGGCCTTGCCACAGCTGGCTTTATTTCGGGCTATCGCGGCTCGCCGCTCGGCGGTCTCGATTTGGCTTTCCTGCGCGCCAAGCCCCCGCTTGACGCGGCCGGCATCCTGTTTCAGCCGGGCCTCAACGAGGATCTCGCGGCGACCGCCATATGGGGCGCGCAACAGGCGGAGATGCGCGGGGAAGGCCAGCGCGATGGCGTCTTCGCGCTGTGGTACGGCAAGGGTCCAGGCGTTGACCGCAGCGGCGATGTCTTTCGCCATGCCAATCTCGCGGGCACCTCGCGACATGGCGGCGTCCTGGCCTTGATGGGCGATGATCACACCGCCGAATCCTCGACGACCGCGCATCAGTCTGAATTCAATTTTGTCAATGTGATGATGCCGGTGCTGTCTCCGGCGGGTGTGCAAGAGATCGTCGATTACGGCCTTTACGGCTTTGCGATGAGCCGTTTCACCGGCGCCTGGGTCGGTCTCAAATGCTTGAAGGATACGGTGGAATCGACCGGCTCGATCGATGTTTCGCTAGATCGCGTGCGGCCGATCGTTCCAGCGTCGTTTGTCATGCCGCAAGGCGGCCTGAACATCCGCGCCCGCGATACGGTGCTCGACCAGGAAAAACGCCTGCAGAACTATAAGCGGGACGCCATGGTGGCGTGGCTCCAGGCCAACCATCTGAACAAAATCATCACTTCGGGCGGCTCGCAGGCGAAAATTGGGGTGATCACGGCAGGAAAATCCTACCTCGACGTGCGCCAGGCGATGGATGATCTCGGCATCGACGAGATCGCGGCGAACCGGCTCGGCCTGAGGCTCCTGAAACTTGCCTGCACCTGGCCGATCGAGCCCTTGGGCCTGCGCGAATTCGCGCGCGGGCTCGAATTGATCATTGTCGTTGAGGAAAAGCGCTCGCTGATCGAAGTGCAGCTGCGCGAGGAGCTCTACGGATCGCCGAGCCAGCCGGTTTGCGTCGGCAAGAAGGATGAAGAGGGGAATTGGCTGTTTCCGGTCACCGGGGCGCTTGATGCCAACGACATCGCGATTGCGATTGGCCGCCGCCTGCTGCGGTTCGCCTGGAGCGAGGATCTCGACCAGCGGGTGCGCCAGCTGGAGCGCCGGCAGGCGGCGCTCGCCGCCGCCGGTGATCTGGGGGTGCGCACCCCCTATTTCTGTTCCGGTTGCCCGCACAACATTTCGACCAAGGTGCCCGATGGCATGCGCGCCTATGCCGGCATTGGCTGCCATTACATGGTTCAATGGATGGACCGTTCGACCGAGGGCTTCACCCAGATGGGCGGCGAGGGAGCGAACTGGATCGGCGAGGCGCCTTTCTCGAAGCGGTCGCATATCTTCCAGAACCTCGGCGACGGTACCTATGATCATTCCGGCACGCTTGCGATCCGCTTCGCCGTCGCCGCGGGCGTCAACATCACCTATAAGATTCTTTTCAACGACGCCGTGGCGATGACCGGCGGTCAGCACCTCGAGGGCAACCTCACCGTCGACATGATCGCCCGCCAGGTCGCCGCCGAAAATGTGAAGCGCATCGTCATTGTCACCGACGAGCCCGGCAAATATCCACCAACCACGCAGTGGCCCAAGGGGCTCACCATCAGGGACCGTCACGCGCTCGACGGCGTGCAGCGCGAGTTGGCGAGCATCCCTGGCGTCACCGTTCTCATTTACGATCAGACTTGCGCGGCGGAAAAACGCCGCCGCCGCAAGAAAAAAGAAATGCCGGATCCAGCCAAGCGCGTCTTCATCAATGAGCTTGTCTGCGAAGGCTGCGGCGATTGCGGCGTCAAATCCAATTGCGTATCAGTGCAGCCGCTTGAAACCGAATTCGGCCGTAAGCGGGTGATCGACCAGTCGAGCTGCAACAAGGATTTTTCCTGCCTCGATGGCTTCTGTCCCGCCTTGGTCACGGTGCATGGGGCGCGGCCAAGAAAGGCCGAGATCAAACACGAAGAGGATTTCCCGGTTCTCTCGCGGCCTGAAGTCCCGGTGATCGGCTCTAAGCCCTATGGGATTCTCGTGACGGGGGTCGGCGGCACCGGGGTGGTCACCATCGGTGCCGTTTTGGGCATGGCGGCGCATCTGGAAGGCAAGGGCTGCGGCTCGATCGACATGGCGGGTCTCGCCCAGAAAGGCGGCGCCGTCTATAGCCATGTCAAGATTGGCTCGTGCCCCGAGGATATTCACGCCATCCGGGTTGCCGCTGGTGAAGCCGATCTGGTGCTCGGCTGCGACCTCGTCGTCTCCGGCACCAAGAAGGTGCTTGCCGCCGTCCGCCGGAACGAGACGGGATTTGTCGTCAACACGGCGGAAATTTTTCCGGGCGACTTCACCCATAATCCGGATTTTTCCCTTAACCCGCAGCGCATCAAGCAGGCGATCCGGGATGCCGCGGGCGACACAGTGAGCTTCCTCGATGCAACCGGCATCGCGACCGCGCTGCTTGGCAATTCCATCGCCGCGAACATGTTCATGCTGGGCTTCGCCTGGCAGAAAGGCCTCGTGCCGCTCGACGATTCCTCGCTCCTGCACGCCATTGCCCTCAATGGTGAAGCCGTTGAGATGAACCAGGCAGCGTTTTTATGGGGGCGCCGGGAAGCCGCTTATTCCGGCGCGGTGGAAGCGGTCGCGGCGCCCTTGCGCCGGAACACCGCGATGCAAGCGCCGTCACGCTCCCTTGGCGAAGTGATCGAAAGGCGCGCCGCTTTTCTCACCGCCTATCAAGACGAAGCCTATGCCAAGCGCTATAGGGCGTTCGTGAAACAGGTTGAGAAAGCCGAGCTGGCGAAAGTCCCGGGCTGCCAGGATCTCGCGAAAGCGGTTGCGCGCAATTATTTCAAACTGCTTGCCATCAAGGACGAATATGAAGTCGCGCGGCTTTATAGTGACGGCACTTTCGCCAAGCAGATCGCCGCTTCATTCGAGGGCGAGACGCGCCTTGAATTCCATCTCGCGCCGCCGGTTCTCGGCCGTAAGAATGAGAAAGGCGAGGCAGTCAAATCCTCTTTCGGTTCCTGGATCATGCCTCTTTTCCGGCTTCTCGCCAGGCTTAAGGGGCTGCGGGGAACGGTTTTCGATATTTTCGGCTACATGAGCGAGCGTCGCGCTGAACGCCAATTGATCGTGGACTATGAAATTTTGCTAAAGGAAATTTTGGCCAATCTTTGTCCGGCCAATCATGCGGTCGCGGTCGCGCTCGCCTCCATTCCGGAGAAAATCCGCGGCTACGGCCATGTGAAAACGCGGCATGTGCAAGCCGCCAAGGCCGAAGAGCAGGGCCTCTTGGAGCAATTCCGCGCCGGGCCCGCGCCGGTGAAACTCGCGGCGGAATAGCCTGCCTGCCCCTTAAACCTCGTGTCTCAGCCCTTCAAAGGGTCCCCAGCCGATGGTTTTCGGTGGGCCGTCATAGGGATCGACATAAGGCACCGGGGCCTCGCCTTCCCAGGCGGAATAAAAGTCAAACGCCGTGACGGTGAGTTCGCCATCCCGTTCCGTCAAAACAACCCGGACAGGCAAGGTGAAAGACACCTCTTGCAGGGCTTGCCCCGGCCGCAAGGCGGCGGGCGCCTTGAGCAGCAGTTCGGCGCGGCCCAGCCAAGTGCCCTCCGTTTCATCCTTTTCGAAGGAGCGTGGATCAAGATCCGTCGCGAAATAGGAAACGCCCGGCATGTTTCGGGAAAGCGCCCGCCACTGCTCGCCGCTTTCGACCCGGTAGCCCGCCACAGCATTTACGATTTCATCAAGCATCGCCGCCTCGGATCATCTCTCACCGCTGCCGGTAGCGCCAAGCGAGTGTCCTGCTCAGCGCGCCCATATCCCCATAGATCCTTTGGGCATCATAGCCGAAGATATGCAAGTGCCGCCGGAAATCCGCTTTCTCGGAGGCTGGAACGGCGAAACCTGCCGCATCGTAATCCGGCGGCGCAGGCTGCCACGCTGATTGCGGATCGGGGTGCAGGGAGAAGTAGCCTTGCTGCGCCGTGAGACGCGCAACGCGCGGCGACGCCTCGACGATCACCGGCGCGTCTTCCGGCGGGCCGAAGGCCGGCGCCGTCTTCAGGCGCCGAGCGGTTGGAACCCGCAGCGCCAATATGCCGGCATCCACCGGGTTATTTTCATCTTCCGTGGCGAAAAATGCGGCGACCAAGGGATTGGCCGACCAATCGAGCAGGCGGGTCGGCAGGCCGTGATGCTTGGCGATCATCAGCCATTCGAGATCGGTGAAATCAGCCGCATCGAGAGTACGTCCCGCCTCCCGAATTAAATCCCCGAAAAGAATCTTTTCGTCGGCTAGCCGGTAAGGAGTCACGGATTGCTGGCGGCCGATCGCGGGAACAAGATCCCAAGCCGCATCGCCATGCCCGCGGAAGAGCCAGGTGCCGTCGGCTCGCGCGGACGCGAAATCGAGAAAATCGAGCCACGTCCGGGACACAACAGGCGATGTCGGCCAGAATGCAAAAGGCATCGCCCTCTCCCTTCCTCACCGCACGAGCACATTCTTGAATTGCCACGGATCCTCCTTGTCGATGTCCTCTGGGAAGAGCACCGCGCGGCCTTCGAGCGGGGTCCAATCCGTATAATGCCCCGTGACCGGGCCAAGGTAAGGGAGCTGGACTTCAAGGCAACGGCGAAAGTCGAGTTCGTCGGCCTCGACAATTCCGGCCTTGGGATTTTCGAGCGCCCAGACCATGCCGGCCAGCACGGCCGAGGTCACCTGGAGGCCGGTCGCATTCTGATAGGGCGCGATACGCCGTGTTTCCTCGATGGAGAGCTGCGAGCCATACCAATAGGCATTTTTCGCGTGGCCATAAAGCAGAACGCCCAGTTCATCGATTCCGTCGACAATCTCGTTCTCATCGAGAATATGCGACTTTTCCTGTTGTTGCCATTGGGTTCCCGCCATCTCGTCGAGCGAGAGCACGGCATCGTCGGCCGGCCGGTAGGCATAATGACAGGTCGGCCGGTAGACGGCTTTGTCTCCCTCGCGAAGGGTCAGATAATCGGCGATCGAGATCGCTTCATTATGGGTGATGAGCCAGCCGTGCTGCGCCTTGGCGGTCGGCGTCCAGGAACGCACCCGCGTGCCCGCACCCGGGCGCAGCAAATAGATTGCGCAGTCTGGCCCGAAAGCGTGCCGCTTGCCTTCCGGCGGCATATGTTTTTCATGGGTTCCCCACCCGAGCTCGGCCGGCTGCAGGCCTTCTGAGACAAAGCCTTCGACCGACCATGTGTTGACGAAAACGCCGCGCGGCTTCGCCGCCGTCGCCCGCTGGGTATCGCATTCGGCGATGTGAATGCCTTTGACGCCGACCTTTTGCGCAAGCCGCGCCCAATCCTCGCGCGTGACAGGATTCCCAGCATCGATGCCGCAATCGGCCGCGACATTCAAAAGGGCCTGCTTGACAAACCAGGAGACCATGCCCGGATTGGCACCACAGCATGAGATCGCTGTCGGGCCTGGTCCGAGCGCGCGGCGCAGATCGAGGATTTCTTCACGCAGGGCATAGTTCGAGCGTTCCGAGACGGTCAGGCGCGCGTCTGTGTAAAATCCCGGCCAAGGCTCGGCGACGGTATCGATGCAAAGCGCGCCAACCTCATGGCAAAGCCGCATGATCGCGGCCGAGGAGACCTCCACCGATAAATTGACGACGAACGCCTGGCCGGCGCCTTTTGTGAGAAGCGGTTTTAAGAGTGAGACGAAATTATCCCGCGTGAGAGCTTTGTTGATGAAGGCAATGCCCCGCTCGTCCAAGAGATGGCGGTCCTTGTCCTCCGGATCGATGACCGTGAAGCGCGCCTTGTCGAATTTGAAATGCCGTTCGATGAGCGGCAGCACGCCACGCCCGATCGAGCCGAAGCCGATCAGGACAATGGGACCAGTGATCGTGCCATGCACGGGCCATTGGGACATTTGTTTTCTCCGGAAGGGTCGAGGGGGTGCTTCAGCGGTACAAGAAGGCGCCGCAGGCTGCAAGCCACCGGCGCCTTGCCAATTGAGAATGCGGGATTTGGCCGCGTTTGTGACGGCGCGGTTAAGCCGCGCGGCGCAATTCGAAGGGGCCGCGATGCACCGGGAATTCGAGCGCGCCAGCGGGTGTTACCAGGCCCTTCGCGCCGCGCAAAGCGCCGTCCTCGAGTTCCAACCCGAGGAAGCGCGCTTCATCGACGGGGCCGGGAAGGGAAAGCTTCAGCGTGTGGCGCCGGGAAAAGCCGAACGGCTCGTAATAGGGGGCGTCGCCAACGAGCAGGATAGCGCGATGCCCTCCCGCCATGGCACGGAACAAAGCCTCCCCCATCAGCCTTCGGCCAACGCCCCGCGAGCGATAGGGTTTGGCGACCGCAAGCGGCCCGAGCAGAAGTGCCGGCATATCACCGGCCCGGACCGGCCACAGCCGCACGGTGCCAATGAGTTTGTCCGCATCCTTCGCCGCGAGCGCAAGCCCCGGCGCGGGCACGCGGCCCTCGCGCAGACGCTCCACGGTCTTCTCGCAACGCGCCACGCCGAAAGCCTCGTCGAGCAGGGTTTCGCGGGCCTCGAAGTCGGCGGCCGCTTCACCGGTGACAAAAAGATGGGGCGCGGCGACGGCGCCAAAGAATGCCGGAGCTTGCACACGTTCGTTCGATATCAAGGCCATCCGAGCCTCCACCGGCCGTACCGGGATTGCTGAAGACGACCCTCGCACCGGGCTAAAGCTCGATCGTCGAGCATCCGCCGGCCGTCCGGGACAGGGTTTGGGGGATCGCGGCGGAGCCTTTCTCCGCCGCAAGGGATGCCGGCGTCGCCGCTAGATCACATAGGATTTGAGCGGCGGGAAGCCATTAAACCCAACCGAGGAATAGGTCGTCGTATAGGCGCCTGTTCCTTCGATCAGCACTTTCGACCCGATTTCGAGGCCGACGGGAAGGAAATAAGGTTCCTTCTCATAGAGCACATCGACGGAATCGCAACTCGGTCCCGCGAGCACGCAAGGCTCGGTCGCCTCGCCATCGAAAGCGGTCCTTATCGGATAGCGGATCATCTCGTCCATGGTTTCGGCGAGGCCGTTGAACTTGCCGATGTCGAGATAGACCCATTTCACCTTGTCGTCGTCCGATTTCCGGGAGATCAGCACGACTTCCGCCTCGATGACCCCGGCATTGCCGACCATGCCGCGTCCGGGCTCGATGATCGTCTCCGGGATATGGTTGCCGAAATGGCGCCGCAGCGAATGAAAGATCGTTTGCGCATAGGTCTTCACCGACGGCACGGTCTTCAGATATTTCGCCGGAAAGCCGCCGCCGAGATTGACCATCTGCAGATTGATCCCGCGCTCCGCCAAGTCGCGGAAGATCGCCGCTGCCGCCTTCAAGGCGCCATCCCACATGCGCGGATTGCGCTGTTGCGAGCCGACGTGAAACGACAGACCGAAGGCCACGAGCCCAAGCCGGTGCGCCTGTTCGAGCACGCGCGGCGCCATCTCCGGCGCGCAGCCGAATTTGCGCGACAGCGGCCATTCGGCGCCAGCGCCATCGCACAGCATGCGGCAAAACACCTTGGACCCAGGCGCGGCGCGCGCGATCTTTTCGACTTCCGCTTCGCAGTCCACGGCAAACAGGCGCACACCAAGCTCATAGGCGCGCTTGATGTCACGCTCCTTCTTGATCGTATTGCCATAGCTAATGCGCTCCGGGCTCGCGCCGGCCGCCAGCACCTGCTCGATCTCGGCGACCGAAGCGGTGTCGAAACAGGAGCCGAGCCGAGCCAGCAGGTCGAGCA
>DATJLX010000006.1:0-22125 GCA_035509135.1 Methylocella sp.
TACTTGATTTTCAAAAGCATTTGTTTCAAGTTTCGAAACGACGACGTTGGAAAGCGTGAATGTAAAAAATTTTGTCAGGTTTCCCTTCTCATTTTCTTGAAGAAAAGTAATTACTGCATTTGGAAAATGCTTTCCTGTAACCATTGCAAGGAAAAGAGGAGGTGAGGAAGCGTCAAGTCGCTTGTTGATTACCATATCACTAGGAACGAGCTTGCTCGTGCCTGCTCCTCCACTTCCGGATCCGACTACTGAGGTGTTCTGTACGCTGTTCGATAGGGACATCACTTCGATGACACCCTCTTCCCCATTCACTTTTAGATCACCTGGAATCCCAGGGACCTTAAGTGTGATCAAATCCGCCATCGCCGGCGTGGATAGGGCAAGGGCAAAAGCGATTGAGACAGCGACGGCGATAGTAAGCAGGCAGCGGCAACACATGCTTTTCATGGCGATCTCCTGTTGTCACAACCGGTTTTTATCCGCCCACGGCCTCATCAACAACCTCTTGGGCATGCCGCCATCGCATACCCTCTCTTACTATCGAATTGTTTAAGTGGCCGCTGGCGCCGCCCGTCCAAAAAGCAGCATAACCGGCGCCTACGCCATCGCGCGATCAACCGGGCCCTTAGATTTGAGCATGTCCGAAAAGTCGGAATTTTCGATCAGATCTGATCGAAATGCGTTCTGACGGCTGGTTTCGCGCAAACCTCGGGGTGAGGAACGTTCGCGTCCTCAATCACGCGCCGGAGATGCGCCTGGCGGGAATCCAAAGCGCTTCGCACGCTTTCATTCCACTGGCGATGCTGGCTCCCGGAGGGATCCTGCGGGCGCCCCGCCTTCTCCCGTTCGTGCTGTAAGTGCTGATCATAGGGTGGAAGCGTGTTCGCCGCGAAATAGGCGGGCTTCTTGCCGTGGCGCGCCTCGCCGCCCGCATTGATGCTGCACGTCGGCCTTCCAGGGTCGAGAGAATTGGCGGCGAGAGCTTCGCGCTGCTGAACGATGTCCGCAACTTCCTGCAAATACCAATATTCTGGGTCGGGCAGGGGTGTCTGGTTGCGCCTTTTGAGAATTCCGACCTCTCGGGCGATCAAGGGGAAGTCCCGCTCGATCTTTTTGTGAGAAACAACCCGTGAAGGCCCTGAAATCGTCACGGAGCTCAGGGCGCTGTGGTCGTCATAAATCACAATCGTGCCATGGGTGTTGGACCACAATTTCGCGGCGTGGCCATGCACCGCGTTTCCCGGATGATAGGGGATAAGAAGATATGCCTTGCCGCAGCGGCGTCCAAGGAATACCGCCTTGCCGCGGTCTCCGTTGCGCGGCGAGGCGCCGGGGAGGCCGCTCGCGGAAACCGTGACTTGAAGGGCTTCGAACTGCATGGCAAGCAAACGATCAAGCGCAAGGGCAGGGTTCCAGGCGTTTGGCTGGACCGCGCGCGCCCGCCGGGCTTCGCTGGGCACCGGCCGCTTGATGAAGAGATTCTGCGAGCATTGCGTGAAGACCTCTTCGGTGGCGCCTACGCAGACCATGAGCATGCGGCCTTCGCGCGAGGCGGCTTCACGCCAAGGGTTGAGCGTGTCCGGAGCGAGGCCATACGCCTTTTCGACATGCTCTGCTCCGAGCACCTCCACCGCGAACAATGTGATATGCAGGCCCATGGCGTCGGGGTCGTGCGGATGTAGCGCCAGCAAAGCGAGCTTTTTGCTGCGGATCGCACTATCCACAACTTCGAGAAGGGCACCGTCGGCACTCCGCTCACGCGCGCGCACATGGGATTCAGCGCAATGGACTTCTTCGCCGGCGACGCGCGCACGGTAGGGCAAGGGCATGTTTCCCTGACCACCAAGCCAGAGCGAGATGGCGTCTCGAACGTGCTGATTGTCTGGCGGCGGCAGCAGAAGCGGCAATGCGACGGTCTCCCGGTCGATCACAAGGATTGGCAGAGCCCCGCTAGTCTCCTCCAGCATGGCGGCATAGGTTTTGCGGCGGTGCCACCATAGCAGGCCGCGCGGAGGGCCGCCGCTTGCCAGCAGAGCCTGGGTGGCGGTCATCGCGAAAGCGCCCATCGCCGGATTGAAATACTGCCGGTATTGCCGCTCGTAGAAACAATCGGCGCCCCTGGCGACGGTTGCTCCCGCGAGGGAATGACTTTTTCGTTTAGACTTCGCCGCGCTCAGCAGATATTGCACAACATGTTCAGCGGCAGGTCCTGGCGCGCCTGCGCGGCGCAGAAAGTGTTCGGCCACCCGCTCTCGCCAAACCGGCGGAACTACGCTCATGGCACGGCGAATAAAAGTCCGGAAATGGGTAAGACGGTAACGATCGTCAACATCGCGCCATGCACCTTGGCTCGCAGGCGCGCTATCCTCAATCAAAGAAATTTGAATTTGATCCGCGTGCTTTGCGTGGAAATAACGCGCGTGCAGCTTTCCCCCAATAGACACGGGCTTCATCAATGACCCCCCCCAATGTGTCTGTACTCAACCCGACTGGTTGAGAGACATGAATAGAATTTTGTTCTTACTCCGCTTCCAGGCTGCAGGAGGTGTGCAATGGCACCAGTTCATACAGCGTGAATCGGCAATGAATTACGATTGCAATCTTGACGCGGCGCACAACGGTACTCACGCCATGCTCGCGAGCATGGCTGCAACAATTCAAAAGAAAAATCTGGGGAGTAGCCCCGCCGAGTGGCTTCTCGCCCGGTTGGATTGAGTGATAAGTCCCCCTTCAAAATTACCGATTTGAAAAACGAGCCATCCCGGCACAAAGCCTGCTCGCCTGAAAAATAAACAGAATAATTTAGACTTATCTTATAAGTTAGAGCGGTGTTGGTTTCCCGTCAAGCGTCGGTCCTGCGGGCGGATTCCGGCGGGTCGGTGTAGAAGCGGCTGTTATAGAGCCGCCGGTAATAGCAGAGCGGCGCGATGCCGATCAGGATCGTGCCTATGCTCATGACGGAGACGCGAAAGCCGAGCTGCGGCAGCTGGTACAAGCCGACGCTGGCAACGAAGAGCGCGGATGTCAGCGGGACGATCCCCGCGAACACAAGCATCTTCCAGCCGGTAAAGATCACAAGGCGGTAGTACCAAACACAGGCGATCCCGGCCAACGCGTAATAGAACGAGACTTGCACACCGATCGCATTGATGAGATCGCTCATCAATTGGTTGACGCTCGGCACCGTGGCCGATGTGGCGAAGAGAAGAAGCGAGACACAGGCGATCGTCAGTCCCGCAAGCCAGGGCGTCTGAAAGCGGGGATGCAGCCAGCCCATCGGCTCGCCGATCACCCGATCGCGCGCCATGGAGAACAATAGTCTCGTGCATTGGAGGAGCTGGGTCTGGAGCGTCGCGACCGCGCTCACCATCACCGCGAGAATGGCGACCGCGCTCCAGGGCGCGCCAAGCGCCACATGGCCAAGGGCCGGAAGCAGATTGGCGGCGTTCGCCTGGATTTGATCGGACGTCAGAACCATCTGGACGGCGACTTGTAACAGTAGGAACAGGGCAACAATCACAAGCACGCCAACAACGCCGCCAAGTCCGGCCGCCTTCTTGGCGTTCGCCGTTTCTTCCGCGAGATTGGATGACACGTCCCAGCCAAAAAAATAAAAAATCGCGACAAGCATACCGGCGGTAAAGGAGTCGAATGAGCCGAAAGCGGAGGGGAAGAACCAATTCCAAGAGAATGCGGTGACCGGTGTGATTCGCGCGTGCCAGATCGCGAGACCACCCACAAGGATCAGCGCGCCCACTTCAAGCAGGGTCAACACGACCTGCACTTTGGCGGTTGCCGTGATGCCGCAGGTAACGAGCGCCAGCACGCCAAGAAACCAGGCGGCGCCGATGCTGGTCACCCACAACACATCGTGAAGCTGGCCCGGCGCGATCAGATCGAGCGTCGCCTCGCCGGCCGGAAGCGCCGCGGCGACCATGAAGATCGTGGAAAGGCTGAGCAGCGACCAACCTGCGATGAAACCCAGCCCCGGATGAAGGGCACGCCCCACCCAGGCATAGGCGGCACCGGCATCCGATCGCCACAGATTGAGATAGGAAAAAGCGATGGTGATGCCGATCATGGGCACAAAGGCGATCGATAAGGCCGCCGGTCCAGCGATCCCAACGGCGGCGACGAGGGCCGCTGTGCTGGCCGTGATCGAATAGGCTGGCGCAGAGCCAGCGACAGCCATGACGGCCGTATCCAGGAGGCCCAGAGCCCCTTGCCTCAACGAATGATCGGAAAGCCGTGTTTTACCGCGCTGAATCGCATTGTGAGGCATCGAAACCGCATTGTCCGTTGTTTGAGCTGTCACAAGGGGCCTTATTTGATGGGATCGCGTCCGGCTTGTTCCAGGTGGATGGGACCCCTTTTCTTCATAACCGATCCCTGCCGTTCGCGTGAGCGGCCGCATGCGGTTCCCGTTGCGCGAAGTTGTCGCGGCGAAGGAGACCAGCCACGGGACAAAACCCCAAGATCCAGCGGGGGGCGTCTGAAGGGTCACAATGAAAGGCGTTCACCCGTGACGCGGGGATGATCTGGGAAGCGGCAATCGGCTTCCATAAAAAAACCTGCGAAATGTCTGAGAGCATCTTGCGATAAGCTCATCGCCGCCTTCATCACGGCCAATCAAGGCGTGGCCCTGAAAGAGTCCCGCCGCTCGGAACGGGCGGCGGGAGTATCGCTTTTCCATCAATCGAGAGTCAGTGCTTGGTTGGGGCGTTGATGGCGATACGTTTTGCCTTTGTCTGGGCCCGCTCGCTCTTCGGCAGGATGACTTTCAAAACGCCATTCTTGAACGAGGCCTCGATCTTATCTTCCTCGATGTCCATGCCAACCGGAACGCGCCGCTCGAACCGGCCATAGAAACGTTCCGAGAACTGACGCTCCTTGTCTTCCGTCTCGGATTTCATCTCGCCCCGGACTATCAAATTGCCATCGTCGAAAAGCAGCTCGACATTCTTTTCCTCCATTCCGGGGATTTCGGCGGAGACGGTCATTTGCTTGTCGGTTTCGGTGACTTCGAGTTTCGGCCAGGCGGGATTCACAAAATCGGGCCGCCGCCCGGCAAGCGGAGCGAGGGCGAAGCCGCGAAAAGCTTCATCCAAGAGGCGGTTCATTTCCCGGTGCAGGGAGAAAAACGGAATCGATCTTTCGTCGCGAAAAAGCTCGGGAGCGAGATCCTGGTTCCGGGTCCATGGAATGAGATCGCGTATGCTCATAGCCTAATCTCCAAAGATCTGAGTGGAAGCGTTGGCGCGACCCCGATCCCCTGGCAGATACCCCAAGCTCAGCCTTGTGCCGTCCGCACCGTTTTTGCAAAGAGCGCCGGCCAGCCATATGGGTGCGCAGCCAAGGATGCAATCCATCGTTTTCACGCGCAACTTTTAGCGGGCCTTCCCCGCCGCCCACGGGATGGGAGACCGCGGTGATAAGCCCGTTCAAAATTTGGCGTGCGGACGGTTTCGGTCAAGGGGCTCCCTGCAAGGCCGAAGACGTGTATTGCAGCACCGTTCGCGTCCTCATTTCTGAGCGCGACCCGGCTTTGTTCAGGCCAGCTCAAGCATCACAGGTTTCAATCGACTTGCAGCGATTTCAGCTTGCGGTGCAGGGCGGAACGCTCCATGCCAATAAATTCAGCGGTGCGCGAAATATTACCGCCGAACCGGTTGAGCTGGGCTACCAGATATTCACGCTCGAAGACTTCCCGGGCATCCCGCAGGGCAAGGCTCATCAATTTTTCGCCACCGGAACCGTTGGGCGTCGAAGGAACGAGCGCGCCGATCTCCGCTGGCAACATATCGGCGGTGACAGGTGACTCTGGATCGCCGCTGGCCAGGATCATCAGCCGCTCCACATTGTTGCGCAATTGCCGGATGTTGCCTGGCCAATCATGCGATTGCAGAACCGCCATGGCATCGTCGGCGATCAGACGCTTCGGCATGCCGGTGGTGATCGAAAGCTGCTCCATGAAATAAGCGATGAGTTCGGCAATATCCTCACGGCGTTCGCTGAGCGAGGGAACCCGGACCGGCACGACCGCGAGACGATGGAAGAGATCCTCGCGAAACGAGCCGTCGGCGATCAGCTTCGGGAGATCGCGGGAACTCGACGAAATGATACGGACATCGACATGGACCCGGGTCGATCCGCCGACCCGCAGAAAATTCTGTTCGACCAGAACCCGCAGGATTTTGCCCTGGGTCTCCTTGGGCATATCGGCAATTTCGTCGAGATAAAGCGTGCCGCCATGGGCTTCTTCGAGAGCCCCGACCTTGCGGCTCGAACCCTCCTTGGCTTCGGCTCCAAACAATTCCATTTCCATCGTTTCCGGCGCGATCGTCGCCGAGTTTATGGTGACGAAAGGACCATCGGCGCGGGTGGATGCGTCATGAATGCCCCGCGCGGCAAGTTCCTTGCCAGCGCCCGGCGAGCCGGTGATCAAAACCCGCGAATTGGCCGGCCCCACGCGTTCAATCACTTGCCGCAATTGATTGATCGCGGTCGATTTGCCGACAATCTTGTTGCTGCGGCCCGCGCGGGTGCGCAATTCCGTCACCTCGCGTTTCAACCGCGAGGCTTCGAGCGCCCGTTCCGCGACCAGCACCAGACGGTCGGCCTTGAACGGCTTTTCAATGAAATCATAGGCGCCGAGCTTGATTGCGGAGACCGCCGTCTCGATATTGCCGTGACCGGAAATCATGACGACGGGAAGCACCGGATTCTGCTCCTTGATGATCTTCAGCAATTGAAGACCATCAAGCCTTGAACCTTGCAGCCATATGTCGAGGAAGACGAGGGTTGGACGCCTTGCCGCGATCGCGGCCAAAGCTTCGTCGGAATTCTTGGCCGTCCGCGTGCCGTGGCCTTCGTCCGACAAGATCCCGGAAACAATTTCACGGATGTCGACTTCATCGTCCACTATCAGGATATCGCTCGCCATGAAGTGTTTCACGCTCCTCTTTTGACTTCGGCTGGCACGTTGCTTTCCCCGGCCTGGTTGCGGTCCTGTTCGCTCAGATCATGTCCTAAGGGAAAAAACATCCTGACCCAGGCGCCACGTCCTTCTGGTGCATCCCGCAATTCGAGCCCACCGCCATGATCGGCGAGAATTTTGGCGACGATCGGCAGGCCGAGTCCTGTCCCATCGGCGCGTGTCGTCATGTAGGGTTCAAGGAGCCTTTGCCGGTTCTCCCTGGGAAAGCCCGCGCCATTGTCAATGACATCAATGGAAACGATTCGTCCGGCAACAGTGACCGCCACGGATATCTTACCCTGGAAGCCCGATTCGCCAGGATGCGCCGCAATCCCTTCCGTCGCGTTCTTAACAATATTCGTCAAGGCTTGGGACAAAAGCCGTCTGTCGAAGGGGACGCGGATTGAGCCTTCTGGCAGCTTATCCTCAAATAAAATATCGGGATGAGCGACCCGCATAAGGAACAGGACCTGGCGTACGCATTCACTCAGGTCGTCGCTTTCGAGGCGTGCCTTTGGCATCCGCGCGAAAGAGGAAAATTCATCCACCATGCGCTTGATGTCGTCGACCTGCCTGACGATCGTGTCCGTACACTGGTTGAACACGTCGCGGTCTTGCTCGATCAGGCGTCCATATTTGCGTTTCAGCCGTTCGGCGGAAAGCTGGATCGGGGTCAGCGGGTTTTTGATTTCATGGGCGATGCGACGGGCGACATCGGCCCAGGCCGCCGTCCGCTGGGCGGTCACGAGATCGGTGATATCATCGAGCGTCACGACGTAGCTCTTGTCGGCGCGTTCACTGGGCGCGCTGGTGATACTCACGTTGAAAAGACGGTCGAGGCCGCCACGGGAAAGCGAAATTTGTCCCTGGACCAGGCGGGATTGGCTGGAACGCGCTTCCGCCAGCACGCTTTCAATTTCCGGCAGCACGGTTGCAATCGGTTGACCGACGAGCTGCTCGGCCGGTTCGCCGCTTTCCGGGACCAGTTTTTCGGCGGACGGATTGAGCGCGGTAATTTCGCCCTTGCTTCCGACGCCGACGACCGCCACCGGAACACCCGAAAGGACCGCCTCGGTGAAGAGACGCCGCTCGTCGATGAGCTTGCTCGCCGCGATCAGCCGATGTTGCTGGAAGCTCAACTCCGAAGTCATTTTGTTGAAGGTTTCACTGAGATGCGCAAGATCGCCCTCCGATTTGTGAACCGCCACTTGAACCTGGAGATTGCCGGAGGCGACCTTGTCGGTCGCCGCGATGAGCCGTCTGATCGGTGCGACGAGACTATCGGCGAAGGAAAGGCCAAGCCAGGTCGCCGACAAGAGCATGATCAAGGCGATCAGGACGAACATGGCCGCGAAAACGATCCTGATCTGGCTTCGGGTGGCGTCGAATTTATCGTAATCCTCGACCAGTTGTTTGGCGAGGCGCGGAAACTCCTGCGTGTATGGAAGGACCGGCCGGGCGACATATAAAAACGTATCCTGAAAGGAAGGCAGCGTTCGCAGCGCGCCAAATGTCCTGCCGCCATCGAGAATCATACATACAGGCTCGTTTTTTTTGGCGTCCTCGAAATCGGCCGGTTCCGGCCGGACCACTGTCGTGCCGATCAAGGCGCCAGTATCCACGCGTTCGATCACCGTGCCGTCGGATTGCATCAGAGCAGCGGCTGTGAAGCCGAGAAAACGGGCCCGCGACGTGAAAAAACCTCGAAACCACGACCGGTCAAAATCGAAGGTGGGCTTGGCCAGGTCGAGATCCGATACTGTAAGTCTCGCCTCTTGAAGCAGCGCCTTGCATTGGCTTTCACTAAAGAAATTGGCCCATTCGATCGTCTTATGCGCATAGCCGCGCCCGTCCTGGATGAAGGCTGGATTGAGACTGTTTTCGAGCGTCACCGAGCCCACCCATGCCATCAACAGCGCTGGCGCGGCGGCAATAATCGAGAAAAGCCCCACAATCCTGATATGCAGCTGCGCCCCGGCGACGCCCGCGCGGCGCGCCTTGTAAAGCGCATGGGCCTCGGCGACGACGAAAGAGAAGACCAGGAGAATGCAAAGAATATTGACGAGGAAGAGCCCGAAAACGACGGAAGGCGTTGGTAAAACGGGTGTATAGCCAGAAAAGATCAGAAAGCTAATGAGCCCGGTGAAAAGAGCGAGGATGACGGCCACGGGCCCGAAACGGACCGTGAAACGGGGATGGCCGCTTTTCCCCCCCAAATTGCGCCGCGCTGCTTTTGGATCACCCATGTGTGCCGGCTGAAAGATGAGAAATTAATTTGCGTTGCGTTGCTAGAATATCACGCTGTTGCATGATTGCGACATTTCAACGGCCAATATTCAACGCCGCAAAGTTCATAATTAGGATGAGGATTGATTGATAATCTATTGATTTATAATCATAAAAATAACATTAGCTGGTTTATCCCCATAATTCTCGGATGGGCGGATGGACGAACGAGCCTCTGTAAGTGAGCCCTTCGGGCCGGTCATGTTCCAGCAAGAGAGGCCCATCGAGGTCGACGAAATGCGCGGATCTTGCCAGCAGGAGCGCTGGCGCCATTGCGAGCGAGCTTGCCACCATGCAGCCGATCATGAGCTTGAAGCCAAGGCTCCGGGCAAGATTTACCGTCTCAAGAGCCTCGGTCAGACCTCCCGTTTTGTCGAGTTTCACATTGATGGCGTCGTAGCGGGCGCGCAGGGATTCAAGCCCGTCGCGGGCATGAACGCTCTCGTCGGCGCAAACCGGCACAATATGGCGGATGCTGGCGAGCGCCGTATCTTCGCCCGCTGGCAATGGCTGCTCGACAAGAAGGACGCCGGCCTCGGCACAGGCTTCAAGATTGCGCTCGAGGTTTGTCTTTGACCAAGCCTCATTGGCGTCAACGATGAGCGTCGCCCCAGGTGCTGCGGCGCGCACCGCCACAAGCCGCTCTCGATCGCCTTCACCCATAAGCTTGATTTTGAGAAGCGGACGCCCGCCTGCCGCCAGCGCCGCTGTTGCCATATCGGCCGGACTGCCAGCCGAGATCGTGAAAGCCGTCGTCACGGGCACCGGAGGCGCGACGCCCGCGAGGACATGGGCCGCAATGCCGCTACGCTTGGCGTCAAAATCCCAAAGCGCGCAATCGAGCGCATTGCGAGCGGCACCCGGTGGAAGCAATTTTTGGAGGCGGCCGCGCCCCACACCCGCCTCGATTGTCGGGTGCACGGAAGCGATTTGGGCAAGAACGGATTCAACTGTTTCGCCGTAGCGGGCATAGGGAACGGCTTCGCCACGCCCGCGAAAGCCGCCGTCTTCGATCGTTGCCACGATCACGACAGCTTCCGTCTTGGCGCCGCGCGCAATCACGAATTTGCCGCGGATGGGAAAACGTTCGACGGTGACAGAGAGGCGAATCATGAGCCGGCAATTTGCAATTTGAATGAGACACGGCACCCGCCGCGCTTGTGGAATCGCTGATGGCTGAGCCATCAGTTTTGACCGGAACAATACGCCAATCTTACCAAAATGTTTCACGTGAAACATTTTGGTAAGCTCGGAAGCCAAAACCTTACAAGGCCCGAGACAGTGGCCTCGCTTCCAATCTTGTAAGATCGGTCGCTTTGCGGCAAGCCGAGATGAGCAGCGGCGGCGCACAAGGTCTTTACGGGTTCCCGGAACGCATCTCCATTATAAGACCCAAGTGTAAGACCCAAGTGTAAGATCCGCGAGGAGCCTTGCGCGCGCCGTAAATATCAGTTAATCTGGATATATGGATAATAGTGAAGCCATCGGCGCCCTCGCGGCCCTTGCTCAAACGACCCGGCTGGACACCTTCCGTCTGCTGGTCAAAAAAGAACCGGATGGCGTTCCCGCAGGCGAACTCGCCCGCCTCATGGCCGTGCCGCAAAACACCATGTCGGCGCATCTCGCCATACTCGCCCGCGCGGGTCTGGTTGTCGGGGAGCGGCACAGCCGCTCGATTATCTACCGCGCCGATCTCTCCCGATTCCGCGAGGTCACAGTGTTCCTTCTCAAGGACTGCTGTGGCGGACGTCCTGACATATGCGCGCCGCTCGTCGCCGATCTCACCCCTTGCTGCCCACCGAAGGCTCGCGATTGTGATTGAACCCCTCTTCAATGTTCTCTTTCTCTGCACCGGCAACAGCGCCCGCTCGATCATGGCGGAAAGCATCCTTCGCAAACTCGGAGCAGGACGCTTCAATGCCTTCTCGGCCGGAAGTCATCCGAAGGGCGTGGTCAACCCCTTCGCGCTCAAAACCCTCGTGGCCTACGGCTTGCCGACCGAAGGTCTGCGCTCAAAAAACTGGGACGAGTTCGCAGCTGCCGACGCCCCGCGATTGGATTTTGTGTTCACGCTCTGCGACGACGCGGCGGGCGAGACTTGTCCCGCATGGCCGGGACAGCCGATGACCGCGCATTGGGGGATCGAAGACCCGGCAGCGGTCGAAGGCACGAATATCGAAAAGGAGCGCGCGTTCGCGCAGGCCTTCCGCTATTTGCGGAACAGGATCACGGCGTTCATTGCTCTGCCAGTCAAGAGTCTCGACGCCATGTCGCTCACCGCGCGCCTCCGTGAAATCGGGAAGATGGAAGGCGCCGCACGCTCCTCATTGACCATCAGGAACGCCCGCCATGGTTAAAGCTGTATCGACTGTCAAAATGGCGAAGCCCAAAGCCCCCTCGATGAGTGTTTTCGAACGGTATCTAACGCTTTGGGTTGCGCTTTGCATCGTGGCAGGCGTCGCCCTCGGACAGACGCTGCCCGGCCTGTTCCGCGCCATTGGCGCGGCAACCGTCGCGCAAGTGAATCTGCCGGTCGCGGGTCTGGTCTGGCTGATGATCGTTCCCATGCTGCTCAAAATTGATCCAGGCGCCCTTGGCGAGGTGCGGGCGCATTGGCGCGGCATCGCCGTGACAGTCGGTGTTAACTGGCTGATCAAGCCATTTTCAATGGCGCTGCTCGGCTGGCTTTTCCTCGGTTATCTGTTCCGGCCTTTCCTGCCCGCCGGACAAATCGATGCCTATATCGCGGGACTCATCCTGCTGGCCGCGGCGCCTTGCACGGCGATGGTGTTTGTCTGGTCGAACCTCGTCGAAGGCGAACCGCATTTCACGCTGTCGCAAGTTGCGCTCAACGACACGATCATGGTGGTGGCTTTCGCGCCGATTGTGGCGCTGCTGCTCGGTCTGTCGTCGATCACCGTCCCGTGGAATACGCTCTTGCTGTCGGTCGTCCTTTATATCGTCGTTCCGGTGATCGTCGCGCAGTTCTGGCGGCACGGGCTGCTGGTGAAGGGCGGGCAGGCGGCGCTGGCCCGGACGCTCCGCCGCTTGGCTCCTCTTTCGCTCTCGGCGCTGCTTTTGACGCTCGTACTTTTGTTCGGCCTGCAGGGCGAAGAGATCATGCGCCAGCCGCTCGTTATCGGGCTCTTGGCGGTGCCGATCCTGATCCAGGTCTACTTCAACGCGGGGCTGGCCTATTGGCTCAATCGCCGTCTCGGCGTCGCGTGGTGCGTCGCTGGCCCTTCGGCCTTGATCGGGGCCAGCAATTTTTTCGAGTTGGCCGTGGCAACGGCGATTGCCCTTTTCGGCTTCCAGTCAGGCGCGGCGCTTTCAACGGTCGTCGGCGTGCTGGTGGAAGTGCCGGTGATGTTGTCCGTCGTCCGGATCGTCAACCGAAGCAAGGACTGGTACGAGCGCGGCGCTGCCCTGCGGCCCGCCGCGGCAAACGAGGAAGCCGCCCTTTGACCGTCACCATCTACCACAACCCGGCCTGCGGCACGTCCCGCAACACCCTTGCCATGATCCGGCAAAGTGGCGAGGAGCCGGTCGTCATCGAGTATTTGAAAAATCCGCCCAGCCGCGCGCGGTTGGTAGAGCTGATCAAAGCAATGGCATTTCTGGACAGATCAAATCGGTTGGGTCCGACACGTTGAACAAAGAAATGGAGCTATGGGCCAAGTGATTCGAGGTTCATTATCTTGGCGTGAAAATCGAGATCAAGGCCGAGGGCACGGCTACGGTGCCACCCGCTTTGGACGTTGGTCGCGACAAGCGGCGGAACGCTCGTGCGCATGGAGCAATCCGGCTTCCGTCCCGATCAAGAGGCCAACTATCAGGGCGCGAACTACGGATGGCAGAAGTTCATCGGTGGCCTGGAACGCGTTGTTGCCGGGCTTCGCTGAACATGATGCAAGACGCGCTGCTCGATGCTGGCAAAACGAAGGATCGGAGAGACCATGAAGCCGATAAGCCGTCCGGATGGCGAGGCCGCTTCAGCGAACATCACCAAGCGGATTGAGGAGCTGGGGGATTGGCGAGGAGAGACCCTCGCTCATATCCGTCAGCTCATCCACGATGCCGACCCCGGCATCGTGGATGAGTGGAAATGGATGGGAACCCCCATCTGGTCGTATGACGGCGGCGTCTGCACAGGGGAATCGTACAAGCAGGTCGTGAAGCTCACCTTCTTTCGCGGAGCCTCCATCAAAGATCCGAAGAAGCTCTTCAATTCCAGCCTTGAAGGGAACACGCGGCGGGCAATCGACCTCCGCGAAGGGGAGAAGATCAACGAAGCTGCCTTCAAGCAACTCATCCGCGCCGCGGTGGCGGCCAACGCCGCAGCGCGCGCTCAACGGGCAGCCAAGAAGAAGTAAGCCCGGCTCTCTTGCAGCTTTCACGCGATATTCTCAAAACCCCCTTCGATTTTCGGGGGCCGTTTTAACAGCAAAACGCCAAAGGGTCGCTATAAAAGCTGAATTCGAAATGGTGATCTTTGTCCCAACCGCCGCATGCGCGCCATCCCGAGTCAGGATGAAATGCTATGCCCTTCCTTTTCCGCGCGGCGGCGTATAGTCTCCGTGACGCGCGTACCGCGCGAGGCTGCAAGCACTTTGGGTCCATAGACGTGGACCATCAAAGCACGGCGGCCGATCGTCGAAACATTCGCACGCGCGCCAACAACCCCGGGGAGGAAATTGTGATGATTGCCTTGAAATCCATCGCACTGAGCGCGATCTGCGGCGCCTTTCTGTCTGCCGTCACCGTGGGGGCCGCCTCGGCTGGCTCATCAAGCGCTGCAAACCTGGTGATGGCCGCTGAAGTTAAAAAGCTCGATCCCGATTGCATAAAAAAATGTAACGACACCGTTGACGCCTGCATGGGAGCGGCGCAAAGCACCGCCGCCAAGCGGACCTGCAAACATCAGTATACGAACTGCATCGGGGACTGTAAATTTTAAATCGAGACCATGAGCGGCTTCGCCTTGAAGCGAAGCTGATTAAGCTGGCTCAAAACCTTACAAGGCCAAAGACAAGGGTGCTGCCTTGGCTTGATCCGATGGGCCGCTTTTTTGGTACGATTGGGGAAAGCGGCGGCGATGCGCGGGTGGCGCGCTTGGCGATCGAGGGTGGCGTTGCCGGTGCTTGTTGCGCAGCTTCCGGCGGACGGCCCATCCGCTTCGGCTTTGATTATGTGCCCCAGGGAACGCCAAGAAGACTCCGGGCACCGACGCTCCGGCAAAGCCGAGGCGTGGGCTCGGCCTTGCCGGTGCTCGTCCAAAGCGGCAGTCTCAGCCTCGAAATCGGGTGATCGTGGTTTTCAGAAAGCATTAAATTAGATAAGTAGGATTGCGCCCTAGGATGACACCGCGATGGCACTGCGTTTGATAGAGATGGTGTTGCGGGAGAAGGACGGCGGGGAGGTCGGCGAGCAAGGAACACAAGTGTTCGACAGGGGCCGATCTGATGACCGGAGAACCGCTGGTGCGGATTTGTTGAAGGCGGGACAGAGCGAGGCTGATGTTGCCGCACAACGAGCCTGAGCCAGACACGCCCAAAGAAAAAACCGTGTTGGGAGTTTTGTTGTGGGCAAAGAAAGGTATAGCCGGACGCGAAGTCTGATCAACCTGATTATGGGCCGCGAAAAGCAAAGCCCGACACGAAGTCTGATCAAGCTGATCAGGAACAGTTCACTTTCGATCGTCCTGTTCGGGCTTTTCATCATCTGCATTTCCGCGCAAAGTTTTGTTAGCTGGCGGCTGCAAAACGAGACTTTGGCGGCGCAAGGGCGCGCCTTGGTCGGTTATTGGCATCATCTGGCCACCGGCGCCTTCCTGGAGGGCCTTGCCTCCAACTGGCAAGCCGCCTTCCTGCAGCTTGCCTCGCTCATCGTGTTCAGCAGCTTCCTCTACCAGCGTGGCGCGGCGCATTCCCTCGATCCGCGTAAGGCGAAAAGCGAGCGAAAGCGTCGCGAAGAAGCTGGCCGCTTTACCTGGCTCTACCGCAACTCGCTGTTTCTGGCGTTTGTGCTGCTGTTTGTGTTCTCGCTTGCGCTGTATGCCGTCTTCGGCACTGCTGCTTACAACGCGGAACGCGCGCTCACAGGCCGGCCGCCGGTTTCCATCGCGGCATTTCTACCTTCGGCGCAATTCTGGTCGTCAACGCTGCAAACCTGGCAGGCGGAATATCTGGCGATCGCCGTCTATGTCGTGCTCAGCATCTTTCTGCGTCAGCAGGAATCGCCGGAATCGAAGCCGCTCGAAGCGACCAACGAAACAACCGGCGAGACGAACAAGTAAGCGGCACGCCGCCAGCAGCCCAGCTGAGAGGGGTGCGGCTTTCATCCCATCTGAAGACAAACGCCGGGTCTTGCGATGGCCTTCTTCGGTTCCCTGAGCCTGGCTCACGCTCCCTTTGTTGTTCATGGTGTTGTTCAATCTTTTAAGATCTGACATGCCGCCTCGGCGATGCGCCTGGCAAAATCCAAGGCGGTCTCCTTGTCCTTCACGAAGAAGAGTTCTTCATCCAACAGGTGATCGCCGAGCCAATCTTGGAACGCTCGCTCGCTTTCCCTTGTGAAGGTTCCTTCGTCGCACAGGAACCCGCTCAACGGGCCTTCAATCACATAATCCGGCGAGTCGGGCGAGGCCTTGGCGCATTGTGCCCATACGCGGCCGTTGTCGTCGACAAAAGCCAGCACCCCATACTCGCGTTCTTCCAGTTTCATCCTTCACCTCGTCGTTCATCACGGCGCCTCTTCGCCGAAGTTGGCCGGAATGCCGTTGAACGGCTGGAAACGGTCGTCCGCGATGCCGCACTCACCGGTAAGCCGAGAACCCTCGCCGCCATCCGGACAGAAGCAGCCGGCGCTGCCACGCCTCTGGCCCGCGCTTCTCTTCTGATTTAGTAGTCACCGCTTCCGACCAAAGGATGGATGCCGTCATCCCTGCGGCTGTGATGATGAGCGTGCGGCCGGTTGCGCTTCGTTGCTTGCACGATTGGAGCCGCTTTCGACGCCGAAACCGTATGAGGGCTGGCCGTTGGCAGAGCGGACGCGGGGGACATGCCAGCCGCGCAAATGAAGATCGCGGCAAGAACGTAACGCATTGGGTCACTCCCTTCAGGCTGATAGACCCCGCAGCTCTGAGCACTCCACCCTGATGCTGAACACAGTTGCCTCTGCTTGGAGGAAGAACTCGGGTGCTCAATATGGAACACGCGGTGATCAGCGGCAATAGCCATTTCAAGCAGGCCCAACGGGGGATCTCCCCAAACCGGACAAGATTTTCGCGCAAAACAACAAACGTTGCGGCTTGCGAGGTGGGAACCTCTCACCCGTCAATCGGACAAAAATGTTTCACGTGAAACATTTTTGTAAGGTTGCGCCGCGAAACCGGTCAAAACTGCGATCTCGTGCATGAATTCTCAAGTCCGCCACATCCCGATGGCCGCTGGAGCCATGCCCGCATGGCGGCGGCTCACCATGGTCTCGTAGAGACTCTCAAGCGCCAGCGTATATGCGGCAACATCGAAGAGCGGCGCAGTCAGATGTTCGCGCTGGAGTTTGGCCTTGATTGTTTGCAGCCGGCCCGGCTCGCTGGCGAGGGCCAAAGCGATCGCGAAATAGTCTTCATCGGTGAACGCAATCAATTCCGGAAGCCCGGCCGCGTGCAGCAGGCCGCCCGCGACCCGCGAGGGAAAAATGTCTCCGGCGCGGGTCACGACCGGCACGCCGGCGAAGAGCGCGTCGCTTGCCGTCGTATGGGCGCCGTAGGGCATCGTATCAAGGACGAGATCGGCGAGCTGCAGGCGCCCCAAATGGTCGCTCTGACCCATGTCCGGCGCGAAGACCAGACGCTGTGCCCCGATACCGCGACTCACCGCCTCGCCCCGCAGATTGCCTTCCGCGCGCGCGGCGGAAAGGAGCCAGAGCACGCTGCCCGGTGTGGATTCAAGAAGCCGGCACCAGAGATCGAAGACAGGGGGAGTCAATTTATATGCCTGATTGAAACAGCAGAAAACGATGCCGGTTTCCGGCAGGCCAACCTCGGAGCGGGTCGGCTTGCGGCCGATCGCGCCCTTGCGGCCATGCGGTTGATAGGAATGCGGCATATAGGCGAAGGCTTCCGAATAATCCGATGCGGCCGTTATCGGCGTCACGAAGGAATCGGTAATGATGTAGTCGCAAATGCCGCCGCCCAGGGTTCCAGGATAGCCGAGAAAATTGACCTGAACGGGCGCCGGATGCAGCATCATGATGCCGGTTCTGGCACCTTGCGTATAGCCTTTGAGATCGACCAGAATATCAATGCCGGCATTATGGATGGCGCAGGCGGCCTCGATGTCGCTCAACGCTGACACATCATGAAAGACATGGAACGCGTTGTGAAGGCGGCGCCGCATCGTTTTTCCGTCGTCGGCGCCGAAGGAAAAGGCATGCAGCTCGAAACGCGCGCGATCATGCGCCTCGAAAGTTTCGATCAGCAGCAGGGCGGTCGCATGATCATGAAAATCATTGGACAAATAGCCGATCCGGATTTTTTCACGCGCCGCGAGATCAAAATGGAAAGCGAGTTTGTCACGGACAATGAGGCTCGCCGCGAGACGATCGCGCGTCCAAAGTTCCGAGCAGGCGCGATGCTCCCGGGCGCTGACGCCGGGCGCCGATAGGAACTGGAATGGCGGCAGCCGTCCCGCGTTGTCCTGCTTCAACACAGCGCGCATGAGTGGTACCGCTTGCGCGAATTCGTCCCATTCGCACATTTCGCGGCTGCGGTTCAAGGCTCGCATCAGAGCATCCGATCAGTCATGGACGAGCCGCCGCCAAAAGCACGGTCCGAAAAAGCCGCCCGTCTTTTTCGATCAGACCTGCTCCCCTTCTTCAACCAGGGCTGTCCATCTGAATGGCAAGCGCGCGAAACAACGCAATTCTTGCGCCACTGGCAGAGCCCGCGGCCCGCTCTGGGGTGAATTTTGGACGGTCGCAGGCCGCCCTTTCAGCGAACCGGACAAAGCGTGTCGTCTCCTAAACAATGGCGATGATCCCCGACTTCACATTTTGGTACGATTGCGCCGCGAAGCCGGTCAAAGGATCCGGCGGGCGCGGGCGCGGAAGGTGGCCGCCGGGACAACGAAGCGGGCAAGCCGCGCAAAGCCGCCGCGCGGCGCGCCGAGCATGCGGTCGCGGGTGGCGATCAGTCCCGCAACCGGCGCGAGGGACGGAAAGAGCCGCTCGAAAAAGCTTTCGGGCACGGCGCGCACGCAGGCCGCGCGCGCTGTCCCCTTGCCGTGATGAGCCAGGAAATCGCCCGCCTCCTCGATAAAGCCTGCCTCTGGTGCCCGCCCGCACCGAAGCAGGAAGACATCGGGGCCGCGCGCCGCTTCAAGGGCGAGGCGGAGCCAGTCCGGTTCGTTGTCCGCCTCGCTCAAATCGCAGCCAGCGTGACGGGCGAGAAGAGTTAAGTCTTGGCCCGAAGGTCCCGCGATCCGCACATCAGCGATCAGACCCTCCACGTTGGCTGTCACCAGGCAAGCCAGCGTGCGCGCCAGAGTCACGGCCAGATCGCTGCCGGAAGGACTGGTGGGCAGCCCATTCTCACAACAGACAATGGTGGACAACATGCGGCTCTGCCCGGCGTTCCGTGGAGTTTACAAGAAGATCACACTGCGTCGGAGAAAGGAGTGATGTCGATCGGCTTGCGTAACGGTTCCGCCTTCCCCGGTCCCGCCCGTCCGTAAACATGCGGCCGGCCTTGGCAGGAAAACGCGTCGCTTAGCCTATTCATCGGGGAGAGACGTAACCCGCTCGTTCATTGCCTTTAGACGATCGCTCATGACCCGCATGACCCGGATTGCGAAAAATGGCGCTTGTTGCACCAGAATTGTGAACCGCTTCTGGTCAACGGGAATGACGACGCTCCGCGTGACGGCGCGGGCAGCGGCGCTCCTGGGAAGTTCGCTGATCAATGCCATTTCACCCACGAGCCCGCCTGCTGGCACGCTTTCGAAAGAGTGATTGCCCACGAGAATCTGCAGCTCTCCGGACTTTACAACATACATGTGACGTCCGGCCTCACCCTTTTCAAACAGGGTCTGTCCAGGCTCAAGGGTGACAGTATCCGTCTCACCGTCGAACAATCCAAGAAAGTTTTCTGGCATGCTTCCTCCTGATTGGCATGAGCCATCTATTCTCTATTCTGTGGATTGAGAGATGACAGCTCCATGACAAAATTTGGCACTTCAAGAGTTTTCCTTGCCAGAACAATGCGAATCACGGATTCGCAAGCTTACTCCCTGGCAGGCTCGACCCAAACCGCGGTGCCATAAGCCAAGACCTCGGTAATGCCATCCATAATGTCATTGGCGTCGTAGCGCATCCCAATCACCGCATTGGCGCCGGCTTGGGCGGCATGCGCGCACATGTGATCGAAGGCTTCCTGCCGGGCGGTTTCGGCAAGCTCGACATAAGCGCCGATTTGGCCGCCGAAGATGGATTGCAGGCCGCCGACGAAATTGCCGACGACGCTGCGCGAGCGAACCGTGATGCCGCGCACGATGCCAAGATGCCGGGTGACCTTGAAGCCGGTTACGTCATTCGTCGTCGAGACCATCATCGGAAAAGCTCGGGGTCGGAGAGCGGCGCGCTTGAAAAGAGCACGGATCAAGCTTTTGTCAAGCAGCGGAAGGCCGCGCCAAGAGCCGGGTTGCTACCGCTTGACGGCGGCGGTCTTGGCGCCCACTCTGGCAAGATGAGCCGTCCGCGCGACCCCTTCGAGATCACCCCCGATATTTTGCTGCGCGCCTATTCCATCGGCCTCTTTCCGATGGCGGAGAGCGCCACGGATGACAATCTGTTCTGGGTTGATCCGGAAGCACGCGGCATTTTCCCGCTCGATGGCCTGATCGTGTCGAAAAGCCTCGCCAAGACGGTGCGCTCCGATTGTTTCGAAATCAAAACCGATTGCGATTTCGATGCGGTTATCGATGCCTGCGCCGCTTCCTATGAGGACCGTGACAAGACATGGATCAACGGGAGGATCAGGACGCTCTACCGCCAGCTTTTCGATACCGGCCGTGTTCATACGGTGGAAAGCTGGTTTGGCGGTGCGCTCGTTGGCGGCCTCTATGGTGTCCACCTCGGAGCGGCATTTTTTGGCGAAAGCATGTTTCACCGCCAGACGGACGCCTCGAAGGTTGCTCTCGTGCATCTCGTCGCGCGATTGGCGAAAGGCGGGTTCCGCCTGCTCGATACCCAATTCGTGACGCCGCATCTGGCTTCGCTTGGCGCGGTCGAAGTGTCAAAGAAGGCCTATCGGCGCCGCCTCGCGGACGCGGTGGCCCAGCACGGCGATTTTTGGAGCTGGCCGAAAGACCGGCGCGTTCTTGGACGCGAGGCGCTGGCCGCTTTGCCGAATGGCACGCGCCGAGGCTCGTAAAGCAAGGAGGCTTGGTCCGGCGGAGAGCCTTGCGAGCGTTGCTGCCCTCGGTTAATGGAAACGGCCGGCTCCGAGGAGGGGAACCTGTCCGCCGTCGTTCACCATTTTCGCAACCGGAGAGCCGTCATGCAGTTTGATCGTCTTCTCAGACGTTCCTTCCCATCTCTGTCAAGGCTGACCTACAATCCACTTTTTAAATTTGTTGTTGACGTCGCGGATGCGCCCCTCAGATACGCCTTTTACGAAACGCGAAAGCTGCCAGCAAACCACGCCCGGATCCGAATCGGCGTCGGAAACAGGCTTTTCAATAACCATATTGATTTTATTCATCGCGCCACGAATTTTTGGATCGATGTGGCTTTAAATCAGTATATCACGGCAAACTCTACAATTCTTGAGATTGGCGTTGGCTGCGGCCGGTTCGCACATATTCTTCGAGACTTTTCCTATTACGACTTATCATTTACTGGCCAATACATTGGCGTCGATATCGATGAAGAAGCCCTGGCCTGGTGCCGGCAATCCTTCGATAAAAGGTTCCGGTTTCACCTCTCCACCGACCCCAGCAAGTCCTACCATCGTGAAACTCAACGGGCGGAATTCTATAAGATTCCCGAACCTGACAATTCTGTCGATTTTGTATTTTCGGGGTCACTCTTCAGCCACCTGCTCGAGCGGGAAGCAAGGAACTACTTGACTGAAAGTTTCCGTCTCTTGCGGCCGGGCGGTTTTGCGTCCCATTCGTTTTTTTGCATGGATCAGCCGCCATCGACAATCGGAAGCCGCCACACATTCAGCCACAAAATGGGCAATGCTTACGTGGAATCGCTGCAACAGCCGGAGGCCGCGGTGGCATATTCGGGCGCATTCATGATCGATCTCGCCAAGGAAATCGGGTTTACGAGCGCGAAAATCCGCTCGCACGGCCCCCAACCCCTGCTGGTGACCCAGAAAGGCTCATGAACGAAAATCCGTGACAGAGGCGGGTCTTGGGAGGAGCTTGACGCGGGGGAGGGCCTGCATTCCGCTCCCGGGCATCACGGCCAAGCCTTGAAGCTTGCGCGTGACGCAAGCCGGAGCAATCTTGATTTTCATGGTTTCAATCTTGATATTGAGGCTGGCCCCATCTTGAGGATCGCAGTCGTGGAAGCCTGGGGCACCTCGTCTCAAGCGTTGATACAGAAGACGCGTTGCCTCAAAAGGGCAAAAGTTCGTCTTTGGTTTGTGGGGTCCGGCAGTGCCTTCGAAAGCCCTTTGCCGGAATTAAAGAGACAGAATTGACCGCCGGTGTCGCTTGCCGGTGACGCCCCAATCATCTTCGTCCTTCCGCCGGTTTAGGAGTGTATGATGTCGATGCATGATCACCCTCGCAGTCCCCTGCACAGTCACATTTGAAGCTGCCAATCGTGGGACGCGGCTAACTTGCGGCCTG
>DATJLX010000007.1:0-20068 GCA_035509135.1 Methylocella sp.
CGGGCAATTTCGGATTTGGCGGGTTTTCCAGCTGCGAGACGAAAACCGCCTGTCATGGCGCGGCGAGCCGGACAGCACCGGTTCCATACGGTGCCGGTTCGACAATAGCCCGTTTTGGAAACGGAATGACTTTTAGCAAGCTTGGTCTCAGCGAAAAGGTCCTGCAAGCCGTCGAGGCTTCGGGTTACCTCGTGCCAACCCCCATTCAAGCGGAAGCGATCCCGCATGTTCTCGCCGGGCGCGATGTGCTTGGGATTGCGCAGACAGGCACCGGCAAGACAGCGGCTTTCACGCTTCCGATGCTGTCGCGGCTGGAAAAAGGCCGTGCCAGGGCAAGGATGCCGCGCACCTTGATTCTGGAGCCGACCCGGGAGCTTGCCGCGCAGGTCGAGGAGAGCTTCGCCCGCTACGGGATCAATCATAAGATCAATGTGGCGCTCTTGATTGGCGGCGTTTCCTTCGGCGATCAGGAAACCAAGATCATGCGGGGCGCCGATGTTCTGATCGCAACGCCTGGCCGTCTCTTGGATTTTTCCGAACGCGGCAAGCTGCTCCTGACGGGCATCGAAATTCTCGTCATTGACGAAGCCGACCGGATGCTCGACATGGGGTTCATCCCGGATATCGAGCGCATCTGCAAACTCGTGCCTTTCACCCGGCAGACCTTGTTTTTCTCAGCCACCATGCCGCCGGAGATTACGAGGCTAACCGAGGCCTTTTTGCATAATCCGGTGCGCATTGAAGTGGCGCGTGCCGCCTCGACGGCGATCACCATCTCACAAGGCCTGGTCGCCTCGGCCAACGGGCCGGCCAAGCGTGAGACCCTGCGCCGTTTGATCCGCGGCGCCGCCGATTTCAAGAACGCGATCATTTTCTGTAATCGCAAGCGGGATGTGGCAATCCTCCACAAATCCCTACAAAAGCACGGATTCAACGCAGGCGTCCTGCATGGCGATATGGACCAGCGCGCCCGCATGGCCTCTCTCGATGCTTTCAAGAGCGGCGGCGTTGACCTCATCGTTTGCTCGGATGTCGCGGCCCGTGGGCTCGATATTCCCGATGTCAGCCATGTGTTCAATTTTGATGTTCCGACCCATGCGGAGGATTATGTCCACCGGATTGGCCGCACGGGACGCGCCGGCAAAACCGGTGTCGCAGTTTCGATCGTCACCCCGGCCGATCAGAAATACATCCTTGAAATCGAACGGCTGATTGCCCGCAAGATCGATTGGCTTGCCGGCGAAAGCCTCGCCAATCTTCCCGAAGAGGAAACGGATCATCGGGCGCGCGGCTCACGGCACTTCGCGCCTGGCGGCAGTGCACGGGCCCGCCCGGGTTCCACACGGCCTTTGGAGAGGGAGGCGGCCGCCGTGCCAAAACCGCACCCTTCGCGCCAGCGGGATGGTGATCTTCCCTCCGGCGGAGCGGTCGCCAAGCGGGCCGGCACGCCGCGGCGGAGTCACCAAAATGACGATGACAGCTCGCCCGTGGTCGGCATGGGTGACCATGTGCCCATGTTTCTGTTGCGTCCCGCTCCCGTCAGGCCTGTGAAAGCCGCGGGGGATAAACCCGATCCGGCTAAGAACACCCGACTGGGCTAAAGCATTTTCAAATGGAGGGGCTGCCGGTTCGCGTCAATCCATGCGATAGAATAGAGACGGCCACTGGCCTTCTGATTCATGGAATCTAATAGAGCTCATCTGGGAAAGGTTCAATTGGCCTTTTCCTGTGCCTCGCCAACCGGTGCGATCGAAACCGATTCGCCGCAGCCGCAACTCCCGGTTTGGTTCGGGTTCTGGAAAGTGAAGCTCGCCTGCAGCGTTGTGGTCTCGAAGTCAAGCTTGGTGCCGAGCAGAAACATCAGATCTTTCGGGGCAATTAGGATTTTCACGCCCTGGTCCTCGACGACCTGATCGGCTGGTTCAATTTCGTCGGCGAGGTCCATCGTGTAGCTCATGCCTGCGCAGCCGCCCTTCTTAACCCCGACCCGCAACCCCGCCACCGGCCGCCCGGCCGCCTCGATGAGATCGCGGGCGCGCCCCGCCGCCGCTTCGGTCAAAGACAGGATTGCGAATTGCGGATTGGCCATGAAATCCTCCGAACCCGTCAAACAATCGACGGTCTCTATTATATAGGGTCCCTCGCGTTGAGTCGCCGGGAAAAGTTACCACATTCCATTTCGGGGACCATGCCGTGCAGAAGAAAGCTCGGCCAAAAGGTGGAATATCCTTTGTGAGAAGGAAGACTTCCAGCCTCCCAGGTAAGGGCGAATGCGCCGCACTTCACGCCGCCTTTTTCATCGCGATTGCGGCGAGCGAGCGCAGGATTTGCCGCGTGCCTTCGAGCCTTGCGTTGATTGTCTCGAACTCGCGGACGAACACAATCTTCATATCCGGACGCACCTTCGCGAACGCGCCTTGTTCGGCGATATAGCGCACAAGACCTTGCGGATTGGCGAAGGAATTGTCGCGAAACGCGACGATGACGCCCTTTGGCCCCGCTTCGACCTTTTCGATATGCGCCTGCCGGCACAAAGCTTTGATCGCGACGAGCTGCAGCAACTGCTCGACTTCGCCAGGCAAGGGGCCGAAACGATCGATCATCTCGGCCGCGAAACTCTCGATCTCGGCATCGGTTTGCAGCGCCGCGAGACGGCGGTAGAGGCTGAGACGCAAGTGAAGATCCTCGACATAAGCCTCGGGGATCGTCACCGGCGTGCCGAGCGTAATCGACGGCGACCAGGCTTCCTCGGCAGGCTCCTCGATCCCGGCCTTCAAGGCTTCGACCGCCTCGCGAAGCATGTCCTGATAAAGTTCGTAACCGACCTCCTTGATATGGCCGGACTGCTCATCGCCAAGGAGATTGCCGGCGCCCCTGATATCGAGGTCATGGCTCGCAAGTTCAAAGCCAGCGCCGAGCGTGTCGAGCGATTGCAAGACTTTCAGACGCCGTTCGGCTTGCGGTGTCGGGGCGCGATTGGCGGGAACCGTGAACAGCGCATAAGCCCGGACTTTCGCGCGCCCAACGCGGCCACGCAATTGATAGAGCTGGCCAAGACCGAACATATCGGCGCGATGCACGATGAGCGTATTGGCGGCGGGTATATCGAGACCGGATTCGACGATGGCGGTCGAAAGCAGCACATCATATTGGCCGTCGTAAAAGGCCGCCATCCGGGCTTCGAGCTCGGTCGCCGCCAGCTGGCCATGCGCGATAATGAATTTCACTTCCGGAACGTGCTGACGCAGGAAGGCGCTGGCGTCCTCGATGTCGTCGATACGCGGGCACACATAAAAGCTCTGGCCGCCGCGATAGCGTTCGCGCAGCAGTGCCTCCCGCACGAGCAAATCGTCGAACGGCGCAATGAAGGTCCGCACGGCCAGCCGGTCAACAGGCGGCGTCGCGATGATCGAAAGCTCGCGCACGCCGGTCAAGGCAAGCTGCAAGGTGCGCGGAATGGGTGTTGCCGACAAGGTGAGCACATGAACCTCGGCGCGCAGCTCCTTCAGCCGCTCCTTATGCTTGACGCCGAAATGCTGCTCTTCGTCGATAATGACGAGACCGAGATCTTTGAAGCTCACCCCTTTGCCGAGCACCGCATGGGTGCCGATGATAATGTCGATCTCGCCCGAGGCGGCGCCGAGCTTGGCGGCTTTGAGATCGGCGGCGCTTACCATCCGCGACATTTGCGCGGCCTTGACTGGCAGATGGGCGAAGCGCGTGGCGAAATTCTTGTAATGCTGCCGCGCGAGAAGTGTCGTCGGGACGACGACCGCCACTTGCTTGCTCTCGATCGCGGCGGTGAAGGCGGCGCGCAGCGCGACCTCGGTCTTGCCGAAACCGACGTCGCCGCAGACGAGACGGTCCATCGGCCGGCCGGACGCCATGTCCTCCAGCACCGCGTCGATCGCGGCTTGCTGATCGTCGGTCTCCTCATAGGGAAAGCCAGCGCAGAACTCGGCATAAAGACCCTCCGGCGGCACGAGTTTCGCCGCCGCCTTGGTTTGCCGCATGGCGGCAATCTTGATGAGCCCCGCCGCCATGTCGAGAATGCGCTTGCGCATCCGCGCCTTGCGCCTTTGCCATGCGACGCCGCCCAATTTGTCGAGCTCGACGGCGGTCTCCTCTGAGCCATAGCGCGACAAAAGCTCGAGGTTTTCGACCGGGAGAAAGAGCTTGTCACCATCCGCATAATGGAGTTCAAGGCAATCATGCGGCGCGCCCGCCGCCTCGATCGTCTTAAGCCCGGCAAAACGTCCTATCCCATGATCGACATGGACGACGATATCGCCCGCTGTGAGGGCCCCGACCTCGGTTAAAAAATCCTGGGCGCGGCGCGCCTTGCGGCGGGGTCCGAGCAGTCGGTCGCCCAAAATATCCTGTTCGGCGACGAGCGCCAGATTTTGCGCCTCGAAACCCTGCTCGATGCTGATGACCCCCAGGGCGAGCGTGCTGGGTGGAAGCGCGAGAGCCTGCACGAGCGACGATATGGGTGCCGCGCCGGCAAGTCCGTGGTCGGCGAGCACATGGCCGAGCCGCTCGCGCGAGCCGTCCGACCAGCAGGCGAGAATCACCCGCTTGCCGCTGGCTTGCAGGGCTGCGATATGGTTGATGGCCGCGGCAAAGACATTGGCGGAGGGATCGGCCCGCTCGGCGGCAAAGCCGCGGCCGGGCTTCGAGCCGCAATCGGCGGCGAACCCTTTGCTTCCCTCCGGGCGCGCGAAAGGCGTCACCGAAACAAGGCGCGCGGCACCGAGGCGTTCGCGCCATTCGGTTGCCCCGAGATAGAGCGCATCGGGCGGCAAAGGCTTATAGGTCGAATGGCTTGGGTCTGCGTCATGCGCGCTCTTGCGGGCGCCATAATAATCCTCGATCTGGGCAAGCCGCTCCTTCGCCGCATCTTCGGCGAGGTGATCGAAGATCAAAGGGGCGCCGGCGCAATAGTCAAACAGCGTTTCGAGCTTCTCGTAAAAAAGTGGCAGCCAATGTTCGAGGCCTTGATGGCGGCGGCCTTCGCTGACGGCTTCATAGAGCGCATCGCCACGCGTTAAAGCGCCAAAATGCGTCACATAGGCTTGGCGGAAACGGCGGATCGTCTCCGTTTTGAGCTGCACCTCGCTCATTGGCACGAGGTCGAGAGCGCGGAGCTGGCCCGTCGTGCGCTGCGTTTCCGGATCAAAGGCGCGGATCGATTCAAGTGTGTCGCCGAAGAAATCGAGCCGCACCGGCTGCCCCATGCCGGGCGCGAAGAGATCGAGGATACCGCCGCGCACCGCATATTCGCCGGTGTCACGGACACTCGACGACCGGGCGAAACCATTCGACTCCAGCCATCCAACAAGCGCGTCCATGTCGACCATATTTCCCGGCGCCGCGGAAAAAGTATCGCTCGCGATGGTGGCGAGCGGGGCCACCCTTTGCAGAAGCGCATTGACGGTGGTTGAAAGAATGCGCGGCCGCTCCAAGGATGTGGCGGATCGCGCGAGCCGCGAAAGCACCAAAATCCGCCGCGCGGAAATGGCGGTGTCGGGCGAAACCCGGTCATAGGGCTGGCAATCCCAGGAGGGAAAATCGAGGCGTTCGATATCCGGCGCGGCGAAGGCGAGCGCCTCGCCGAAGGCGCGGGCACGCCCGCTGTCGCGCGCGACATGGACGAGCACGACAGCCCGCCCCTCGGCGTGTTTTGCGAGTGCGCGCGTGAGGTCGGCGGCGCAGAAAGCGTCGAAGCCATCGGCGACGGAGGAGAGCGTCAGCGAGCCGCCCTTGGCAAGCTCACCCGCCACGCGTTTGAGGTCAATCACGATGCAAGGTCAATCAATAAGCTTTATCTGTGGATCGGACCGGCATGGCTATGGAAGGCCCGGATTTTTTGCAAGATGAATGGATCATAAACGCTGGGCGGTTCCGCCTCGCCGGTGAGCCAGGCGAAAATGTCGCGGTCCTGCGCTTCGAGCAAGCATTCATACCCATCGAGCTCGCTCTCGGAAAGGCTGCCGATCTCGGCATTGATGAAACGGCCGAGCAGGAGATCGACCTCGCGCATGCCGCGATGCCAGGAGCGGAAAAGAATGCGCCTTTGCCGGTCGCTCAGCCCCAAAGTTTTCGCTTGCGCGCCAGACATGATTTAAAGCTCTTGGCCCGAGATGATTCGGCCCCGGCGGGTAGCCCCAAACCGCTCGCGGGCACAATATAGCAAGCGCTCGCCATGGCAAGGGGTACGCCCCGTCACCAAAGGAGAGCCTGCGGCGGCGGAGCACTTACGGAAGCCCGCTTTTGACCCCTCAGCAGACAGATCGAGTCAATTGAGTTACCTCCTTGACGACGCTACCCGCCCGCTGAGCGAATTTCTGCGCCAAGCCCACTTTCCACCCTGGTCCTATGCCATTAATCGAGAAGCCTGGTGATGACGAGGACAAACACGATGTCAACCATGAAGTATGAAGCCATGGCGACAGCTTTCACCTTGTATTTGATCTCTGAAAACGGCACGGTCGGGACAGCGCGGCGCGCCAGCATTACTGGCTCTTGCGGATGAGGTACATTTCATGGCCAAAGGATGGTCGTTGGAGGAAGAGCTTTGCCGGCTGGCGGACGCCCCCCATATGGCTATCGCGTTTGCAAAGCTGGGCTTTGCGGCAGATGGGCAAAAGTTGCCGCGGATACGGACGGTAAAGGAATGGCATAGAAGTGGGGCCGAAACATACAGCTATATCTTTGCTATTGGGCACAGCTCGAACATCGAACGAAGGTACCGACTTAAGGCCTGTGTATCGTTTGGTTCAAATACCACCGTTGAGGGCATTCTCCAATTATGGATTCTGAGACGTTCAGTGCTGGCAGCGGAAGGCGTGTCCGTTCCTAAGCTGATCGCAAGTGGTTCGGGAGTGATACTCGAAGAAGAAATACCGCTTCATGTAAGCAAGGCTCTGCTATCAGTCTCATCAGAAAAAGTACTAGCTCAGCTATTGAACATTGCTGCCGCTCTCGCTCGGCTACGATTCTTACCCGTAGATGGTCTTGCGGACGTCAGGTCAAGAGGCGATGATGCCGTTTACGTCGATTTCGGCTCTGATCTTGGGGCGCCTAACAGAATTTCCTCCTCACCAGATGTCATATTCAGGCAACTCACGGAGCAGATCGGGAGATGGCGCTATACATTGACGTCCGCGCATGTCGACGCTCTCCTTGAAAGTTACTTGGCTCGAGTTGGTTTAAGCGTGCATGAATCATGATGGAATAGGCTACAACGTGAATACTTCAATCAATCAACTTGTATCTGCAATTCATCAAAACCAGGTCGACTGTCTTGTGCAGGAATTCGATTTCGACACGAGACGGCAAAATCAGATGCTTTTCATTGTGAAGCCAGGGGTTTTCTTAATGCAAGACCCAAAGGTAATTGAAGAAACCTGCCGATTTATGGGCGAGCGGATCGATGCCTTCGGCCTCGAAACCCGAGGGTGCTATGTGATGTCGGCCGAGACTTTGAAAACCAATGAAATCATGGATCGCCATTACGGTTACATTAACCGGCTATCGCGGACTGCTTCTTCCCTCTTGAGTATGGTCGAGAAAGCGGAAGTTCGTAAGCTTTGCAGGGCGAGTGATTCTGCCCCGGTCCTCGGTGGTCACGAAGTGCTCGCTACGTTTCCAGATCTGCCGGCGCAAGAATTAGACGAGCTTTGGGCATCCAAAAAGTCGCTACGCGTGCGCAGCGGGTTATATGTTCAGTCATATGACATATCAGGAGAAGCTCTAGTGATTGTCAACGGATTTCATCCGTTTCAATTAGAGCGTTTTACGGGTAGCGGCCGGAAAATAGCATTGCTGTTGTTGAGCTCTGACTTGCCGTGGAAACTTTTGCGAGTCCGGATGCTTGGAGACACTTTCCCCGAGAGAGCCGCTTTGGGATCCATACGGGGTGAGATGCATCGCGATCCGGAAAGGTTTGGATTCAAATCCATCACTATATCTAACAACGGGGCGCATTTGTCCGCCGGCCCGTTTGAAGCCGTGTTCGAATTAAGCAATTTTCTTTCGGCGGTCCCCGGACTTGATTTTGAAATTGGGATGACTCGGCAGGCGCAGCATTTCAAGAGCCAAGGGCTTTCGGTCAGCGATTTGCGCCGGGCGATTGACAATCCAAGCGCTTGCATAGCGAACACGAAGCCTGCCATACCTTTGTTCGATGCGACGGAAGAATTCGACGCCCAATCTGGAACCGCCGTATTCCGCAAGTTTTTCTTTTGAAATACGGCAGCCGCCAATTTGGACAAATAGAAGCCGAGCCTTTTCGCGATTTCGAAGCGCGATGCCAGGAGCGGAACAGAGCCTCAGCCGGGCGGAAAGCTCCAAAGTTTTAGCCTCTGCGCCTGACATTAATTAAGTTCTGAGCCCGTGACGATTCGGCCCCCTCTGGGCCGTCCGGAAAAGCCGCTCGCGGCGGGACATTATAGCAAGCGCCCGGTACGGTAAGAACGCCCGCCTGTAATGATTCAGTTTGATTTTCTGCTTAGTGGCAGAAGGGGCATTCGGCGAGAGCATTTGTGAAGTTTTTTGCAAGGGAAGCCACCTGCAATGATTGAGCATGGAGATGGCAATGCGAGTCGTCGAATCAGGACTGTGGGGGCTTGCCAACTTATACTTGAACCGCCAGTTTGGCTGCGAAAAGTTTCGGCGTTTTCTTCTAAGCGGGGGGCTAAATATGCTTATCAAGACATCAATTGAAATGTCGGTCGCCCTCTATTTGGACGCGTACACTTACGATGAACGGGAGTTTGCGGCACTTGAGAGAACGCTTAGGTCGGCGAGCATTGGCGCTGAATATCTTACCCTCGAACGAGACGAACACGGGCGCGAAGGACGTCGATACACTGCTACTAGTTCTCAGATTCCAGACTTGCAGAAGATTTTGGAAGGAGAGTTCGACGCTCGGGGGCAGTTCGCGCCATGGTTAGCGTCTGGTAAAACTTACGCTTGCCGTCAATTAGTACGGAGCGGTGCCGGCCCAGGATGCCAGGAGCTGGTGGCGTTGGACGACTACGTGGCGACGACGAAATGCGCGATCATAGCCGGAAATAATAAGTGGTGGGGAGGCGTTGCACAACCTGGGACGTGCTCGAAAAAGATAGGGTTGCGGGCCAATATTTGGTCGCGGACTTGATGCCCGACAGCCACGAGCAGAAATTGAAACTGAGACGTTACCTGCCTGTCAGCGAAGGAAAGCAAGCGGCTTCCGATGCGCCCTTCCATCCTCAACCCGCTCTTTGCCGAAGCCGCAAACCTCCCTGGGATCGGGCCAAAAAACGCGAAACTCCTCGATAAACTCCTGACCGATGGCCCGCGCAAAGCCCGCGTGATCGATCTTCTCTTCCATCTGCCCTTTACCGCCATCGACCGCCGCAACCGGCCGAAGATCGCCGAGGCGCCGCTCGATACGATCGTCACGCTGGAAGCGAAGGTCGCCGAGCACCGCCCGCCAGGACCACGTTCCAAGGCGCCCTATAAGGTCCTGGTCGAGGACGAAACGGGCGATGTGCTCCTCGTCTTCTTTCTCGCCAATCCTCAATGGATCGAAAGAAGCCTGCCGCTCGGCGCCACCCGCTGGATTTCCGGAAAGCTCGAACTCTGGGAGGGCCATCGCCAGATGGTGCATCCCGACCGCGTGCTCGACGCCGAAGGTTTTGCCAAAATGGCGCTGGTCGAGCCGGTCTATCCTTCGACCGAAGGGCTTTTTCAAAAAACGCTGGGCAAGGCGATCGGCGCGGCGCTCGCCAAAATTCCTGTCTTGCCGGAATGGCACGAAACGAAAGCGCTCGCCATCGTGGCTGGCCCTTCCTTCGCCGAGTCGTTGAGGCGGGTGCATCATCCGGAAACGCCGGAAGCCGTCGCGCCGCAGGCGCCAGCCCGCAGGCGGCTCGCCTTTGATGAATTGGCTGCCTCCCAATTGGCGCTCGCTCTGATGCGCTCAAAAATCAAGCGCGCGCCCGGCCGCGCGAGCCGGGGGGACGGCCAAATCCGGCGGAAGATCGCCGCTAGCCTGCCCTTCGCGCTCACCCAATCCCAGACCACCGCGATCGCCGAGATTGACGCTGATCTTTGCGCGCCCACGCGGATGCTGCGGCTCTTGCAAGGCGATGTCGGCTCCGGCAAGACGGCCGTCGCGCTCTTCGCCATGGCGGCGGTGGCCGAGGCGGGGCGGCAAGCCGCGCTGATGGCGCCGACCGAGATCCTGGCTCGCCAACATCATCAAACTCTCGCCCGTTATGCCGAAGCCGCCGGGCTGCGCCTTGCGCTTCTGACCGGCCGCGACAAGGGCGCCGGGCGCGAAAAAATCCTGGGTAGTCTCGCGGACGGCATGATCGATATTGTGATCGGCACCCATGCTCTGTTTCAGGAAAGCGTCGTCTTCCGCGATCTCGGCCTTGCGATTGTTGATGAGCAGCACCGTTTCGGCGTCCATCAGCGCCTCGCCCTCGGCGACAAGAGCGAGGCGGCCGACATTCTCGTGATGACCGCGACGCCCATTCCGCGCAGCTTGGTGCTGACCTATTTCGGCGACATGGATGTCTCGAATTTGCGGGAAAAGCCAGTCGGGCGGCAGCCTATCGAGACCCGCGCTCTGCCGCTGGAGCGCCTGGACGAATTGATCATCCGCCTCAAGCGCGCGCTTGGCTCCGGCGCCCGCGCCTTCTGGGTCTGTCCGCTCGTCGAGGAAAGCGAGGCGCTCGATGTCGCCGCCGCGCAGGAGCGCTTTGTGCATTTGCAAGAGGTCTTCGGTGATAAGGTCGGCCTCGTCCACGGCAAGATGAAAAGCCGTGAGAAAGACTCCGCGATGGCCGCCTTCACTGAAGGATCAACCCAGATCCTCGTCGCGACGACGGTCATCGAGGTCGGCGTCGATATTCCGCAGGCCACGATCATAGTGATCGAACATGCCGAACGGTTTGGCCTTGCTCAATTGCATCAATTGCGCGGCCGCGTCGGGCGCGGCGGCGCGAATTCCTTCTGCCTGCTTTTGTATAAAGCGCCACTTGGCGAAGCTGCCAAAGCGCGGATCGCGATCATGCGCGAGACGGAGGATGGCTTTAAGATCGCCGAGGAGGATCTACGCCTGCGCGGCGAAGGCGAAGTGCTCGGCACGAAGCAATCGGGCCTGCCTGGTTTCCGCCTCGCCGATCTTGCCGCGCATGGACCTTTGCTGACGCTCGCGCGCGACGAAGCGCGGCAGATCGTCGAGGAGAATCCAAGGCTCGAAGGCCCGCGCGGCGAGGCTTTGCGATTGCTGCTCAATATCTTCGAGCGGGCCGAAGCAATCAAGCTTTTAGGGGCGGGGTAGGGGACCCGTCGATGGTCCCACGACGGCAATCCCTCTTTAGGACGCCCGTGCCGCACGCGGCTTTGCGATCAGATAACCGATGCCGAGGATGGTAAACCAAACGGGAGCCACGTAGAGAGCGATACGCGTGCCTTCATCCAGGCTAAGGAGGATCACGACCAGGGTGAGAAACGCCACCACGAACCCATTCGTATAGGGCGAACCGGGCATGCGATAGGCGACTTGCCGTGCCTTCCCAGTCGCGACAGCCTTGCGGTATCCCAAGTGGGCAATGACGATCAGTGCCCAGGTCCACAGCGATCCCACGAGCGATATGCTGGTCACATATACGAAGACCCGCTCCGGGACGATGTAATTGAGAGCCACACCGATCAGCATGATCGCCGCCGATGCAGTGACGCCGGCCGCGGGGACCCGGCGGCGGCTGACCTTGCCAAAGACACGCGGAGCCTGCCCAACCCGGGCCAAGCTGTAGAGCATGCGCCCGGTGCTAAAGATCCCGCTGTTGCACGATGATGCGGCGGCCGTGATGACGACGAAGTTGATGAGTCCGGCTCCCGCGGGAATCCCGGCCTTCTCGAAGACCAGAACAAAAGGGCTTGTCTCGGGACTCAATTGGTTCCAGGCGACGAGAGACATGATGGTCAACAGAGCGCCGATATAAAGGATTAGCATCCAAATCATGACGCTATTGATCGCATGGGGAAGCACTGTCTCCGGATTTTCCGTTTCCCCCGCGGATACGCCGATCAGCTCCAAACCTTCATAGGCGAACATCACCATCTGCAGCGGTAAAAGCACGCCAAGGGCGCCGAAAGGGAAAAAACCACCCTGCGTCCAAAGATTGGAGACGCTGGCCGTTTTTCCCAGATCACCGAATTTGAAAAATATGATCATCAAGCCAATGATGATCATGGCGAGGATGGTAACCACCTTGATCAGCGCGAACCAGAACTCGATTTCTCCAAAGAGCTTCACGGTGATCAGGTTTGCCGAGTACAGGAGGCCCAGAGTTATCAGAGCCGGGATCCACTGGGGAATACCCGGAAGCCAGTAATGGATGTAAACGCCCACGGCAGTGATCTCCGCCATGCCAATGGCCACCCACATGAACCAGTAGGACCAGCCTGTCATGAACCCCGCCCAAGGCCCGACGAACTCTTCCGCATAGCTGGCGAAGGACCCGGACACCGGCCGGTAGAGCAGCAGCTCGCCGAGGGCCCGCATGATGAAGAACATGACCAATCCGCCAATGGCGTAGGACATGACCAGCCCCGGACCAGCCTTCTGGATCGCCGTGGCCGAACCGAGAAACAAACCGACGCCGATCGTCCCGCCGATGGCGATCATTTGGACATGCCGGCTCTTGAGCCCGCGGTGGAGCTCTTCTTGCGTGTGCAATTGTTTTTCGTCCCGCGATGTCCTCATATCGAGCTCCGCCATGATCTGCTCTGTTCCGTTCAAGGATGAGTCATTGAAAACGCATGATTGCACTTAAATTGAGACATTGCGGTTCATCATGAGAGATTTGGCTGGGGTATAGCCGCGAAGCGCTGGAGTCTGGGACGATGGACTTATTTTTCCACCGAGGCCCGTGACGAACAATGACGAGGATGTCATTGCTTTCAAAAGCGAAAGCCGCTGCGAATCCGGGTCTTTGCTGACGGTCGCGCGCGACGAAGCGCGGTGACTCGTCGAGGAAAATCCGAGACTCAAAGGCGCCCGCGACGGGGCTGCGATTGCTGCCCAATATTCGAGCGCGGCGAAGCGATCCGACTTTTGGGGGCGGGGTAGGGATGCACAAACCGCAAAGAAGGGTTGCGTTTCAATTTGTATGTCTGCCAAGGGAAGGGAAGCAGTCATTCGCTCCAATCGCCTGGATTACGCCTACGCGCCACTTCCGGACTTATGCATGGCAGCAAATGCGTGCTATTCGCTCCGCCTCGTCGGCGCGCAGCGCCAGCGATGAGGCCGCCTTTTTCGATAAAGTCCCGTTAGGGATGCGGTGCAGGCAGCGGATATTCGTTGGTTAGTGCAACGATCTCCTTCCGACAGGTGTAATTTGGACCCCGCGTCGCCTACGAGGGGTGTTCACCTGGTGTAGCGACGGCAATGGCGTCAATCGCTATCTGCTGCGAGGACCGCCAACGTGATATCGCCATCGGTAATGTAGTGGTTGACTCGTCCGGCGAGAAGATTTTCGCCGGCTTTATACACTCTCACCGCCTCGATAGATCGATTTTTCCTCAACTCGCCGACAATAAAGTCGCGCTCTGCATTTGTGTCCGAATCCGTGGCGTGGGTGATCTGAAATGAAAGGCGGGTGAGGGAAAGGCCCGTGTCCCTGGTGCCGGCTCCGATCCAGAGAACGCTTTCATTGTCCGGCGGGCCTTCGGTGTTTAGCCAAAAATCTGCGGTTCCCCAGGCAGCCCTGGCGCGCTTTTGGCTCAAAGCCCAGAACCGTATGTGATGGCGCTTCCGCGGGCTGTTATCGATTGCCTTTTGAAAACCGATGTCCTGGCCACGACCGAAAAGGTAGAGGGTGCTGAATGGTGCGGTGGGGTATGGGGCGTTCAGCACGAAGGCCCGGACCATGCGCCATGAGCTGGCCAGACTGAGCCGATCTGCCTCCGACCAGCCGATAGCCGCAAAGGCCTCGCGAAGCTGCTGGAGCGTACCGACGAGCGCGACATTCACGGGGTCTCCAGGCAATCCGTCACCCGTGAGCGTGTAACTCGGTACACGCTTGCTTTGGAGAATCTTCAGGCCCATCCGAATGGCGCGGGGTAGAACAATATACGCGGCAATGCCATAGGTAACACCGACGGCCAGGATCCAGGGTAGTCTGCGATCCGCGGTTTCAAAGACGACAAAGACAATCAACCAGACGCAGAAAATTCCCAATCCGAAGATCAGAAAACGTTGCACAAGACGCTTAAGTAGTCTCATAATCTTGCACGGCTTGGTTTGAAACTCCGATCAGATTAGCAACTTCTCGAAGGTGGCTTGATCCAGCAAAAGGATAAATCCGTATTGTTGTTTGAGCAAACTGCTCGTTTCGTTCTACCTCGTTGATCAGACCCGCCGTGTACCGCATCCCATGTCGCCGATGGGTCAACTCCTGTCGCCAGGCGCTCGATGTGGAAGTTCCGCAATGGGCCCGAAAGCCGAAATTCAAACCAAAACATGTCTTAAAGAAGCTCCTCATTAACAATCGCTTCCGCAAATAATTTTGTGATTCCTTTTCAATGCTTCTTTACGGACATACTGAGATCCGTACTTCGTCGTCCACATGTCTTGGCGACGAGTCTGCCTCACGCATCCTCCGCGCGGCGGAAGAGGGCACGCCAATGCCGCGACGCGACGCACTCTCCCGCCGGAATATCCTTGATCGACAGAGCCACAAGTCCTTGCCGCATCGCCTCCTCGAAGAGCGAAGGCGGCAGCGGCCAGGGTGGGCCTTTAATTTCCTCTGTTTCGTCCCGGGCTCGCGCGACGAGAAGAAGGTGTCCGCCCGGCGCCAAGGCGGATTTCATCGCGGCGAGGGCTTGCGGTATCAACAACGCGGAGAGCGCCTGCAATGTATAGCATTCATGGACGAGATCGAAATTGTGCCGCCATTCCTCCGGCAAGGCAAAAAGATCGCCCTGAACATAGGTGACCTGCGTTGCGGGAAACCGCTGTTTGGCCCATTCGACCGCCTCGCCAATGAAATCGAACGCCGTGACGCAAGCGCCCGCCGCTGCGAAACATTCGGCATTGTCGCCAAGGCCGCAACCGACATCGAGAACCTTGAAGCCCGGACTCTCTTTCGCATGAGCCGCGACCCAGGCTTGCGTCAGCGGATGCGGCGCGAGATTGGCCCAGGGCACGCGGGCGGGATCGCCGCTTGCCAAGGCATAGACCGCCTCAAACCACGCCCGCCGTGCTGGATCAGCGGGCGGGCCGCCGCTTTGCATGGCGGGATCGAGCGCATCGAGCATCTTGCGCGCCTCGGCCCGGCGGGCCGCGAAATCCGGCGAAGCGCGATCGAAAAGGGCTTTGTTCAAGCGAATTCTCTCATCTTGGGAAGCCGCCGTAACGCCAGCGAATGGAGCGCTGGGTCAGCAATCGGCAGGCCACCAATCGGACATTGATTTTACGCAATCCCACCCCTTCAAGCCGAAGGATGTCCGAAGGGTTGTAAGGTTTTCGGCCCCAATCGGACAAAAATGTTTCACGTGAAACATTTTTGTCCGATTGGCGATTCACGCCTTATCAAAATAGGAGTCCAAAATCGCCGCATAAATATCCGTCAAGGCCGCGAGTTCCACAACCTTGATATGCTCATCCACCATATGGGCGGTCGCGCCAACTAGGCCAAATTCGAGGACCGGGCAATAGGCGCAGATAAAGCGCGCGTCCGATGTGCCGCCATTTGTCGAAAGCACCGGCGCCCGTCCGGTTATCCTTTCGATGGCCTGGGCGACAAGCTCCGTGAAAGCATCGGGCTTCGTCAAAAACGCCACCGCATTGCAAGGCTCGAAACTGATCGCGTATTTCATGCCTAAGGAGTCGAGCCTGCGGCTGAATTCCGACGCGAGCGTCTCCGGTGTCCAGAGATCGTTGAAGCGCACATTGAACCGCGCGCGGGTCTCGCCTGGAATGACGTTGAACGCCGGGTTTCCCGTATCGACCGACACGATTTCGAGGTTGGAAGGCTCGAATTGCGGCGTGCCCTCATCGAGCGGCGTCGCGGTCAAGGCGGCAAGCAGCGCCATGAGCTTCGGAATGGGATTGTCGGCCTTCTCAGGGTAAGCGGCATGGCCCTGGCGGCCGGGGACAATGAGCGTGCCATTGAGCGAGCCGCGCCTTCCGATCTTGATCATGTCGCCAAGCCACTGCCGGCTCGTCGGCTCGCCGACGATGCAATGGTCGAAGCGCTCGCCTTTCTCCTGCGCCCAGTGCAACAGCTTCTGCGTGCCATTGATGGCCGGGCCTTCCTCGTCGCCCGTGATGAAAAAGCCGATCGAGCCCTTGGGCGGTCCGTGCCGCGAGACGTAAGCGATGGCGGCGGCGGCGAAGGCGGCGATATCACCCTTCATGTCGGCGGTGCCGCGCCCCCAGACCGCGCCATCGGCGACCTCCGCCGCGAAAGGAGCGTAACGCCATTGCGTTGCGTCGCCCACGGGCACCACATCGGTATGGCCCGCGAAGACCAGATAAGGCGCGCCGCTGCCGATGCGGGCATAGAGATTGTCAATATCCTCTGTGCCGGGCTCAGAAAAAACAACCCGCTCGGTGACAAAGCCCGCCCGGCCGAGCGCTGCCGTGAGAACGGTGAGGGCGCCGCCGTCTTCCGGTGTCACCGAAGGGCATCGCACGAGGGCGCGGCAAAGGTCGAGGGCGGTTTCCTGCTGGGCCATTTGGGGTTTTCCATGCGGCATGATCCTGCCCTATACTCCTCGCTGAAGGACCAGCCAAATCCTCAAGGATGGCGCAAGGACAAAGGACATGCAAAATCCCGGACTCGATTTGCTGCTTGGCCCGGATCTCGTCATGCTGCGCGATACGGTTGGCGCCTTCGCATCCGCCAAGATCGCACCGCGTGCCGCCGAAATTGATCGCGCCGACCATTTTCCGGCCGATCTCTGGCCCGCGATGGGCGCGCTCGGCCTGCACGGCATCACGGTCGAGGAGACCTATGGCGGCGCGGGCCTTGGCTACCTCGCACATTGCATCGCCATGGAGGAGATCAGCCGGGCTTCGGCGTCCGTCGGTCTTTCCTATGGCGCGCATTCCAATCTCTGCGTCAATCAAATCCACCGCAACGGCACGGAGGATCAGAAGCGCCGATATCTGCCGAAATTGTTGTCCGGCGAGCATGTCGGCGCGCTCGCCATGTCGGAGGCTGGTTCCGGCTCCGATGTCGTGTCGATGCGTCTGCGCGCCGACAAAAAGGGCACCCGTTACATTTTGAATGGCACCAAGATGTGGATCACCAATGGCGCCTATGCCGCGACGCTGGTCGTCTATGCCAAGACCGATCCCGGTGCTGGTGCGCATGGCATCACGGCGTTTCTTGTCGAAAGCGGTTTCAAAGGGTTTCGCCCGGGTCAAAAACTTGACAAGCTTGGCATGCGCGGGTCTCCAACGTGCGAACTCCTGTTCGAGGATTGTGAAGTGCCGGAGGAGAATGTGCTGGGAGAGCCGGGCCATGGCGTCCAGGTGCTGATGTCGGGTCTCGATTATGAGCGCCTCGTGCTCGCCGCCGGACCGCTTGGTATCATGCAGGCCTGTCTCGATCTTTGTCTGCCCTATACGCGTGAGCGCAAGCAATTCGGCCATGCGATCGGCGAGTTCGAGCTTGTTCAAGGCAAGCTCGCCGACATGTACACGTGCTTGAACGCGTGCCGGGCCTATGTTCATGCGGTGGCCCGCACCTGCGACAATGGCCACACCTCGCGCAAGGACGCGGCGGGTGCCCTGCTCTTCGCGGCAGAGCACGCGACAAGAACAGCGCTCGACACGATCCAGCTCCTCGGCGGCAACGGCTATATCAATGATTATCCAGCGGGGCGTCTCCTGCGCGATGCAAAACTCTATGAGATTGGCGCCGGCACGAGCGAGATCCGGCGCATGTTGATTGGGCGCGAGCTGTTTGATGGAAATTAGACGATGATCGCCCGGCCGTGCGACGGCGGAATAAATAGACGTGAGCCGATATATTCCTTGATGCCGTTATGATTGAAACCGATGAATGTCCTTAAAACCGCTATTGGCCAGCATAGCCAAAATTTTACCGCCAATGACTTTGCGATGCGCGGTCTCGTCGAGGATTTGCGCGGCAAGATCGCGCTCATCACGCAGGGCGGCGACGCCAAGGCGCGCGAGAGACATCTCGCGCGGGGCAAACTTTTGCCGCGCGACCGGATCGCGGCATTGATCGATCCGGGCTCGCCGTTTCTCGAATTTTCGCAATTCGCCGCTTATGAAGTTTATGCGGATGTGGTTCCGGCGGCGGGATTGATCACAGGCGTCGGGCGCGTTCGCGGACAGGAATGCGTCATCGTCGTTAATGACGCGACCGTCAAGGGCGGCACCTATTATCCGCTGACCGTCAAGAAACATCTTCGCGCCCAGGACATCGCGCGGGAAAACAATCTGCCCTGCATCTATCTCGTCGATAGCGGCGGCGCCCATTTGCCAAGCCAGGACGAGGTGTTTCCCGATCGCGATCATTTCGGCCGCATCTTCTACAATCAGGCGCGAATGTCGGCTTTGGGCATCCCGCAAATCGCGGTGGTCATGGGGAGCTGCACGGCGGGCGGCGCTTATGTTCCGGCGATGAGCGACGAAGCGATCATCGTGGCGGGGCAGGGCACGATCTTCTTGGCCGGGCCGCCGCTCGTCAAGGCAGCGACCGGCGAGATCGTCTCGGCGGAAGATTTGGGTGGTGCGGACGTTCATTCTCGCAAATCGGGTGTGACAGATCATTACGCCACGAGCGATGCGCATGCCCTTGCGCTCGCCCGCGAGATCGCCGGCAATTTCAATCGCGTCAAGAACCCCGGCGTCGTTCTGCGCGAGCCCGCCGAGCCGCTCTATGACGCAAAAGAGATTTACGGCATCGTTCCGGCCGATCCGCGCGAGGCCTATGACGTGCGCGAGATCATCGCCCGCCTCGTCGATGGCAGCGCATTTGACGAGTTCAAGGCGCTCTACGGCACGACCCTCGTCTGCGGCTTCGCCCATATTTTCGGCTATCCCGTCGGCGTCCTTGCCAACAATGGGATTTTGTTTTCGGAATCGGCGTTGAAGGGCACGCATTTCATTGAGCTTTGCGCGCGGCGCAAAATCCCGCTTGTCTTTTTGCAAAATGTCACCGGCTTCATGGTCGGCCAGAAATATGAGTCGCAAGGCATCGCGAAAGACGGCGCCAAGCTTGTCGCCGCGGTTGCCTGCGCTTCTGTGCCGAAATTCACGGTCATCATTGGCGGCAGTTTCGGAGCCGGCAATTACGGCATGTGCGGGCGCGCCTTTGGCCCGCGCTTCTTGTGGATGTGGCCGAACGCCCGCATTTCGGTGATGGGCGGTGAACAGGCCGCCAATGTGCTGGCGCAAGTGCGCCGCGACAATTTCGAAGCGGCGGGACAAATCCTGACGGCTGAAGACGAGGAAATTTTCAAGGCGCCGATCCGCGAAGGGTTCGAACGCCAGGCGCATCCCTATTATGCGAGCGCGCGGCTGTGGGACGATGGCATCATCGATCCGGCCGAAACCCGCATGGTGCTCGGTCTTTGTATTTCCGCATCCCTCAATGCGCCAATTGAGGAAACGCGCTTTGGCGTCTTCCGGATGTGAGGTACGCCGTTATTGCGCGGAGCGTAAGCTTCGAAGCAACACGGTACAGAAGGCTAGCATTGTGCTGGGTTTCGGCATCTCAGCCGTCTGATTGACACTGCGCTTGACCTAATATCTGATCGACTGTCTTGGCCCATTCCACCAATTCAGTTTTGATCGCTTGAAAGCTCTCAAATCGGTCGTCACCGATCAAAGAAGACAAGAATTTAGATAAACCTACAGCTTTAATGTCAAGTTGGGGTAGACGCCGATAAAGGTGGTAATTGTTGTCTCGAGGTTCTGACTTCGTTGAACTCCGTAATTTGTCGATTATGTTTATAATTCCCTTTTCTTCCACGCGCTTCTCATCAAGCCAAACTTGAATGCCGGTCCAAGGTCGGAAAATCT
>DATJLX010000008.1:0-2277 GCA_035509135.1 Methylocella sp.
GAAGCCGATCTCCCGCATGTTCTGGTGCAAATCCCGGTTTTCAATGAACCTGCTATGGTCGCGGACTGCTTGAGATCGGCCGCCGCACTGGATTGGCCGCGCGATAGGCTGCATATCCAGCTTCTCGATGACAGCACCGACATAACGACGGCAATTGCGAATAACGTCATACAGGAATTGCGTGGCCTCGGTCACTCGATCACCCACCTCCACCGGACGGCGCGCCGCGGCTACAAGGCAGGCGCCCTGGCAGCTGGACTCGACCAGTCGAATGCTCCTTTTGTCGCCGTGCTCGACGCCGATTTCCGGCCGCCAGCGCATTGGCTGCGGGCGGTGGTCCCCGCTTTGATCGCCGATCCAAGCGCGAGCTTCGTGCAATCGCGCTGCGAATTCGCGAACTACCGGACGAACTGGCTGACCCGCGCGCAGGGTCTCATGTTCGACGCCCATTTCGTCATCGAGCAGGCAACGCGTTTTCGTGCCGGCTGGCTCTTTCAATTCAACGGCACCGGCGGGGTCTGGCGGCGAGCGGCGATCGAGGCGGCGGGCGGCTGGTCGGGCGACTCGCTCTGCGAGGATCTCGATCTGACCATTCGCGCCGAGATCGCCGGCTGGCATGGTCTTTTCGCGATGGAACCCGCCGTACCAGGGCTTGTCCCCGAAAAGGTTTCGCATTGGCAGGTTCAACAGAGGCGCTGGTCGAATGGTTTCGTCCAGGTCGCCCGCAAGCTGCTCAACGCGGTTTGGACGGCCGAATGGCCGCTATGGCGAAAATTTTCGGCGAGTTTCCTTATCCTCATCCAGACCTTTTATCCCTGCGTTGCGCTGGCCTGCCTTTCCCTCGTGCTTTGCGTGGTGATCAGGGGTGGCGATCTTGCCCCCTACATGCCCCTCGTCGCCACGATCGCGGCCTTGATCTTGTTCATCGGGATCGGCATGACCTTCGTTCCCTATGTTATTTTGCGGCGCGGCGCGTTTGGTCGCTATCTTGCGACTCTTGCCTCGCTGATCCCCTTGATGATCTATGTCAGTATGTCAAATGCGCCATCCATCCTGAAGACCGTCTTCGGGGCCTCCGAAACCTGGAAACGCACGCCCAAGACAAGACCTCTCCTGGAGGTTTTGCCGGCAACGGAACAGCTCAACGAGGTCTGAGTCCTTCCCGACGCACACTCCGGTCAACCCGCGTGTACAAAGTGAATTGCGGGTCGAAGATGAACTTGAGCAAAAGCCCTCCCCATGACTCATGCGTCAGGAGATGGGCGTAAAATTCCGGGGCCATTTGCTTCAGCTGCGGCAGCCGCGACCAGGGCACGTCCGGAAAATCATGATGCTCGTTATGATAGCCGATGTTGAGCGCGATGAGGTTCAAAGGGCCGTAATAATCAAACGTCTCCTGGGCTGGATCGGGGGTAAAATGCTCCTGCAGCCAGCGGGCGCCGAGCGGATGCAGGCCGCCGACCGAGAACCAGAATGAGGCGAAAAGATAGAGAAGCGCATTCGGGCCGAAGAATAGGACTATGGCGAGATCATAAAGGAAAACGCAGCCGGCATTGATGAATGTCCAGCGGCTCCATATCGGCACCGAGCCTTTCAGCCTGGCCAGACGGGTGAGCTGAAAAACCGGAAAAAGAAACATCCAAGCCGCCTTCCCGGGAGCGCTATTGCCAAAGAGACGCGCTTCCCAGCGGCTCGGAAGATCCGCGTCATAATCATAATCTCCAAGATGCGAATGGTGCTTCATGTGGTAGCAGCGAAATCCCATCGCTGTCGGAAAGCTGTTGGGCAAATCAGCGAGAATCGCGACCCATTTGTTCGAGGAATTGGCTTTGAAGATGCAATTATGGGTCGCGTCGTGAATGACGACGAACATAGCGTGATTGGCGAAGGCGCCAATGAAAAAGGCCGCAAGCAGGGCCGCCCACCAATAGGTAGGACCGAGCAAGCCAAGACCGGCCGCGACCACGGTCTGTCCGGCGACAACCGCAAGAGTAATCGCCGCCGTTACCGGGTCGTGCCCGATCAAAGTTCCGGCCTCGGGATGAGCCGCCAAAATCGCGCGGCGCCGCATGGGATGCGGACGCGGAAGCCCGGTGGTAATGAAGGACCTCAGGGGTACCTTGGATTTGTCGCGACAGACGGGGCCCCGATCAAAAGCTTGAAACATCATGCGCTGATCGTCCTTTCATCGGGAGCAAGGCTTGACCGTAGCAAGACGGCAATGCCAGGCCCTCCTCGCTGAAACGTCTCACGTGCCGGTTTGCATCGCTCTTGCGT
>DATJLX010000009.1:0-13081 GCA_035509135.1 Methylocella sp.
GTCAAAGACGTAATGGGTGCCGCCCGTATTGCTTCGATAAGACATGAAGCGTCCTGTTCACCAGGATGTTATTTTTTTATTTTAGTATAATGAGGCATGTCTTGCTACGGTCACTGGCGCATCGTCACCGGCGATGCGATCGCCAGAGCGGTTCCCCCCGGGAACGCTGTTCGAAGTCTTAAGGACAATTACGGACAGCGAACCGGTGTTTACTTCATCTGAAAACGCTCAAGGCGCGTATTTGATCATTGACCGGCGTGAAAGCCGCGGGCAACTCAAGAATTGCATAAAATTTATCGAGTATCCTTATTAAGACGAGTATCCTTATTAAGAAATGATTAATGGCGATCATGATATGCTTAAGACCATGGTTATCCCAAACTGACTCGCAATAATTTCCTAAAAAGTCTGCTTCTCATTCAGATTAACGCTTCTCATTCAGATTAACAAAGAGAAGCGGCAGCGAGCAGGCAAAACGGGAGAGGGTGCATCTCGCAATCGCGAACCTCGCTTCCCATGTCGTTTAGAAACGCGGCAGACCACGCTCACGCGAACTTGAAATGAAATAAGCAACCTTTACCGCTGCCAAACATTATATACTTCAAGGTGGACAAAAATTTTAAGAGAGGAACGATGAGCGCTACGATGGAATCTTCGAAGAAATCACCCACTTCGACAAGGGGATTCGCCTCGATGGATCCCGAGAAACAGCGGGCAATCGCACGGAAGGGCGGCGAGAGTGTCCCCCACGAAAAGCGGAGTTTTTCGCAAAACCCGCGGCTGGCGGCGGAAGCCGGCCGCAAGGGCGGGCAAAGCGTCAATCCGAACAAGCGCAGCTTCTCGCGCAATCATGCCCTGGCATCGGAAGCCGGCCGCAAGGGCGGGCATGCCTCGCATGGCGGCCCGAGAAAGCCCGCGATCGAAGATTGAAGGTAAAATCGGAAACAAGCGCGGCATGGCCGCTCATGGCGTCGCGCTTTTTTCCAATTGAGGGCTGAGACCAGAGCGCGTCTCTGAAAACGAGACCGTGCGCGGGGAAGGTTAGGCTTTATAATTTTTTCAAAATCAGGGCCTTGCCTTCTTTCGGATCCTTTTTCCAGGTGCCGTCCGGCTGCGCGTCAAGATGGGCTTTGTGCCCCTTGCGCGCCGTCAACACGAGGCGGCCATTGACGATTTGCCAACCGACCGGATCGAAAATCACGATTCCCTGGTCGCGACAGCCGGGAGCGAGGGAAGCCTTTCCGCCGCCGGACGCTCTTGCTTGACTGGCCAAGGTCAACATGCATCCAGTGTCCTTGCCGCCGTCCCGCATAATGGAATACCGTCCAGCCGTCTCAGCGGGGCTGGCCGCCGGGGGGGCATCCTGCCCGGTCGCGACGAGGGTCTCTTCACCCGCGCTTCCGAGCTCCTTGACAAGAGCCGCCGGTGTGAGGGCATGCCCATCCGAGCTTGCCATGAGACCTGTCGCCAGAACGAGACCCCGCCAGCCAAGTTTCCAACCCATGTTTCGCACCTGATCAACTTTTCGCGCGGACACCGGCCATGCTGCGCGCCGATGCCGAGGACGACGCCAAGGGATAATAGTCTCTTTCCGGCAAGCCATGGCAAGTCTCATCCGCATCATCTTTGAATGAATGTGAATGAATGTGTTTCCAAACCGTTGACGGGAAGGCTTTAGTGTCCTGGAAAGCCGCTCTCAATCTCTGTTGAATCGCATTGTCTTGGCGAGAACCGCTGACTTCACTTTGAAAATGCCAGCATTCAATCCCTGCTTCGTTTCAGCTTGCTTCCCATAACCACCCGTCAGTCTTGAGAGGCGCGCCTGACAAAAGGCCACAATCCCGCTTTCAATTGACGGCTATGATGGTGTTTGCCGGTTGTCCTGATATGATAAGACCTTGGGCGGCACGATTCCCCGGCTGCCAAGCCATTCATGCGGCGGGGTGGCGGGCAATAGTGATCATGATGACCGGAATGGGTGATTTGAAGAGGAAAATGGCACGGCATGTGCCGGTCTTCACGCTGGGTTTCGCTTGGGCGCTGCTTTCTGGCCCTGGCGCGGCGGTGTTGGTGCGCGCCGATGAGTTCCGGGCGCGCTATTCGGTGAGCCTTGTCGGATTCCACATTGGCGAAGTCGCGGCGGCCGGTTCGGTGAGTCCGGCCAACTACCGGATCAATCTCAATGCCAAATTGACCGGCATCGCGGCCATGGTCTCGGATGTCAAGCTGGCGCTCGCCTCGACAGGCTCTCTGCGCAAGGGAGGCCCCGCCCCCTCCACCTATGCAACCACCTCGGCGAATTCGGTCGGCAGCCGAACCGTGCGAATGTCGCTTGATTCCGGCAACGTCAGGGCCGTCGAGATCTTTCCGCCCTTCGAGGATAGAGAAGGAAGAATTCCCGTTACCGAGGCCAATAAGCGCAATATTGTCGATCCGACGAGTGCCTTGATCATGCCGGTTCCGGAGGGCGAATCCCTCGTCGGCCCGGCAGCCTGCAACAGGACAATTCCGGTTTATGATGGCTATGTCAGATTTAATGTGACGCTTCATTACGTTGGCACAAGAAACATGTCGATTGAGGGTTATTCGGGCCCTGTCTCGGTCTGCGCCGCCCGCTATATTCCGATCTCGGGCCATAAGCGGGATTCCAGGTCGACGCGCTTCATGGCGGAAAACCGGGACATCGAGGCTTGGCTCGCGCCGATTGCCCGGGCCCATGTCGTCGTGCCGCTCCATGTCGCCTTGATGACCTTGGCCGGCGCCGCCGTGATCGACGCAGTGGCGTTTTCTGTCGAGCCGTCGGACGTGACCGCGACCTCCACCCATTGACGCCGCGCGCGGGCGGCAGGGCGAGGAGGGAGCCTTCGTCATGATCATTCTGCGGACATTTGGGCCTTCGTTCGGACTTCCCGATGGAAGCCCCTTTGTTATCAAAGCGATGCTGTTGTTGAAACTCGCTGGTTTGCCCTATAAGCAAGTCGAGAGCCTGCCGAGCAAAGAGTCAAAGGGCAAATTGCCTTGCATTGATGATGAGGGTCTCATCGTCCCCGATTCGACCTTCATCCGCTTTCACATCGAGAAAAAATACGGTTTCGATTTCGATGCCGGCCTCACGCCGGAACAGAAGGCCACCGCCTGGGCCATTGAAAAAATGTGCGAAGAGCATCTCTATTTGGCTCTGTTGGCAACGCGCTGGCTCGATGATCGCAATTTTGCCAAGGGTCCCGCCGAATTTTTCAAGGCCCTGCCGATGCCCTATCGATTCATCGTCCAAGGCATGGTTCGCCGGAAAATTAGAAAAACCTTGAAATCGCAGGGCTTTGGGCGCCACACGCCGGCCGAGCGTGATGAACTGGCAATCGCCGACATCAATGCCCTTGCTACCCTGATCGGGGAGAAGCCCTTTTTGATGGGTGATGAGCCTTGCGGCGCGGATGCGAGCGTCTTTGGATTTGTGGCGCACTGGCTGGTTCCGCAATTCACGACGGCTGTCCGGACAGCGGCGGAACAACACCAAAATCTCGTCGGCTACCGCGACCGCATCCTCCGGCAGTATTTCCCGGATGGCGACACCGGACAACCATAGCGTTTTCGCGCGGAATTTTGCTTTTTGAAGTTGACAGCGAGGTTTGATCGCATCTGTTTGCGGGACGCGCGGTGAAGCTTTATTTTCGACGCGAATGGGCAATTTTTACAAATTGTGGGGTCAAAAATCAGGTCTATTCCACATGTTGTGGTGAACAAACACGGATTTGCCCCCTGTCACCGATTCGGGCGCGATTCGTTCGTCTCCCGTTCAAGCCGTAAAGAATGTCTCGCGTAACGGCATCATTCTGATACAGTGCGGTGCCGTTGTGATACAAAAGACCCTCGATGGGCGTCAGTGGGAAAGGCTAAGGTCGGGCGGGAAAACGTCCCGCTCACGGTTTCTCGCACGAGACCGTCGCCCGAGCCGGTCAGCCGGGCGGCGCAGGGCGAAAGAGAGGGCCTTTCCCAGCCATTTCGCGCCGTCGCGGCCAGACCCGATAAACCTTCCCCGCTGCAATCCATCTTTTTCCGCGCCGGTTAACCAATGAACATTCCATTTCCGGCCGCCAAATCCTTGTCGCGGGACCGTTCCAGGGGCGTGACCGCCCTGCTTGGGCCGACCAATACCGGCAAGACCCATTACGCGATCGAGCGAATGCTTTCCCATTCAAGCGGGATGATCGGCCTGCCGCTCCGGCTTCTCGCGCGCGAGGTCTATAACCGCGCGGTGGAAAAGGCGGGCGTGGGGGCCGTCGCGCTCATTACCGGCGAGGAAAAAATCAAGCCGGATTCGCCGCGCTACTGGATTTCGACCGTCGAGGCAATGCCGCGCGATCTCGACCTTGCTTTCGTCGCGGTGGATGAAATTCAGCTCGCCGCCGATCTCGACCGCGGTCATGTCTTCACGGACCGGCTTCTCAATCTTCGCGGACGAGAGGAGACCTTGCTGATCGGTGCCGCCACCATGCAGGGCGCCGTGCGGGATCTTTTGCCTGGCGTCCGGATCGTGGCGCGCCCGCGTCTCTCCCGCTTGAGCTTCGCGGGAGAGAAGAAAATGACCCGCCTGCCCCGGCGCAGCGCCATTGTCGCCTTTTCAGCCGAGGATGTTTATGCGATCGCCGAATGGATCCGGCGCCAGCACGGCGGCGCCGCGGTTGTCCTCGGCGCGCTCTCGCCCCGCACCCGCAACGCCCAGGTGGACATGTTCCAAAATGGCCTCGTCGATTACATCATCGCGACCGACGCCATCGGAATGGGGCTCAATCTCGACGTCGATCACATCGCCTTCGCGGCCGACCGGAAATTCGACGGCTGGCAGCACCGCCGTCTGACCGCGGCTGAATTCGGTCAGATCGCAGGCCGCGCCGGCCGCCATCTCCGCGATGGGACGTTCGGCACGACCGGGCGTTGCCCGCCCTTCGACGAAACGCTTGTCGAACAGCTGGAGGATCATAGCTTCGATCTGGTCCGGATGCTGCAATGGCGCAATACCGATCTTGATTTCTCTTCCATCGCCGCTCTTTCCGCCTCGCTCGACAGTTTGCCGAAGGCGCCGGGCCTGGCGCGCGCGCCGCTCGCCGAGGATCAGATCGCCCTTGAATTCGCCGCCCGCGATGAAAAAGTGCTGCGCGCGGCGAAGACAAGGGCCGATATTGCCCGCCTCTGGGAATGCTGCCAAATCCCCGATTATCGCAAGCTGTCGCCGGCCGCGCATGGCGAACTCGTGGTTTCGATCTTTGGTTTTGTGGTGCGCGGGGGCCATATTCCCGATGACTGGTTTGCCCGCCATGTCGCGGCACAAGACCGCAGCGACGGCGGGCTTGATGCGCTTTCGGCGCGGATCGCCGAGATCAGAACCTGGACCTTCATCGCCAATCGGGCTGGCTGGTTGCGTGATCCAGAGCATTGGCAGAGTGTCACGCGTCAGGTAGAGGACAATCTGTCGGACGCTTTGCATGAACGTCTCGCCCAAAGGTTCGTGGACCGGAGGACAAGCGTTCTCATGCGCCGCCTAAGGGAGAACGCCATGTTGGAAGCCGAGGTCACCCCAAGCGGTGACGTGCTGGTCGCTGGCCAGCACGTCGGGCAACTCAACGGTTTTCGCTTCACCGCCGATCCAGCGGCGGTGGGCGAGGCCGCGAAAGCCCTGAACGCCGCCGCACAAAAGGCCTTGGCGAGCGAGATCGAGGGGCGCGCCGGGCGGGTCAGCGAGGCCGTCGACGAAGCCTTCATCCTGACCAATGACGGAATCATCCGCTGGCTCGGCGAGCCTATCGCCACGATCACCGCCGGCGCCCATGTGCTCGAACCGCGCGTGACGATCCTTGCTGACGAGCAATTGACCGGCCAGGCCCTCGAAATGGTGCAGCGGCGGCTCGATCTCTGGCTTGCCCAGCATGTAAAGAAGCTTCTCGGGCCGCTCGCCGAATTGGAAAAGGGCGAGGGACTTGAAGGGATCGCACGCGGCATTGCGTTCCACGTCGCCGAGTCGCTTGGCGTGCTCGACCGTGTCCGCGTCGCCAACGACGTCAAGAGCCTGTCGCAGGACGACCGTGCCGCGTTGCGGCGATTTGGGATGCGCTTCGGCGCCTATCATCTTTATCTTCCGGGTTTGATCAAGCCCGCGCCACGCGCCCTCGCCGCGCAGCTTTTTGCCCTCAAACATGGCGGCAGCGAGGCCTTCAAGGGCCTGGACGAAGTGCTTCATCTCGCCGCCTCCGGCCGGACCTCCCTGATCGCCGACAAGGACGTCCAGAGAAATTTGTACCGCGCGGCGGGATTCCGGGTTTGCGGGGATCGCGCGGTGCGCGTCGATATTCTGGAGCGTCTCGCAGATCTGATCCGCCCGGCTGTAAGCTATCGTCCCAGTGTCACCTCGGGAGATCCGCCGCCCGGCGCCGCGGATGGCGATGGTTTCGTTGTCACCGTCGCGATGACGTCGCTTGCCGGCTGTTCGGGCGAGAGTTTCGCCTCGATCCTTCGCGCGCTCGGTTACACGTCTGAACAGCGCAGGGGCCCCGCGATCACCTTGCCTGCGCCAGTGGCACCCGAGGTTCTGCCAGAAACCCCGCTTGAAGCCGGACTTGCCCTGGCCCCAGCGGCGGGAGCGGAGGTCCCGGTCGGTGCTGACGTCACCGAACCGCCCCTCGAAACGCCAGGCGCCGCGGGGCAAGCCCCGGAAGCCGCCGCGCCCTTGCCTGCTGAGGCCCTGGCGCCGCCGTGCGGCTCCGCGACGCTGGAGGAGGGGGCGGAGACGGTCAAGAGCGAGAGCGCGGCAAGCGAGGACATGCAGCTTCATCCGGAGACAGCCGAGGCGGCGCCATCCCTGGCCGCTGAAGAGACCTTGATCGAAATTTGGCGGCCGCATCGGCAGCAGCATGCCCGGCGGCTTGAGCCGCGGCCGCAGAAAAAATCTTTCGAACGGCACGCCAGAGCACCGGCCCGGGGGATCGTCGCTGCGCCAGAGCCCGCCGCGCAAGTTGCGCCGCCATGCGAGACGGCGGCCGGGGAAACGCAAGACAGCGCCAAACCCGGAAAAACCCGACAGGCACACGGTCAAACCGCAACGCCACCCAAGGCCTTTGAGGCCCGCCATATGCGTGGCGGCGAGCCGGGGAGCGGCGACCAACGGCCGCGTTTCGGGGGGCAACGTGGCCGGAAACCGGCGGGAACTCAGCCGCGCGGTGCCACGGATGAACACAAGGAGGGCCGCGGCGAGCGGGTTTCCGTCAGGAAGAAGCAGCCCAGTGAACGGCAACCGGACCCGGATTCGCCTTTCGCAAAGCTGCTGGCGCTCAAAGTGCGGCTGGAGGAGAAAACCCAACAACCGAAAGATAAGCAGGATAGTTGAGCCTTTGGCCGAAGTTCGCTCCTGCGTGTATAATAACGTTATTTTAATAACTTATCTTACTTTTCTTTTCTGGAAAATGAATGAGTGGGACCGTTTTGCCGTTTGGTTTCGGTCCCGGAAGCTATGGCGCAATCATTCCTTTCCCTTGGTCATGGTAAGGCCATGAAGGGACATCAAGCTAGCTGGCTATCACGGTGTCGCGCATGAGTCATGCATCCGGCTTGCGCCGAGTCATCCAGGAGACCGTCATGCGTCCTTTCGCCCGCTTGGGGCTGGCCATGGGGAGCGCGGCTTTCGTTTTATCGGCCAGTTCAGCGGCTCCCCAGCCGCTCGATTGCCCCCGGCTGGCGGCCGAAATCAGCGCGCTCGACAGCGCCCCTAGGCCAGCCAGTCATTATGGTGGCGCCGTTGAAAAGCAGCGCGCGGAACTCGACCGCGCCATCCGGTCGGCCCGCGCCCTCGGCTGCGAACGAGGCCAATTTTTTTTGTTCGATACCGCGCCGCCGCAATGCCCTAGTCTTAATACACGCATTCAACAATTGCAGGTAAGTCTTTCACAATCTGGAGGAACTGGAGATCTAGGTGGAAATTCCGCCGCCCGGCAGCAGCTGGTCGCGCGCTACAACGCCTATTGCCGCGCCCAGGCCCCGGCGTCGCCGCAGCCGCATCAGCCCAATTTTTTCGAGGCTCTGTTTGGGGCCTTTACGCAAAATAATCCATTCTCTCCCCAGCAACAGCCCCACTTCGAGGAGGTGCGCCCGCTCCCGGGCGACGATCTCACGCCGCACGGAGGCTCGCAGGCGGTCTGCGTGCGGAGTTGCGACGGCGGATTTTTTCCATTGAGCCTGCCGGTAAGGCAAAGCGACCCGGATCAGTTAGCGAGCCTTTGCCAGGCGCTCTGTCCGAATGCTCCGGTCAGCGTTTATACACGGTCCCCCAATCAGGTCATCAGCACGGCCGTGTCGCTCGACGGAAACACGGCCTATTCCGATCTGCCCAATGCGTTGAAATTCGAGAAAAGTTTCGATCCTTCCTGCACCTGCAAGCCGCCCGGGCAGAGCTGGGCCGAGGCGCTTGAGGGAGCCGAGGAGTTGCTTGGACGGGCGCGCAAAAGCGATATCGTGGTCACCCCCGAGACATCGGCTGCATTGGCAAAGCCAAAATTCGAGAAAGCGGCGCGGCCGGGGCCCGCCTCGCAGCCCGCCGCCGCCCCGGAAGCCGATGCGGGGGATAATCCCGATCCGGGCGGCGGCCAAACCGCCGGGACCCAGGAGGTCACCGGACCCGATGGGGTCAAGCGGCGCGTCCGGATAATCGTGCCGCCGCTTTAGCCTTGCCAATCAAAGGCAGGAGCGCCGCAAGTTCCGGCCCGGTCTCACGGCCGGTCAAGGCAAGGCGCAAGGGATGAAACAGCCTCCGGCCCTGGCGGCCGGTGACCTTCTTTAAAGTCCCGGTCCATTGGCTCCAGACATGGTCATCCCAGGGCTCGCCTGGCAGGTTTTCGCGGGCCGCCGTCAGAAATTCAGCCTCCTCGACGACCGGCGCGATCTCGCCCTCGACGACCCGCCACCAGTCGACGACATCCAGAAACACCGTCAGGTTTCCGCGCGTGGCGAGCCAGAAGGGCTGCGCCTTGTAGCCGGTGATATCATGCGCCTTGAGCCGCTCACGGACGGCCTCGAAATCGAGGCCATGAAGGGTGCGCGCCGACAGGGCGGCAAGCTCGGCGGGCTCGAACCGCGCCACGGTGCGGGACAATTCGCCGAGATCGAGCGCCGCCGCGAGTTCATCGAGGCTGCCGACCGGATGCAGCGCCACGGATGAGCCGGTCAGAACCGCCGCCGCGGCAACGGCGAGCGATTCGATGCCTGCCTCGCGCAAGCCGCCAATCGACAAGGCGCCGGACCGTTTCGATAAAGCCTCGCCGCTCGCCGAAGCCAAAAGATTGTGATGCCCGAAAGACGGCAGCTGGCCTGGCCCAGCCAAACTCTCGAAAAGCTGAAGCTGCACCGCCGTGTTGGTCACATGGTCCTCGCCCCGGATGATATGGGTGATTTTCTGGGCGATATCATCGATGACGGACGGCAGAGTGTAGAGATAGGTGCCGTCCTCGCGCAGCAGCACCGGATCGGAGAGCGAGGCGCAGTCGATATGGCTCTCGCCGCGCACGAGATCGCTCCAGCGCATGATGACATGGTCGAGCTTGAAGCGCCAGTGCGGCCGGCGGCCCCCGGCTTCGAGCTTGGCCCGTTCCTCGCCTGAGAGAGCGAGCGCCGCCCGGTCATAGACGGGGGGCAGGCCGCGCGCCTGCTGGCGCTTGCGTTTGCGGTCAAGCTCCTCCGCCGTCTCGAAGCACGGATAAAGGCGGCCGGCCTCCCGCAGTTTCGCGGCGGCGGCGTGATAAAGCGGAAATCGCTCCGATTGGCGCATGACCGCGTCCGGCACGATTCCGAGCCAGGCGAGGTCGACCTCGATCGCCTGGGCAAATTCCTCCTTCGAGCGTGCCACATCAGTGTCATCGAAACGAAGAATAAATCGGCCGTGATTCTTTTTTGCAAAGAGGACGTTCAGGAGCGCCGTCCGCGCATTGCCAATGTGAATGCGGCCGGTCGGCGAGGGAGCGAAGCGGACGATGGGATGCGGCATGCGTGACCTGGGGGTTATAGAATCGCGACATTAGGGGCGAATCATCGAATGGGATGGCGTTCAACCTGCTCAGCCGGGCCTAAATCCGGATTTCCTTGAAGGCCGGTCCCACGCTTTTCAACAATGACCTGATACAAAAGGTGTTTCGAGGAAATGCCGCGGCCGCTTTCGAATGAAGACCCTGATACGAGCCCCGGAGCCCGGCAATGACGATGGCATTTAGCGCGGCCTGGTTCTGCCTTCTCTTGATTCTTTTGCATCTGGTCAGCCTTGGGGTCGCGGCGATCCGGGCGCGGCCAAGGCTCGCCCCGCTTCCGCCGCCGCGCGCCGCGCCGGGGGTTTCCGTCGTGCGCCCCGTCTGCGGTCTTGATAATTACTGCGAGGAGACTTTAAAATCGAGTTTTGCACTGAATTATCCAAGCTATGAGATTATTTTTTGCGTCGCCCGGCTCAATGATCCCGCCGTCCCGCTTGTCAAGCGCCTGATCGCGGCTCACCCGGACCGGCCCGCCCGGCTGATCGTTGGTGACGAGAAAGTGAGCGCCAATCCAAAATTGAACAATTGCGTCCGGGGCTGGGACGCGGCGCACCACGATTGGATCATTCTCGCCGACGCCAATGTCTTGATGCCCAAGGATTATATTCAGCGGCTTCTTTTCGCCTGGCGGCGCCAATCCGGCCTTGTCTGCTCCATGCCTCTGGGCTCGCGGCCCGGCAATCTTTGGGCCGAGCTCGAATGCGCCTTTCTCAACACTTTCGAGGCGCGCTGGCAATATTGCGCCGAAGCGATGGGTCTTGGTTTCGCGCAAGGCAAGTCCATGCTCTGGCGCCGCGAAATCATCGACAAGGGCGGCGGCATCCGGGCGCTCGGCGCCGAAATCGCGGAGGATGCCGCCTCGACGAAGCTCGTCCACCGGCAAGGGCTCCGGATCAACCTCGTCGATAGCCCGTTCGAACAGCCCCTCGGCTCCCGCGGCTTCCGCGACATCTGGCTGCGGCAGCTGCGCTGGGCGCGCCTGCGGCGGAAAACTTTTCCCTTGTATTATGCGCCGGAAATTGTCGCGGGAGCCGCCTTGCCTTGCCTTATGGCCGCCTATGCCGCCTGGGCATTTCATCTCAACGTGCCCGCCATGACAGTCCTCGCCGCGCTCGCCTGGTATGCGCCAGAATCGCTGCTCGCTGTCCTGAACAAGTGGCATTTCTCGTGGCGCATGCCATTGATGTTCATCCTGCGCGACCTCATGCTGCCGGTTGTCTATATCGATGCCTGGTGCATGAATGACTTCGTTTGGCGCGGCCAAGAAATGACCATGCGCGAGGAAGAGCCGAGTGTCGAGCGGGGCTAGCGGCGCATAGGCCCGGCGTCACTTGACGACGAGCACGGGGCAGCGCGCGCGTTTCAGGATACGGTTCGCGCGGCTCCCGGCCAAACGCTCATAGAGCGTCGGATGAGGCTTGCTCCCGATCACGAGCAAGTCCACGTCGAGTTCGGCCGCGAGATCAACGATTCTCTGCACCGGATGCGAAGCGGCCACGACATGGGTATGCAGCTCCACTTCGCTCTCTTCCGCCATCGCGCTCGCGAGTTGAAGGGCGCCACGGAAATGCCGGGGGGCGGTTCCAATCTCTTCCCGCGCTTCTTCGGTGAATTCAGGCAGTTGGCCAATCTGCCCCACAGACACCATGTGCAGTTCTGCATTATTCTGTTTCGCGATCGCAAGCGCGAGTTTGAGGGCGGGAACCGCATGTTCCGATCCGTCGTTGGCAAACAGGACTTTACCGAGCAGCCCGCTCCGCCGTGATGCCAAAATTTCGGGTTGTTCCGGCAAAGGCAGCAAGTAGCGCGGCAGAAAAAATTGATCGGCAACAATGAGGGGGATGATCGCGGTTCCGACGACGGCGGCCGTCAATGTTGAATACTGGCTTCCATCGATGATCCCATGCGCCCGGCCGAACAAGGCGGCGATCGTCCCAAAGGATATCCCCGTCGCCATCAGGAGTGTTGTGTAGATCGCCTCCTTGTTCGGCGCGCCGAAGTACCTCGCCGCTGGATAAACGCCAACGAATTTCATGGCGATTTTGACAATAAGAAAGATAAGGAAAGCCCCTGGCGCCGCAAGAAGTGCGGGAATCGAAATGATAGAGCCCGCGAGAATGAAAAAGAAGGGAGTCAGCAATCCAAACGTCAGCGTGCGCAAACGCCGGATGAGCACGTGATCCGTGCCGACGCTTCTCGCAAGCGCCATTCCGACGAGATAAGCAGGGAGCACCGCTTCGCTATCTGCCCATTCGGCGAGCGCTGCCATTCCAAGAAGGCAAAGAAGCAGAAATTTTGTCTCGATTTCAGCAAGCCGGTCTCCGTACCGCTTGAAGATCTGAGGCGTGAGCCAGGGCAGCACGATGAAGACCGCGGCGGAGATCCCAAGAGCGATCAGGGTCCTCATCGTGAACGGCGCGAAGATGAGACCCAGCATGACGACCGTCAGTATGTCGGTCACGAAGCAAGCGACCAAAAGCGTTTTGCCGTAGTCAATTTTATTGAGACCGAGTTCGAGCGTCACGGCATAGACGATGCCCGCCGATGTCGTTGACATGGCAATCCCGGCGAGCCAGCTCGGCATCACCCCCCAACCCAGAAAATAATAGGCCGCCGCCGTGCTTCCCAGAAATGGCAAAATGAAGCTCGCGAGCCCGACCGTCGCGGCTTCCTTCCATTTGAGCTTGAAAATCGATGGATCGAGTTCGGCACCCGCCAGAAACACCAGGAGAATCGCGCCCGTGCTCGAGAGAAACTTCACCCAATTGGCGTTGCTCGCAAGGATGTCCGTGCCAATGGTGGCGCCAATGACCAATTGCGCGGCCATGCCGATCATGATCTCGATGATCGCGGACGAGAGACGAAGCCAGACCGAAAGCAGGCTCGCGGCGAGCGCGAGAGCAAACCACATTGCGGCAATGGCCTGGAGGTTGCTCATCAAGAATCCAGGTTAAGCGTTGCGGCTTCTTCGCACTTAGGGAGACGTTTTTAAAGGCGGGTGCGTGGAAGGTGACGAGGCA
>DATJLX010000010.1:0-6167 GCA_035509135.1 Methylocella sp.
TCGGCGCCCTGCCGCTGGCGCTTGGCTTGGGCGAGGGCGTCGCGTTCCAGCGCCCGCTCGGCGTCGCCATTATCGGCGGACTCGTCGTCAGCCAAGTCCTGACACTCTACACGACACCGGCCGTCTATCTGCATCTTGATCGTTTGCGGCAGTGGTGGAAAGGCGCACGCGGGAGCGGCGAAGTAGCACCGGCCGCGGAGGCCGGTAAATGAAACCCTTCATCCAGCCCCCGCCAATGCATATACAATCATACAGTCAAGCGCCTCCCCGGCTCTTCCGGCCGCAATGAGGGCGCGAGCGAAATTTTCTTCATATTGCATCCAGATATGCGGAGTCATTCTCGCAGACGACGAATCTTGACCGAGTAAGGCTTCGATTCGACGCATCGTTTGAAGGGCGAGTTTCGCGAAATCCTTTTCCGAGGCTTCATTCAGGACCTCACCTGAGCGTGGACTCGCATGCAAGAGCATCGAACTGACTGACAGAAGCGTCCAGTTCAAACTCGGGATGGGCAGCAAATGCCTCATTTATGAAGCTCACCGCGCCTGCTGTGTCGTTCGCCAAAAGAGCTGCATTGACTCCTTTACGTAGCCGGAAGCGCTCCCTCACTTTATTCTTAGCAAGTTCTTCCCGGTGCGCTTGCGATTTGGCGCTGAGATCCCAATTGCCATCGATGATGGCAGCGAGCGGCTCCGCAAGTTCTATGGGATGACCGATCCAAACGATCTGCCCCGTCTGATTGACAACGATGCCGCGGGGACGCCCCGTTGATAGCTGGCTTCGAACCAATGTTTCGTGATCCAGCCGCCTTCCCACCATCGTACTGGGTTTTGCCGCGATCGCACACCTCCCACGAGTGAACATATGGATGAGCACTTACAAGATTTTCCTCCATCAATCGGACAAAACTGTTTCACGTGAGAAACAGTTTTGTCCGATTGGCCCTGAACCAGGCAAAACTGATAAACCAAACCTCACGCCGGGCGGTGCGCCGCTCCGGCTACCGATTTATGCTGTATCTAATGGGCACGATGCGGGTGATGCTCGATCCCATTTCGGGCGGCAGGGGCGGCAGGCTCGCGCCGCGGGCTGCCGCCAAAGCGGCTTGGTCGAGGATGGACGATCCCGAGCTTCCAGCCAGCCGCACCGATATCGCGTGGCCGCTGCTGCCGAAGGTGATCATGACCCGCACGGTGCCCTGTTCCCCGCGCGCTCTCGCTGCTTCCGGATAGGCGCGGCTGATGCTCAGCCGGGGAGCCCAATTGCTGCGGGCGCCGCCGCCCGCCGAGGGCCGCGATCCTCGCGCCGCCGTCTTTCCCGCCGACGGATGCGTGCCATGCGCGGCATTCGGACTCGTCGGCGCACTCGTGCGCGGCGCCGGCGGCTTGTGCACCGGCTTGGCCATGGGCTTAGGAATTTCCTTCTCGATTTTCTTCGGTTTCTCTATTGGTTTCGGCTTATGCAGCGGCAGCAGGACGACGTTGGGCTTGGGAAGGGTGGGCAGCTCCGGCATCGGGATCTCTGGTGACTGTGGGATCTCCTCGGAGGTGGCTTGCTGCATCTGTGGACCCGGAGCGAGCACGGGGGACCCCTCGTCCGGCGGCGCGACATCCACCGGCGCGAGCTCGATCATCACGACGTCTTGAGGGACCCCGGCCGGCTGCCAGTTGCGGACGTAATAGATCCAAAAGATGATCGCCGCATGGACGAGAACGACCACGGCGGCGGCGATGATCCAGCGCCGCAGGGTCCGCTCGTCATCGGCGGGTATAATCGACATAAAGGCAGTTTTGGCGGCCATCTCGCCGGCCGGGCTGGCAACCATCTCTTCGGCCGTCACGGTTTCGGCTCCCCTGGGTTTGCCTGTGGTGTCGCGGGGACGGGTTCGGGAGGGGCGCCTGCTGTGGCATCCGCCTCCATGCCGACAAGCCCGATCTTCAGATAACCGGCGGTCCGCAACAGATTCATCAGTTCCATGATCTCGCCGTAGGAAACCGCGCGGTCGGCCCGCACGAACACCCGCTGCTCCCTGTCGCCCTGCGCCTCCTGATCGAGGGCGGCGCCGAGATCCTCCCGCTTTACCGGCGCTTCGCCAAGCACCAGGGAAAGGTCGGTCTTGAGCGTCAGGAACAAGGGCTTGTCGGGGCGCGGCGCGGGTTGCGCGGTGGATGCTGGAAGATCAACATTGACATCGACCGTGGAAAGGGGCGCCGCCACCATGAAGATGATCAGCAAAACCAAAATGACGTCGATGAATGGCGTCACATTGATCTCATGGGTTTCCTCGACGGTATCGTCTTCGAGGGAGAAGCGCATGGCCATATCCGCCTACTCCGCCGATGGGTGCAGCCGAACGACCGGGGTATCTTCCTGGGATGGAGACACCTCGCGGTCGAGGTCGCGGGAGAGGTGGCGCAGCACTTCCGCCGCCGCATCGCCGAGCTGAGCCCTGTAGCCGGTGATGGCGCGGGCAAACCCATTGTACATCACGACCGCGGGAATGGCGGCGATCAGGCCCATGGCGGTGGCGAGCAAAGCCTCGGCGATGCCCGGTGCCACCACCGCGAGATTGGTCGTATGGGTCTTCGATATGCCGATGAAACTGTCCATGATTCCCCAGACGGTTCCAAACAGGCCGACAAAAGGCGCCGTCGCGCCGACCGTCGCGAGAAGCCCGGTGCCCCGCAGGATCGTCCGGCCGGCTTGCGCCTCGATGCGCGACAAAAGGGTCGCGGCACGGTCCTTGACGCCTTCGGCGGCAAGTCCTTCGGAACGGCCGGCTTCCCCGACGGCAGCGCCAATAAGACGCGCCATCGGCGATCGCTCCTGCTCCTTTGTCAGCACTTTATCCGCCGCGCGCAGGCTCTTTGCGCCAGCAAGCACCGCAAGGCCGCGCCGCGCTGCGCGTTTTGCGAACCAGAGTTCAATCGTTTTCGCGAGCCAGACCGTCCAGGTCGCGAGCGACGCAAGAGCAAGCCCGATCATGACGAGCTTGACGGGCAGGCGGGCGCTGAGAAACATGCCCCAAGGCGAAAGATCGCGCGGCAATGTGGACGGCAACAAGGCGTCCGTGGCGGGCGGTAGCGGGCTGGCCGCGTCCGCCGGCGGCACCGCGGGCTCGGAGGTGGGTGCGGCTGGCTCGCTGCTTGCTGCGGGGGGTGTTTCCGGGGGTGCAATTGGCGCCGCCGCAGCGGGCGCCTCCGGCTGTGCCGTTTGTCCGGCAGCAAGGCTGACCAGAGGCGCGCCAAGCAATGAGCAGAGCAAAGCGCCACACGCCAGTGCTACCAACATTCTCGCGGTAGGTGAACCGCGTAGCGCATTCCGCAGCGCCGTGCGGCCGTCATTCATGGCCTTCATTTTTATCTCCTCTTCATGGTCTCGCGGCCGGTGCCAAACCGGATACCGGCCCGATGAATCATTTCTGGTGATGTGAATGCTCCGCCGTGCGGTGCTGCGGGGCCTCCGAAGCGGCCGCGGACTTGATTGGGTGCGGCGTCATAGGGCCAGTGGCGGATGTGCGGAATCCCACCAATCCCTATGTAAAACGTATGACGGCAAGAAATCATGCCACAGCCGGATGCCGCAGCGCTTGGCCGAGGCAATTTGACCAGCTGAATCAAACCTTGGTGCCGCTGGCTTAAGAATGGCCTTCGCCGATTTGGTGTTACGACTGAGCATAGAGAAGGGGAATCCGGCAAGAGTCGTTCGTGTCTAATCAAACGTTGGATTGGTCATGGTCCGGAATGATGGGATCGCTGGCACTGCGTCTTCAATATTTCGATCTTTGCCAGGACATCGCCGGAAACCCGCCTCCTTGCCACAACGATAGGCACGTCGAGTGTGGTCAAGTGCTTCATCGGCTCTTCCCGCCGCCACGAAAGATCCCAGCGGCCATCGATGACAGCCGCAAGTGGCTCTTCGAGTTGGATGGGATGGCCGATCCAAGCGATCAGTCCCTTGGGATTGACGATGAATGCGGCGGGAATTCCCCGTCGATAGCTGGCTTCGAGCCAATGTTTCGTCATCAATCCGCCCTCCCTGCCGGAACGCCCGGCAAGCGGTTCCTCAATCGCGATCCGGAAACGGATTTGATCGCCCACCTCCGCCACAAATGCGCCGACCGCCACTGTGTTTGGTTCCATTACAGCAACACCGATGAAGGTGGCTTCAGGGTAATTGTCCTGCAGATCGGAAAGATGCGGGACGTTCGCCCGGCATGGCCCGCACCACGCCGCCCAAAACTCCAAGACGTAGACTTTTCCAAGCTCGAGAACCGGTAGTGGAGCTCCCTTCACACACTCCGCAAGTCTGATGTCCGGTGCGGGATCGCCGACCAACAACTCCTGCATTGAGCCCTCCAAAACGCGATGTGCCGCCTCGCTTCCGTGGTGGCAGATGGTGCGACCTGTAACGCGACTTTTCATTGGTGAAGCTGCCGTGTCGCGAGGATCAGGCATTCGGGAGCACAACGCGGCCATCGCTCAGCCGGACAATCTGGTCATCCGGCATAATGACGGTCTTGCGATGCGTAATCGCGAGGACCGTGATTTGATCGGCAATCATCCGGATATGAGACATGATGTCCCTCTCCGTTGCTTCATCGAGCGCCGAACTGGCTTCGTCGAGAAAAAGGATTTGCGGTTCGGCATAGAGGGCGCGAGCGATCGCGATCCGCTGGCGCTCGCCGCCCGAAAGTTTCAGCCCGCGCTCGCCAACGGCTGTTTCAAACGCATCCGGTAGCGCCTCGACGAATTCGAGAATTGCCGCTTTCTTCGCCGCCTTGCGGAGGCGCGCCACATCAAGCGGACGGCCAAGCACGATGTTCGTCCTGAGGGTATCGTTGAGGAGCATGACCTCCTGCGGGACGACCCCGATCATCGAAAACCAGTCCGCCCTGGCGATATCGCGCAGATCAACGCCGTCAACACGGATCCGTCCTGTCTCGGGTTCGACGGATTTGAGCGCGAGCTTGAAAATGGTCGATTTGCCGGATCCGGTTTCGCCGGTCAGATAAGTGATGCGGCCGCGTTTGGTTGTGAACGTCACGCCCTCGACGCCGCGCCCGCCCTCGTAAGAGAAACCCACATCTTCGAAGACGATCTGCCCATGCTTCAAGGCAAAGGATTGATGCGAGGCAGACTCCGGCTCTTCGTCCGCCCCCCACATTTTGGCAAACGGCAAGAACTGAGAATAGGACCGGACCAGATCGTCGATCGCGTGACCGATCATCTCGAACGGCTGGTTGAGTTGCAAAAGGAGGGCGTTGAACAGAACAATGTCACCGACCGACAACGCTCCTGCTTTGTATCGCGGCAGCAAAAGCGCGAAGGTGATTGCAAATTCGATCGCGAGGGCTGTGCCATAGATCCCGGCATAACCGATCCGGCGCAGGCAAAATCGCCGCCAGCTATCGCGTATATCACGCGCCTTGCCGGCAAACTGCTGACTCATCCACCGGTCGCTTCCGAAATGTCTTAAAGTCTCCATCGCATTCACGGCGTTGCCGACGAATTTTGCGTTCTCCTGGGTTGCGGCCACTGCGGCATCCAGATGGAAACGCGTCCAGTCATTGGTGTAATAAGTGAAGGCAATGAAGGCCGCTCCATAGAGGATGACGATGGCCACCACGTCCGGACTGATTGCGGTTCCAAGGACGATCAGGGCGAGCGTGATCTGGGTCAGCCCCGGGATGAAGACAATCAGTCCGAGCTGGATGAGGATGTTGAGGGCCTGCTGTCCCTTTGTCTGCGCATTTTGGATTTCGGCGGGATTGTGATCCACGAAGAAGGAAGCCGTCTTTTTCAAAAGGCGTTCGAAGAAGCTGGTCCCGGCAATGAAAGTAAGGTTCTCGGAACTCATAAAGGAAAGGTATCCCACCATTTTGTTGAGCGCGTCCGAGAGACCCAACAGAGCCGCGTAAAGGACAAAGCCGGCAGCAACCGTTTCGAACCATTTTTCAACCGTCAGCTTGTTGATAAGCCTTGAAAAAATATAAGGCGCGGCAACTGACGCGATCGAGGAGAAGAAAACAACCAACGCGACGAGAGCGAGCGTCCATTTTGAGGCCTTCCAATAGTTGGAAAGGATTATCCTCAGCGGCCCGGCGATATCGCGCCACCTCGTTCTCATTTCCGCACGCCTCCTATTTCACGTTCCCGCTATGAATG
>DATJLX010000011.1:0-25894 GCA_035509135.1 Methylocella sp.
AGAGATCGCCCGGTTAGCCGGAATGGTCCATGGCGTCGTTGTCCAGATGGCAATGCATGCGCCGTCTTCGACCAAATTTTCGACTGTGCCAGAGTAATGCCCTTGCCGACGCGAAGGCTGAGGTGCTGTACTGCCAGGGCCCCAGACGGAATTCCGTGATCGATCAACCTTCTTCACTGGAAACGCCACATGGATCGCATCGCTGACGTGGTCCTCATACTCCACCTCGGCCTCGGCGAGCGCCGTTTTTTCCACCACGCTCCACATCACCGGCTTCGAGCCGCGATAAAGCGTTCCGTTCGCCGCGAATTTCATGATTTCCCGCGCGATCTGCGCCTCGGCGGGATAGCTCATCGTCAGATAGGGATTCTCCCAATCGCCGAGCACGCCAAGCCGCTTGAATTCTTCTCTCTGGACCGCGACCCAATGCTCGGCGAAGGCGCGGCACTCGTCGCGGAACTCATTGACTGGGACGGCATCCTTGCTTTTGCCTTTGGCGCGATAGTTTTCCTCGATCTTCCATTCGATCGGCAGGCCATGGCAATCCCAGCCCGGCACATAGTTCGAGTCTTTTCCGAGCATACGCTGCGAGCGCGTCACCAAATCTTTCAAAATCTTGTTCAGCGCATGGCCGATATGGATATTGCCATTGGCATAGGGCGGCCCATCGTGGAGGACAAATTTCGGCTTGCCCCGTCCGGCTTCCCGCAGCCGACGGTAAAGATCGATCTCGCGCCAGCGGGCGAGCAGCTCCGGCTCCTTCTTCGGCAAGCCGCCGCGCATCGGAAAATCGGTGGAGGGCAGAAAAAGGCTCTTGGAATAATCGGGCGGGGTTTCCACGGGCATCTCGCCGGCTGCGCCCTTTGTCTTTGTGTCCATATGTGTTTCAGGCCTGCTCGCGCGGCCAAGCCACGCCATTGGTTTCTAAGGCAACTCGCTTCCCGGCCGGAGCGGACGGCAAGCCCTGCGGCTTTGCCGCTCAGACGCGGGCCGGGCCCCTCATTCGGAGCGAAAGCAGAGCAAGGATCATGGCCATGAGGCTGTTCTATCAATGAAAGCGCCGGGAATAAAGCGCCTTACGCGGCAAATAACGCAAGCGGGGCCGTTAGGGCGGCTGGCCGGAAAGTTGCGCATAAGCCCGCCAATGCCCGCCGCGGGCGTTGATTTTCCCCGGCAAAACCGGCTCACTCCTTCTCTCTTGCGGGGCATCGCCTGCCTCGCTGGAACGCGATCCAGACCAAGGCAGATCCAGTCCCGGGCAATAAGCCTATAGAATGCTCAAAAAGCGTTTTTGTGATGAGGTCCATGCCCGTCCGCCGTCTCGATCCCATCCTTGTCGATCGCATTGCGGCGGGCGAGGTCGTCGAGCGGCCGGCCGCCGCCGTCAAGGAGCTTGTCGAGAACGCGCTCGACGCTGGCGCCTCCCGCATTGACGTCGCGATCGAAGGGGGCGGCCGGGGACTTATCCGCGTCATCGACAATGGCTGCGGGATGGGACCCGGAGACCTCGACCTTGCCGTCGAGCGTCATGCGACCTCGAAACTGCCGGGTGATGATCTCTCCCAAATCACGACACTTGGCTTTCGCGGCGAGGCCTTGCCGTCGATTGGTTCTGTCGCCACGCTGAATATCGCATCGCGGGTGACAGGAACGCCGCATGGATTTTCGGTCCGTGTCGAGCAAGGCCAAAAGCACAGGCTTGCGCCTTGTGGCGAGCCGCCGGGAACGACGGTCGAGGTCCGTGATCTCTTCGCCGCGACGCCGGCGCGGCTGAAATTCCTGAAAAGCGACCGCGCCGAGGCCCGCGCCTGCGCCGACATCGTGCAGCGCCTCGCAATGGCGCATAAGCATGTGCGCTTCAGTTTCGCTTCCGCCGAGACCGCGCGCTTCGATTTGGCCGCGCAGGGTGACGCCGAAGAGTCCTGGCTGACGCGCCTTGCTGATATTCTGGGCGCGGAGTTTCGCGCCAACGCGCTGCGCATCGAGGCCGCGCGGGAGGGCTTCCGGCTCGAAGGCTACGCTTGTCTGCCGACCTGGCACAAAGCCAATGCGCAGGCGCAATATCTCTTCGTCAATGGGCGGCCGGTTCGCGACAAGCTCATCATTGGCGCGGTGCGCGCGGCCTATATGGATTATGTGCCGCAAGGGCGCCACCCGGCGCTTGTTTTGTTCCTCGATTGCGAGCCGCGCGAGGTCGATGTGAATGTGCATCCGGCCAAGGCCGAAGTGCGCTTCCGTGATCCCGGCCTCGCGCGCGGCCTCGTGATCGGCGCCTTGAAACAGAGCGTGCAGGCGGCGCTACACCGCGCCACACCGGCACGTGGCGCGGCCGCCGTCGGTGTTTTCGAAAGGCGGGCCCTTGCAGGGAGCGTGGCGCCTGTCCTTCGCGCCTCCGCTGGCTGGGATTGGCGAAATTCCCCGGCGAATCCGGGTTTTGCCGAGAGCGAGCCGCCGGGGGGCGGCGATCTCGCGCTCATCGGTGAGTCGATCGCCGCCGACACGCGCGCCCATGCCGAGCCGCCCGCGCCAGCGGATATCGATGCGCCCCTCGGCGCTGCACGGGCGCAGTTCCACGATACTTATATTTTGGCCCAGACCCGCGATGGCATTGTCATTGTCGACCAGCATGCCGCGCATGAGCGGCTTGTCTATGAAGGCCTCAAGGCGGCGCGCGCAGGCCGGAGCGTGCCGCGTCAGGCGCTGCTTATTCCCGCGATCGTGGATATGGAACAAGCCGATGTCGAGCGCATCGAGGACGCGGGCCCGATGCTGCGGGAATTCGGTCTTTACGTCGAGGCTTTCGGACACGGCGCGGTTGCCGTTCATGAAATGCCCGCTCTCTTGACATGCGGCGACGCGGCGGCGCTCATGCGCGATCTCGCGGCGGCGCTTCGCGAGGACGAGCGCGCCTCGGCGCCGCTCGAAAAGCGGCTCGATCATGTTCTGGCGACGATGGCTTGCCACCATTCGGTCCGCTCCGGCCGCCGTCTCGGGGCCGACGAGATGAACGCGCTCTTGCGCGAGATGGAGCGCACGCCGGGCAGCGGACAATGCAATCACGGGCGGCCGACTTCCATCGAGCTGAAGCTCGCCGACATCGAGAAATTGTTCGGGCGGCGGTAAAAAGTTTCCGTTTCGAGCCCGGTCATTCAAAAAGCTAGAGCCTGCCAGATTCGAAACGCCAAACAACTTTTTTAAGAAGAGGCTTGGAGTGCCGCTGTCTTAAGACAGGAGTCGGACTTTTCCACTGGCGAGATCATACACGCCGCCGGCGATCTTCACCTGACCGGATTGCGCGAAACTTTCGAGCAAGGGGGGCGCCGACGCCAGCCGTTTCACGTTGAGTGCGACATTTTCCGTGACCACCGCCGCGAAAAGATCCTTTGGCGATTTGGCTTTCGCGGCTTCAACCGCCGGTTTGATCGACTGGACGAGACCGGGCAAATGTCCCGGCAAGACGACATTGTCCTCGAACTCCTCGATTGCGGCGTGGACCGCGCCGCAATTCGAGTGCCCCAGCACCAGGACGAGCGGTGCGCCGAGAAATTTCACCGCATATTCGAGACTGGCGATCCCATCGTCGTCGGCAAAATTGCCGGCGACCCGGACCACAAAAAGCTTGCCGAGCCCTTGGTCGAAGACAAATTCCGGCGCCACGCGGGAATCCGCGCAGCTGAGGACAGCGGCGATCGGATATTGCGATTTGACTCTCTCCTTGCGTCCGGCGGAAAAATCCCGGCATGAAGCCTTCCTGGTGACATAACGGGCGTTGCCCTTCATGAGGCGGCGCAGCGCTTCATCGCCGCCAATCGCATTGGGCTTTGGCTTTCCATCATCCGGTTCCTTCGCGTGGGCGGCGCCTAGACCCGTGAAGGCGGCAAATCCAGCCGCTGTTTTCAAGACACCGCGCCGCGTCAAGCCATGGTTGCAATGAATGGAAAGGCACATTGTTGAAACTCCTCTTTTCAACAGTATGTCTTGCGCATGTCCGGCTGGAAAAGCAATGGATCGCCTATAGCCGCCCCGTTCTATGGATTTATGACTTTCCCCTGGCCACGCGCGGGAGTATCGAGGGCCATCATGAACATTCTTCTTCTGGGTTCCGGCGGCCGCGAACATGCCCTTGCCATTGCGCTCGCGAAAAGTCCGTTGCTGAAAGCGCTTTTCATCGCGCCAGGCAATCCCGGCATGGCGAGCTTAGGGCAGCCCGTCGTGCTCGATCTGGCCGATCCTTCCGCAATTGCCAGCTTTTGCCAAATCATGTCGATCGATCTCGTTGTCATAGGCCCGGAAGCGCCGCTGGTCGCGGGTCTCGTCGATCATCTGACGGCGGCGGGAATCAAGGCTTTCGGACCGGGCAAGGCGGCCGCCCGGCTTGAAGGCTCCAAGGCCTTCGCCAAGGACTTTTGCCGGCAGAATGCAATTCCAACGGCGGATTATGCCTGTTTCACCGATGCCGCCTCCGCCAAAATCTATGTGCGCGAAAAAGGCGCGCCGATCGTGATCAAGGCCGACGGACTTGCGGCGGGCAAGGGCGTCACCGTGGCCATGAGCTATGAAGAGGCGGAAGCTGCGATCGACACCCTTATTTCCGGTGGTCTCGTCAAGGCGGGAGACGGCATCGTCATCGAGGATTTTCTTGATGGCGAGGAAGTCTCTTTTTTCGCGCTTTGTGACGGCACCCGCGCGCTCACCTTTGCTTCGGCCCAGGATCACAAGCGGGTAGGGGAAGGCGAAAGCGGTCCCAATACCGGCGGCATGGGCGCCTATTCGCCGGCGCCCATTATGGATGCGGCGATGAACGATCGCGTCATGCGCGAGATCATCGCGCCAGCGCTCAAGGGAATGGCGGCAATCGGCGCGCCCTTCAAGGGCATGCTTTTCGCGGGTCTGATGATTGGCGCGGAGGGGCCAAAGCTCATTGAATATAATGTCCGCTTTGGCGATCCGGAAACCCAAGCCATGCTGCCGCGTCTCGAAGAGGATTTGCTTGCCTTGCTGCTGGCCAGTGTCGAGGAACAGCTGCCGGAACGGCAGGCGCGGCTCTCATCCCTGACCGCGCTTAGTGTCGTGCTCGCCGCCAAGGGCTATCCGGGTCCGCCGCTGCGGGGGAGCGAAATTCGCGGGCTTGAGCGGGCCCAGTCCATACCTTTCGTTACGATCACCCATGCCGCAACGAAACGTGTGGGACAAAGACTCCTCGCCGATGGCGGCCGCGTCCTTAATGTTACGGCACTTGGTGCCGATGTGGCGGAGGCGCGCGCCCGCGCTTATGCGGCCATCGATAGGATTGACTGGCCGGAAGGATTCTGCCGCCGCGACATCGGCTGGCGGGCCTTGAAACCGGATCGGGAGCGCGCCTGACTTAAGCAATGCGTCCTGCCCGGCGGCCGGAAAAGGGCCATGGGCATCGCGACCGTAGCCCTAATTTAACGTTGCGAACACCGCCTGCGTATCGCCGAAATGGCGCGTTTCGATCGCGGCAAAACCGTCCGGCATGTCCACATCGGCAGTCGCGCGCTCTTCTATGAGGACGAGCGCGCCTTTGTCGAGCCAGCCGCCGCCACGCAAGGCTTGAAGGGCTGGTGTGACCAGGCCCTTGCCATAGGGCGGATCAACAAACACAAGATCGAATTGTTCATGCTCTGGCGCCGTTCCAAGCTTGCGCATGTCGCGCCGGAGAATGCGGGCCGTGTCCGTGAGGCCAAGCGCCTCGACATTGGCGCGGATGATGGCGCAAGCCTCCATGCTTTGATCGATGAACAAGGCAAAACGCGCGCCGCGCGACAAAGCCTCGATCCCCATGGCCCCGGTCCCCGCGAAGAGATCGAGTGCCCGGGCGCTTTCCACCGGATTGTCATAGGAATGCGCGAGAATATTGAAAAGCGTTTCGCGCAAGCGGTCCGAGGTCGGCCGGATCGCGTTTGAAGCCGGGCCTTGCAAAGTCCGGCCTTTCAAGCTGCCGCCGACAATGCGCATGAACACTCACGATGTCTCGCGAGGGCGCCGGGGTCCGTGGCCACGCGGCGCGGAGCGTCCGCCGCCGGCGCGGCCCCGGCCGCTCTTCTCTTTCGGGCCCTTCGCACGAGGATCATCGGGCCGTTTTGGCCTTTGCCGTCCAGTTTGGCTGCCCCCTTCTTCAAGGGTGCGGCCGCCGCGACCGGCAAACGGCTTATCTTTGCCGGGCCGTTTCACGAGGGCTTTTTTTGGGCTTTCCATGTTTCGGCTTGCGAATTTGATTTGCTCGACAAAAACCGTCCGCCCGGCGCGATCGGCCGTTTCACGGCGCTCGACGCGTTTGCGGGGACCGCGCTGTTCGCCCTCCTCGGCGCGCAACGCCGAAATATGCTTGCGGGGGCGTGGCGGCGGTTTGACCTTCGCTTCAACTTTGGCTTCGGCGCGGCGGTCTGGCCCATGCGGTCTTGACTGTGGAGGACTTCGCGCCGGGCGGGGCGGCCTCGCGCGGCCCGCCCCGGCGGCTTTAGGAGGCTCGCGCGGATGAACCGTCTCGGCGGTTTCAGCCGCTTCATTTTCATTTTCGTTTTCAATCGGGCTCGTAAAATCCGCTCTGGCTTCGTTGGCGAGCGTGGGTCCCAGCTGATCGCGGAGCACGCGCGTGCGCACCTCTTCGATCCCACCCTCGGCGATCTCGCCCAGTTGGAAAGGTCCGAAGGAAAGCCGGATCAAACGGTTGACATAAAGACCGAGATGCTCGAGCACGCGCTTGATCTCGCGGTTCTTGCCTTCGCGCAAGGCGATGGTCAGCCAGCTATTGGCGCCTTGCACGCGATCAAGCGTTGCCTCGATCCCCGCATAATGCACGCCATCAAGCGTCAGACCTTGGCGAAGACGATCGAGAACTGCCTGATCGGTTGCCCCATTGGCACGGACCCGGTAACGCCGGACCCAGCCGGTCGAAGGCAGTTCAAGCACGCGCGCGAGGCCGCCATCATTGGTGAGCAGCAGCAAGCCTTCGGTGTTGATGTCAAGGCGGCCGATGCTGACGACGCGCGGACCGTCCGGCCAATGCTCGCGCAGGAAATCGAAAACCGTTGGCCGGCCTTCTGGATCCCGCGCCGTCGTGACAAGGCCGCGCGGCTTGTGGAACAAAAAGAGCCGGGTGCGGCTCCGATGGATGAGGGGCTTGCCGTCGATAGTGATTTGATCGCCGGGCCTGACATTGACGGCCGGGTTTATGAGCGACCCGCCGTTCAAGGCGACGCGCCCAGCGCCGATCCAGCTTTCCGCCTCGCGCCGGGAGCAAAGCCCCGCCCGCGCGATGACCTTGGCGATGCGTTCGCCAGCGGACTCAGGGCCGCGCAGCTTTTTGGCATGACCGGGCCGCGCCCCTGCGCCATTGGGAAACCGGTCCCCTTGACGGTGGCGAGAATGCTCTTTGCCCTTATGTCCATCCATAAAAGCCTGATAGCAGACTCTTGGCTAAAGGGGGAACAAACTATCCAATCCCCTTGATTTCGCCGCGATGCTGACCGTTCCAGCGACGGAGTCCCTGGTCTTTATCCCGCTGTTTTTCAATGATTTGAACAAAGCGTCTTCAACTCCTTGAGCGACGTTCGGCAAACCATGGATCTTGGTTGGCGATCCCTGTCTTGCAATGCAACGGAGCGTCATTTATCGTCTCGCGCGTTTACAGCTGCCTCCAGCGGCCGGGCCGGCACGGAGCGGTGAGCATTGGTTGTATTGTTGAATGTGAAATTGATATCGTGCCCGCCAATATCAGCGAGGCTTGAACCACGCGGCAGGGGCTGCAGGGTTGGCTAGAACCGCCACCGCCTTCGTTCGTCCCGCACTCCGTCCGCTTCGTGCCGATGATTTGCCGCCTTGCCACGAGTGACCAGCCATGAACCCAAACTTCCCCGAAAGTCTGCTTGAGGGTGAAAAGCAGTTTCAGCTGCTGGCTGATTTCGTGCCCCAGTTGATGTGGCTCGCGAACCCCGACGGATGGATCTACTGGTATAATAAACGATGTTACGACTACACGGGGACAACGCCAGATCAAGTGATAGGCTGGGGATGGCAAGCGGTGCTCGACCCCGCTGCATTGCCCGTGGTGATAGAAGGGTGGACGCGATCCATCGCGACCGGCGAGCCATTCGAAATGGTGTTTCCACTCAGAGCGGTGGATGGAAGCTTCCGTCCCTTCCTCTCACGTGTTCAACCGCTGAAGGATGATGAAGGCAGAGTGCTCCGATGGTTTGGCACGAACACGGACATAACGGAACAAAAGCATGTGGAAGAGCGTCTCCAGCTGCTGATCAATGAACTCAATCATCGCGTGAAGAATACCCTCGCGACCGTCCAGGCTCTTGCAAGACAATCGATGCGGACATTGCCAAGCGGCAACATCGAGTCGTTCCATGACCGCCTCGTGGCATTGTCGCGCGCCCATGATTTGCTCATGCAGAAGAATTGGGAAGCCACGGACCTGTGGGAGATCGTCCGCCAATCGCTTGCGCCTCTTTGTGCAAACCGGTCAGATCATCGGCTCGTGATCGAGGGGCCTTCCGTGCTCATTCCAGCCGACAGTGCTGCCTCGTGGTCGATGGCGCTCCATGAGCTTTGCGTCAATGCGCTCAAACATGGCGCTTTCAAAACGGATGAAGGCCGTGTCACCATCGAGTGGAGCACACCGGAGACGGGATGGTTGCACTTTCACTGGAGCGAGCAAGGCGGCCCGCCCGTTGCCATGCCGCAGCACCGCGGCTTCGGCTCCCGCCTCATCGAAAGCCTGGGGCGCGAGCTGGCGGGCAGCGCGAAGATCCAGTTCAATCCGGCTGGCCTTATTTGCACGATTGATGCCCCGCTTCATGCGACGCCGAGCCGGTGATCGCGGTGACGAACGGCGGCAAGCATCATCCCTCCTTGCCGGGATGCAGCATTTTACTGGTCGAGGACGAGGCCCTGGTGGCCATGCTGCTTGAGGAATTGCTCAACGAGATGGGTTGTCATGCCGTTCAAATCGCGTCCCGCGTCGAAACGGCGCTCTCATCCATTGCGGCAAAAACCTTCGATATCGCCATTCTTGACGTGAACCTGAAAGGTGAGACAAGCTATCCGATCGCGGATTTGCTCGAACTCCACAAGATTCCCTTCGTGTTTGCCACAGGTTATGGAATACAGGTGGTCCCGGAGAAGTACCGGTGGCATACCGTTTTGCAAAAGCCTTTCAGGAAGCCGGAACTTGAGGAAGCGCTCCTTGCAGCCTTGCAACAGACCACATGACTTGCAACAGACCACATGAAGAGTGTAGCCCCTCGGACTTTCAAGGGCCGATTGAGCGGCGCGGCCGGCCGTTTGCCAGTGCGAGAACAGGCACATAAGCATCCAGCGATGCGGTTGAAAGGGATTCGATGGAAGCCGATCCCATGTCCTGCGCTTTTTTCGAAGCGCGTGCCGCTTTGGAGCGTGGCGAGGTACCGGTCGGTGCGGTGATCGTGCGCGAAGGGGGGATCGTTTCGCGGGCGGGCAATCAGATCTTGCGGGACAAGGATCCAACGGCTCACGCGGAGATCCTGGTCATCCGCCAAGCGTGCCGCGCCATGCTGTCCGAAAGGCTGACCGGCTGTGATATCTATGTGACGCTGGAGCCTTGTGCCATGTGTGCCGCCGCGATTTCCTTCGCCCGGCTGCGCCGCCTTTATTTCGCGGCGCCGGACCCGAAAGGCGGCGGGGTTGAGCATGGTCCGCGTTTTTTCGCGCAGCCCACCTGCCATCATGCTCCGGAAATCTATGGCGGGATCCGCGCCAGCGAGGCCGCCGCCATGCTGACAGCTTTTTTCATGGCACGGCGATGAATATTTTTGAATTTAAATGGTATTCGCGCGGTCTTTTCCCTTTTTGTCCATTGCCGTCCTTTGATGAAGATTTGTGGCAAGGATGAGATGCGCGGCGCACTTGACAGGCGAACCGTCGAACCCATAAACGAGGTGCTCACTGGGCTCATTGCCGCATGACCGTAAAGCCAAAGCTCCACGTCTTTCTCTGTGCGCCACGCGGTTTCTGCGCCGGCGTCGTGCGCGCCATCGATGCGGTTGAGGAGGCACTGCGCATTCATGGCGCGCCGGTCTATGTCCGCCATGAGATCGTGCACAACAAATATGTCGTCGAAGGGCTGAGGGCCAAGGGGGCGATTTTCGTCGAGGAACTCGACGAGGTGCCGGATACAACGAAGCCGGTCATCTTTTCCGCGCATGGCGTGCCGAAAACGATTCCAAAAGAAGCTGAGAAGCGCAATATTTTCGCTATCGACGCGACGTGTCCGCTCGTTACAAAAGTGCATCGCGAGGCCGAGCTGCATCACAGACAAGGACGCCAGGTGCTCCTCGTGGGCCATGCCGGACATCCGGAAGTCGTCGGCACATTGGGACAGCTGCCGGAAAATTCGATTATCCTGGTGCAAACCCCGGAGGATGTCGAAAGGCTGCGGCCAAGGGACGAAAATAATCTCGCCTATGTGACCCAAACCACCTTGTCGGTCGATGACACGCGCTCGATGGTCGCTGCCCTGACGCGGCGGTTTCCGGCGATCATCGGGCCGCATCGCGAGGATATTTGCTATGCGACGACCAACCGGCAGGAAGCGGTCAAGCGGGTGGCGCCGGTTGTCGATGCCTTGCTCGTCGTCGGCTCGTCCAACTCGTCGAATTCCCAGAGGTTGAAGGAAGTGGCCGAGCGCTCCGGCTGCAAGCTTGCCCGCCTCGTCCTGCGCGCCGAGGATGTGGAATGGGACTTGTTTAGCACGATTTCCTCACTCGGAATCACGGCGGGCGCCTCGGCGCCGGAAATTCTCGTCGAGGAAATCATGGATGCTTTCGCCGAGCGTTTTGAATTGCTTGTTGAGACGGTATCGACGGCCGACGAGAGCGTTTTCTTCCCGCTGCCGCGCGAGCTGCGTCAGGTCGCAACAAGCTAGACTTTAATCAGGCGAAGGCCGCATTCTCACCCTGTTTCTGAACTTATCCAGAAAGTCGGAAGCTTTTTGGATTCATGCTCTTGAACCAACACAACGACCCGGTTGACACGAGTTTCAGCCATCCTCATCGCGGGGCCGACGGCAAGCGGCAAGTCAGCCTTGGCGCTGCGTCTTGCCTGCGCCTTCGGCGGCGTCGTGATCAACGCCGATTCCATGCAGGTCTACAGCGATCTGCGCCTTTTAACGGCGCGTCCGAGCCGGGCGAACGAGGCCAAGGTGGCTCACCGTCTGTTTGGCCATGTCGACGGAACGGTGAATTATTCGACCGGGCTTTGGCTCGCCGACGTTGCACAGGCGCTCAATGAGACAAGGCGGGCGTGCCGCTTGCCGGTTTTCGTCGGTGGAACCGGACTTTATTTCAAGACTTTGACGCAAGGGCTTTCCGCGATTCCCCCGGTGCCCAGGGATGTGCGCGCAAGGGTGCGCGCGGGCGCGGCGGGTGTTCCAGCCGTTGAACTGCATGCGCGCCTCACGCGGTGCGATCCAGCGACTGCGGCGCGGTTGCGGACGACCGATCCGCAACGCATTCTGCGCGCCCTCGAAGTCTTCGAGACGACGGGGAAAAGCCTTGCCTCTTTTCAGGGAGCCCGCGCCGCACCCCTTCTTGATGCAAAAGACGTTTTCGCAGTCTTCCTTGCGACCGAAAGAGAGGCCTTGAAGGCGCGGATTGATGGGCGTTTCGACGCCATGCTCGAGGCGGGCGCCTTGCAAGAGGTGGCGAGGCTTCGCGCGCGGCGCCTTGATCCCGCCTTGCCCGTCATGCGCGCGCATGGCGTGCCGCATCTCATCGCGCATCTTGCCGGTGAACTCACCTTGGCCGAGGCGGCACGGCGGGCGAAGCGCGATACAGCGCGTTATGCGAAGCGGCAGTTGACCTTCGCGCGCCACCAGCTCGCGTCATTCCAATGGCTTCCACCGGAAGGGGCGGAAAGACTCCTGCGCGAAGCGTGCGCCGGCATCCTCAGTGCCGCCAAAAAATAATCTGGCCGATGGTGAGCAGAATCTCGGCGACAATCAAGATCACGATCGTCGCTTCGAGCCGCGTCGCCGTGTTGGCGTCGATCATGTCGGTGAGGGTGCGCGTCGTCTCGACGATCGTGTCAAGCTTATGTTTCAAGGTCTCGCCGCGTTCCTTCAATTCATATTCGTCTTCAAGCCTTGTGTAGAGCCGCTCGAGATCGGGCCGGTCCCAGAGCACGTCTGGCTTTTCCTCGACGGCGACTCTCCCCGACACGCGATGCTGGACGAGCAGCGTTTGGCCGATCAACTTCAGCATCGAGCGGCGCTTCCAAGGGGGACGGCCGTTTTGCGCGAGATTGGCGGCGAAGGGCTCGATGGTATCAAAGACCGCATTGACCTCGCGCTCATCGCGGCCAAGCGAGACGCTTTTGGCGAGCGCGTCGGCGACCACAAGAAGCCGCTGCGCCGAGAGGTCCTTCATGGCGATCGTGCCGCCGGGTGGAATTTTGTCGTCGAGTTCAGACGAAATTTCAAGGATAGCGGATTCGTCGTCGATATGTTCATGCGGGCCCGACACCCGCAATTTCACTTGGCCCAGCACTTCGTCTTCTTCGAGCGGCGACAAGCCGATCATGACCGCGACACCGAAGCGGTAAAGGGCGACGAACCCCTTGGTTCCTGCATGAAAAGCAAGCGGCGTCGAGGAGATCATGTCGGAGCGCTCAAGGCCGGCCGTGTCGATCCGGTCGCCAAGGAGCAATGCCCGGGCGGTGACGCGGCGCGGGCCTTGCGGAGCGGGAAGATCGGTTTGCAGGCCAGTCATCGTTCCTGACTACAGGGCGGCGCGGCTGTTTGGAAGATTATTGCGGCTGGTTATCGCAGGAGCCGGCAAAATTCGCTAAAAATTGTGGCCATTCATCATCGGAAGCCCCACCGCAGGGCAATGCTGGCGCGGCCGCCGGTTTAAACCGCAGCTTTGCTTCACAAAGCTTATTGACCGTCCGCAACGCATCCGCTATGGGAGAAGAGTTACCGTTGACAGGGTCCATCCCGTGAACAGCAGTCTTATCGTAGCGCGCGCGCCGGAGAAGGGACGGAACTAGGTTCCGTTTTCCTTTAACTGGCGCATATCCGGGGCCCTCAGGGCCCTTTTTTATTGCCCAACGCAGAAATCGCAAACACTCTCTTCGAAAGAGAGGCCTTGGAGCGAGAGATGACGCAAATCATGACCGGCGCGGAAATGGTCGTCCGCGCCTTGCGGGACCAGGGAGTCGAAACGATTTTCGGCTATCCGGGCGGCGCCGTCCTGCCCATTTACGATGCGCTGTTCCACCAAAAGCACATCAAGCATGTGCTGGTGCGCCACGAGCAGGGGGCGGCGCATGCCGCCGAAGGCTTCGCCCGTTCGAGCGGCAAGGCCGGCGTGCTTCTGGTCACTTCGGGTCCCGGCGCCACCAATGCGGTGACCGGTTTGACCGACGCCCTCATGGATTCGATCCCGGTGGTCTGCATCACCGGCCAGGTGCCGACCCATCTCATCGGCTCCGACGCCTTTCAGGAATGCGACACTGTCGGCATCACAAGGCACTGCACAAAGCATAATTACCTCGTCCGCCAGATCGAGGACTTGCCGCGCATTTTGCACGAGGCGTTTTACGTGGCCCAGAATGGACGTCCGGGTCCGGTCGTCGTCGATATTCCGAAGGATGTGCAATTCGCGATTGGCCCCTACACCGGGCCGCAGAACATCGAGCATAAAACCTACCGGCCAAAACTTGAAGGCGACGCGGACCGGATTGGGCAGGCGGTGCTGCTCATGGCGGCGGCGCGCCGACCCATCTTTTATACGGGCGGCGGCATCATCAATTCAGGCCCAGAGGCCTCCCGCCTGCTGCGCGAGCTCGCCGGTCTCACCGGCTTTCCGATCACCTCAACCTTGATGGGGCTTGGCGCTTATCCGGCGTCGGCCAAGAATTGGCTCGGCATGCTCGGCATGCACGGCACTTATGAAGCCAATAATGCAATGCATGATTGCGATTTGATGATCGCGATCGGGGCCCGCTTCGACGATCGCATCACCGGGCGGCTCGACGCGTTCTCGCCCGGTTCGAAGAAGATCCATATCGATATCGATCCCTCCTCGATCAACAAGAATGTGAAGGTCGATCTCGGCATCGTCGGCGATTGCACGCATGTGCTGCGCCAGCTCATTGATGCTTGGCGGGCGCGGGACCTTGCGCCTGACAAAGCGGCGCTCGCCAAATGGTGGGCGCAAATCGACAAATGGCGGGCCCGCAAATCGCTCTCCTTCAAGAACTCCAAGGAGGTGATCAAGCCGCAATTTGCGGTGCAGCGTCTCTACGAGCTGACCAAGGCGCGCGATATCTATATCACGACCGAGGTCGGCCAGCATCAGATGTGGGCGGCGCAGCATTATCATTTCGAGGCGCCGAACCGCTGGCTGACGTCGGGCGGTCTTGGCACCATGGGCTATGGGCTTCCGGCGGCGATCGGCGCCCAGATGGCGCATCCAGGCGCACTTGTCATCGATATTGCCGGCGAGGCCTCGATCCTCATGAATATTCAAGAACTCTCGACCGCCGCCCAATACCGCCTGCCGGTCAAGATCTTCATCCTCAACAATGAATATATGGGGATGGTGCGCCAATGGCAGGAGCTTTTGCATGACGGCCGCTACTCCCATAGCTATTCGGAGGCGTTGCCGGATTTCGTCAAGCTCGCGGAAGCCTATGGCGCGCATGGCATCCGCTGCGCGGACCCGGCCAAGCTCGATGAAGCCATCATGGAGATGATTGAGACACCGAAAACCGTCATCTTCGATTGCGTCGTCGACCAGACCGAGAATTGCCTGCCGATGATTCCCTCCGGCAAGGCGCATAATGAAATGATTCTGCCCGGCGGCGACGCGGACACCGATACTGCGATCGATGCGGCCGGCAAGGTTTTGGTGTAACGAGATGAACGCTCTGGCGGCACCCCTCTCGCCCTATTCCTCGGCCCTTGGCAAGCCCAATATCGAGGTGCACACGCTCTCGGTTCTCGTTGATAATGAGCCGGGCGTGCTCGCCCGGGTCGTCGGGCTTTTTTCCGGGCGCGGCTATAATATCGAGAGCCTGACGGTCGCCGAGGTGGCGCATGCCGAACATCTTTCGCGCATTACCATCGTCACTTCGGGCACACCCGAGGCGATCGAGCAAATCGGTCATCAGCTGGAACGGCTCGTGCCGATCCACAAGGTCACCGATCTGACCTTGCGCGGCAATGCCGTCGAGCGGGAGCTTGCGATGATCAAGGTCGCCGGAACCGGACCGAACCGTGACGAGGCCTTGCGGCTCGCCGAGGCTTTTCGCGCGCGGGTGATCGATGCCTCGATCGAGAGCTTCGTCTTCGAGCTCACCGGCGCCGTCGGCAAGATCGATCAATTCATCGAGCTTATGCGGCCGATCGGCCTCGTCGAAGTGTCGCGCACCGGCGTTGCCGCCATGTCGCGCGGGCCAAATCCGACGTGAGACGGAGGCCTGGAACCCTGCCTTAAAGAAAATTCCTCGGCCAGATCATCGCCCGCCACATATGGGCGACGGGGGAAGCGTCGAAGCCCAAACCTTCCTCCGGCTGACGGAAATGGCGGCCGACAATATCTGTGAACACCTCCAGATCGACCGTGGTGTCGGGATCGAACGCATAAAGATCATTGAGGGTGATCATGCGCGCCATGCCATACCATTTATGGTTTCGCGCATAGTCATAGTCCCGGTAAATATAGGGTTCGGGCTTATAGTCCTTGCCGAAAATGTCGATATAGGCCTGCGGATATTCATAGCCGACGGCAGGATCGGGAAAGAACCGCAAGGCTTGGTGATAGCGCACGGCAAAGGCCACTTCCTCGTCGACGTAAGGCGCGATGAGTTGGGCGCCCCAATAGCCATGGTCGCCGCCAAAAAGGCCCACCATGGCGATATCGTGCAACAGGCAGGCCAGCACGCCCTTTTCCTCGGTACCCGCCTTCAGCGCGAGATTGGCGCTTTGAAGAAGATGACTCGCGGCAGCCGGATCAAACCTGAGCTTGAAGAAATCGAAAAGCGTTGGCGCCGCCGGCATTTTGGGGAGAGCGGGGTCATAACCCATCATCACCTTGCGCGGTCCGCGCTGGTCCGGCGCGAGGGCGTCGAAGCGCGTATGGTATTCCGGCGTGCCCATGGTGGCGAGTGCCGATTTGACCACGATTTTTTCCAGCGTCGGCTCCGGTCCGGCCGCTTGCCATGCCGTCTCCGCTTGCGGAACGGACTCGTGTCCCTCGTCCATCCGGTTTCTCTCCTCTTCGTCGGTGGCCGTGCACTCCTGGTCGAGGAGATAATCGTGGACACAAGGCCCGGCAAGGGCTCGTTCGCGCTCGGCCGCTTATCATCGAGCCCGGCTTCGTCTCAATCGTACCAAAATGTTTCACGTGAAACATTTTGGTACGATTGGCGAGGAAAAATACGTATGAGCAAATTCTTTCTTCAGGCTTGCGGCCGGTCTGAAGGCAGGGAATTTTTGTGGAATAGCCCTATCCGCAGCAGCTGGAAGCCGCGCCCGTCTCGCCCGATCGCTTGGCCTGAATTGGCGGACACGGAACCGAGCCGTAGGAACAGAACACGCAACAATCGCCCGGCTTCGGCCGAAGCGTCGCACCGCAACTGCTGCATGTATAAAAAAACTGGCAAGCATCGGCCGGCATGGTCTCCGATTTCGCGGTGGCGCAATGCGGACAGGTGATGACGGAGTCAAGGATCACGTTCGCCGCTCAGCTCTTGGGGGAGGAGGGATAGCCTGCATTGGTCGTCGCCTTCACAAGGGCACTCACCTCTGCCTTGCTATCGTCGAAGGTCACCACGGCCGTCTTATCTTCAAACGATACTACGACATTGGTGACGCCCGGCACGGCTTGCAGGCTCGCCTTCACGGTGCGAGGGCAAAGGGCGCAGGTCATATGCTGGACCGCGAGGGTGACGGTTTTTTCGGCGGCGAAAGCCGAAGACGAAAGGCTCACACCGACCCCGAATGCGGCCAAGGACAAAAGCTTGATCATGGGAACTCCACTCAAGGGCTGAAAAGGATGGGGCCGAGCAGATCCAAGCCAATCGCGCCGCCAATGAGGATCGTCGCCAGGACGAGGCCCGCCTTGACGATATGGTTCGGCAACGGCCTGGCGCAAGCCGCGCCCTCCGCGCAAGCAATGGTCCTGCGGCGGTGGACGAGCCAATAGCCGGAACCGAGGCAGGCAAGGGTCGCCGCGATGAAATAGGGCTGATAGGGCGCGAGGGCTGTGAGATTGCCGATCCAGGCGCCGCTGATCCCAAGGCTGAACAGCAGCAATGGCGCGATGCAGCATGAGGAGGCCGCAATCGCTCCGATGAGTCCGCCGATCGCTGTTAGCCGCAGCGCCGCCGCCGTCCCGTCTGCCGCATTGGGGGCTGCCCGGGTGGTATCCGGGGCGCGTCGCGCCACGCTGTCTCGACTGTGCATGGCCACCCTTTCGGTTGAGCCCGATGTGACGATCAGGAGCCGCTAGTGAGCAAGGCCAGGGACGTCACAACCAAGGACGTCACAAAAAGAGGCCGCTGATCATCGCCAAGTTTGTGCCTCCCGGGACATTAACACCGGCGGTATTTCCCATTCTTCGCGGTCCGTCAAATTCCACGTTAAGCCTAATTGTATCTGAATCCCCCGGCGCCGGCAATTTGGCCTACGATGCAAAAAATGGCCGCTTGCGCGGCAAGATTTCAGACACGGCCCGTTCTTATCGGTCTCGGGCGAAACATAGGCACATTATGGGTCAGACGCCATATTTAAAAGAGGATAAGACGGTCTCCTTCGGTGAGAAGCTGGCGGCGTCCGAACAATTCCTGATCCTTTTCCAGGAAGGAATGGATCTGGTGAGCCAGGCAGCGACCTACCTTGACGGCGACGGCCGCGAGGAGGCAAAGCTCTTGCCGCGCCCGGTGGCGATTGCCTATGCTGTCGAAAGCATGCGTTTGACGACAAGGCTCATGCAGGCGGCGTCCTGGCTGCTTCTTCAGCGTGCCGTCAATGAAGGCGAGCTGACCCGCGCTGAGGCCGCCGCCGAAAAACGCCGGATAAGATTGTCCGAACAGGATGCTGCCTCGAACAAGGATATTCTTGCCAAATTGCCGCCGCGTCTCCGCGATCTCATCGGCCTGTCGCTTCGCCTTCAGGCGCGGATCATCCATCTCGATCTTCTGATCTATAAGTCGCGCGACATGCGCGGCAATGGCAGGCCTATGCCAAGCCCGGTTGAGCATCAGATCGAGCAATTGCGGGCGGCGCTTGCCGCTCCGCGGGTGTCTTCGCCACCGCTCTGACCAGGGCCCGTCCGCTTGCTTATTGTTATCGAGGCATCCGCACGGCCGTCACCGCTTCGTCACCGACCATTGCGTCACGGGCAGCGCCGGACGCCAGCTGCGAAAGGAGCCAAGCGGGCCAGCGTGGGCAATGCCGATGCGCACCAATTCGCCGCCATGCGCCTTGAACCGTGAGATGAGGGCCGCTTCGGTTTCGAGAGTCACGGCATTGACGACGAGCCTGCCGCCGTCCGTCAGGGCGGCATGGGCCTTGTCGAGGAGATCGGCGCTGCTTGCGCCGCCGCCGACGAAAATGGCTTGCGGCCGCGGAAGAGTCGCGAAGACCTCCGGCGCCGTGCCGATGATGATTTCGATTTGCGGCACGCCGAGGCTTGCGGCGTTGCGCGCGATGCGGCTGGCGCGATCGGCCCGTGCCTCGATCGCGATCGCCCGGTTTGCGGGGTCGCAAAGCAGCCATTCGATCGCGATGGATCCGGAGCCCGCGCCGACATCCCACAACAGCTCGCCACGCCGCGGCGCCAGCGCCGAGAGTGCAAGGCTGCGAACCTCCCGTTTGGTCAGCTGGCCATCCGTTTCAAACCAATGATCGGCAAGACCGCTCGCGAGCGGGAGAATCCGCGATTGAGCTGTTACGGCGATCTCGATCGCGACAAGGTTCAAGGGATCGATGCCGTCCATGCTGAACGTTTCGGCGCTGCTCTCCCGCAGGCGCTCCCTCGGGCCGCCCATCGCCTCCAGCACGGCGATCCGCGACGGGCCGAGGCCGCGTTCGACGAGCAGCTTTGCAAGGCTCGGCGGCGTCGTCTCATCCCATGACAGGCAGAGGATTTTCGCGGCCGGTTGCAAAGCTGGGATAATTTGCTCGAACGCCCGCCCATGCAAAGAGATCAGGCGGCACTCCTGCAAGCTCCAATGGAGCCTTGCCGCCGCGAGGCTGAAAGCGGAAGGCGCCGGCACGCATCGCATTTCGCCGGGGCCAAGATGCGCGGCAAGCAAGGTGCCGATGCCGAAAAAGAAAGGATCGCCTGAGGCGAGGACGCAGACCGGCGAACCGCGCCGCGCCAGAATGTCCGGGATCGCGCCGGCAATCGGGGAAGGCCAGGTCAAGGTCTTGGCGGCAAGTGGACCCGCCAGCGCGAGATGACGGGCGCCGCCGACCACCAATTGGGCTTGCGCGAGCAGGCTCCGCGCGGCAGGAGAAAGAGCCTCGACGCCGTCTTCGCCGATCCCAATCAGCGACAGCCATGTTTCACAAGACGGCGAAGTCATGACAGCGCACGTGGGAGTTCGGGAGACGGGCGATGCGGGTTCTCCTGCTTGGCGGAACAGCGGAGGCGAGCAGGCTCGCAAGCCTGCTTGCCGGGCAAAGCGGCATCGCCGCCATCATGTCTTATGCCGGCCGCACCAAGACGCCCCGCGTGCCGGAGATCCCCTATCGGATCGGCGGCTTTGGCGGCATCGACGGACTTGCGGCCTATCTTGAAACCGAGCGCATGGATGTGCTCGTCGACGCCACGCATCCGTTCGCGGAGCAGATGTCGCGCCATGCGGCCCTCGCTGCGGCACGGGTGAAGATTCCGCTTGTCGTTCTGTCGCGTCAGGCTTGGCATCAAGATGCCGCCGACCGCTGGATCGGCGTGGAAGACATGGCCGGTGCCGCCGCCGCGCTCGGGGATGAGGCAAAGCGTGTTTTCCTGACCATTGGGCGGCTGCAGATCGAGGCCTTCGCGGCGGCGCCCCAGCATTTCTATCTTATTCGGGCGATCGAGCCGCTGATGTCTTCGCCAGCTCTGCCCCATTATCGCGTCATCCTTGGGCGCGGCCCTTTCACGCTTGCGGCGGAAGAAAGCCTTTTGCGTGAAGAATCGATCGATGTGATCGTGACCAAGAACAGCGGCGGCGAGGCGACATTCGCCAAGATCCGCGCGGCACGCCTGCTCGGTTTGCCGGTCGTCATGGTCGCGAGGCCGCGGCAAGCTTCCGCCCAAGTCTTGCACGATCCGGCCGAAGTCCTGGACTGTCTCCTTCATCATCAAAGAACCTTGGTCCCCCGCGCGGTGTAGACGAAAGGCGCGGCTGTGCCACGCGGGATGATCCGGGTTTCGCTGGATCCGACGATGATGAGCGTGCTCATATCGGCGAGGCCAGGGTCGGCGCTGGCCAAAGTCCCAATCGAGATGTGTTCATCCTTTCGTCCCACATCCCGCGCGAAAACCACGGGTGTCGAAGCGGATTTGAGGCCGCGCAGCAGCGCGAAGGCCTCATGGATGCGGCGCGGCCGCGCGGCCGAGGCGGGATTATAGAGCGCGATCACGAAATCGGCGCTGGCCGCCGCGGCGAGCCGCTTTTCGACGAGGGGCCAGGGCTTGAGATTGTCGGATAAGGAGATCGCGCAGAAGTCGTGTCCCAAGGGCGCGCCGATCCGTGCCGCCGCCGCCTGCATGGCGGAAATTCCGGGGCTCACGGCGACGTCGATCTCGCGCCAGGACGGATCGCCTTCCTCAATTGCTTCGAAAACAGCCGCCGCCATCGCGAAGATGCCGGGATCGCCGCCGGATACAAGGGCGACCTGGCGGCCATCTCCGGCCAAGCGCAAGGCCTGGCGCGCGCGCGCCAATTCGGCGCCATTGCCGCTTTCATGGCGCTTCTGCCCCTCGATGAGAGGAAGCCGTTCGAGATAGGCCGCGTAGCCGACAACATCGGTCGCTTGGGCGATGAGGCTCGATGCTTCAGGCGTGACCCATGTGGCGCCGCCAGGCCCAAGTCCGACGATCCGTAAGCGTCCCGTCCCGCTCATGGGCGCCTGCCTTGGCCGGGAATGAGAATGGACGCGAAATAGGGCGCATGATCATCCGTCTTGGCGGCCAGCGGAACAATACTTTCCGCTTGGCTCGTGCCATGCTCGACATAGATCGCCGCCGAAAGCCGTCCGGCCTCGGTGATCGCCGCGCGGATTTTCGCAAGATTGGCGCCAATCTTGATGATCACGGCCGCGTCGGCCGCACCGAGGTGACGGACCAAATCTCCATGCCCAAGCGTGCCAGGCAGAACGCTCAAGACATCGTCGCCCCAGGCCATGGGCGCCCGCGCCGCGCTCCAGCAGCCGGACATGCCGGTGACGCCGGGAACGATCTCGACCCGGAAACGATCCTTCAGCCGGACATAAAGATGCATGAAAGAGCCGTAGAAAAGCGGATCGCCTTCGCAGACAAGAGCGACATCGCGGCCCGCTTGAAGATGCGCCGCGACAGCCGCTTCCGCATTCGCGTAGAAGCCACGCAGCGCCTCGATATAGGCAGGATCACAGAAGTGGGTTTCCGTCGTCAAGGGATAGAGAAGGGGCATTTGGAGGCATGGGCCGGCCAGCCAGCGATCGAGAATGACGCGGGCTTTTCCAGGCGCCCCCTTTTTCGCAAAATAGGCGACGACGGGAACGGCGGCGATGATTTTTGCCGCTTTGATCGTCACCAGATCGGGATCGCCCGGGCCGAGTCCCACGCCGTAGAGGCGGCCGTTTGACAAAGATAAACTGCTCATTCGGTTTCGCTTGCAATGGCATTCAAGGCCGCGGCGGCCATGGCACTGCCCCCTTTTCGCCCCTTGATGGCGATGAAAGGCACGCGGGAGTGGGCGATAAGCGCGTCCTTTGATTCCGCCGCACCGACGAAGCCGACCGGCATTCCAACGATGCAGGCCGGCCGCGCGGAACTCTCATCGAGCATATCGAGGAGATGAAACAAGGCGGTCGGCGCATTGCCGATCGCGGCGACCGCGCCGTCGAGCCTCGGACGCCAGAGTTCGAGCGCGGCGGCGCTGCGGGTGGTGCCGAGCTTTTGCGCGAGCGATGGAACGATGGGATCCTCGAGCGTGCAGATGATTTCATTGGCGCCTGGCAGACGCGCCGCGATGATGCCGCGCGCAAGCATTTTCGAATCGCAGAGGATCGGCGCCCCTCGCCGCAGTGCCTGCCTTGCCTGCGCCACGGCGCCATCCGAAAACACGAGATCGCCGGCGATCTCGATCATGCCGCAGGCGTGAATCATGCGGACCGCGACCGGTTCCTCGTCGCGCGTGAAGCGGGAAAGATCAGCCTCGGCGCGGATCGTCGCGAAGGAGCGGCGGTAGATTTCCGCGCCGTCGCGCAGATAATGGAAGCGGCTCGCGGCCGGTGCCTTGCTCATGGCTGCCCCGACCCCAAAGCGCGCCGTGGCCTGGTGTTGCGTGCGGCCGCTTGCAAGGTGTCGCGCATAGCGGCCAAGCCGAGACGCCGCGCATCCGCGGCGCCAACATCGCGCGCGCCGACGAGATCATAGAGTCCGTCATGCGCAATGAGGGTCAAGGGCGCCGCTTGCCTCCCACAGCCCTTGACACAGCCAGACACATGCAGCGCGGCCCCGATGGGGCGGAGCCCGCGCGCCGGTCCCATCAAGGCCATAGCGTCGGCGCGGGTATCGGTGGTGCCCTGCGCGCAGGTGGCGTTGCCGCCGCATGCCGTGACCGCCAAGCGTGCGTCTGCGGGATCGGCGATAAAGCCATGCGCGGCAAAATAGCTCCGCATGGCATCGGCTTGTTCTTCTGGAACATGCGGCAGGATAAGCGCGCGCCAGGGCGTAAGCCTGATCTCGCCAGTGCCGAATTCCTCGGCGGCCCTGGCCGCCGCGTCGAGCATGGTCGCATCAAAAAGTCCAAAAGCCGCGCCAGCCCCGAAGCCATATTTGTCATGAAAGCGCATCAGACCGATCGGACACGGGTCCTCGATGGCGCCGACTCTTGGAGGCGCTGTGACGCGCAGCCCGGCCATTTCGGCGATGGCCTTCGCCCCGCAATGCGCGAGAAGGCCGGCCATCCGGCGCGGCGGCTCTTCCATTAAGGATTGAAGCCGCAAGAACCCCCGGGCGAGACGCAAAGCGATGGAAGGAATATCGCCGCCTCCACAGTATCCCAGATGCACTGCCTCTTTGGCATTGCCGCCGATCCCAATGGCAAAAGATTGCGTGCCGGCGTTCCAATCGAAACGGATGTCGGCTGGGATTGCGCCAAGCGAAAGGGCGCTTCCGTCATCGATGAGAAAACCGAACTTTCCTGGCAATCCGTACAAATCCTTGTCGGCGCCGAGCGTGGCTTCAAGCGCCTTGGCCGCTTCGCGGGCTTCGCTTCGCCCATCGAGACCAGCCAAAGGACTGACCAGAACATTGCGAACCGCCTCCTTGGCCGCATCCTCATCGATAAGGCCGAGGCCGTCGAGCGTTTCGAGCAGCGCGGGCTGGCTGCGCTCATGGACACCCCTGATTTGCAGATTGCCGCGCGTGGTAAGATCGAAAAGCCCATTGCCGTGGTCGCGCCCTGCTTTCGCTAGGGCACGCAGGGTGGCGGACATGACCCTGCCGCCGCTGATCCGCAGCCGTATGAGAAGCCCGTCCTTGGCTGGCATCGGCCGCCGGGCGCCTGGACACCAGCCTTTGCGCAACAAAGCTTCGCTCGTCATGCGAGCGCCTCCCGCAACGAAGCAAGGCAGGCAAGAGTCGAATTTCGCCGGCTCTGCCAGAAGCCGCGGGCAAGCGCCTCTTCGAAGCACCTGACGATAGCCCGCGCGGCCCATGGATTGGCCCTGACCAAAAAATCCCGCACCTGAGGCGTGCCAAGCGTCGCCTCGAAGAGAAGCTCAAAATGCCGGCTTTCGACCGCGTCGCTCAGCACCGCGAGCGCGTAGAGATGATCGATCGTTCCGGCGATTTCGGCAGCGCCGCGATGGCCGTGCCGCATCTGCCCGGCGATCCAGCGCGGATGGCTTGCACGGGCGCGCACGACACGCGCGACTTCCTCGGACAATGTGCGCACCTTGATCGCGCCGGGGCGCGCCGATTCGACATGATAGATGGCCGCGTTGTTGCCAAGCATTTTGGCGGCCGCCGCAAAGCCCCCCTCATGATCGGCGATCGCATCGGCATCGAGAATGTCCTGCTCATCTTGATCCTGCACATGGATGAGGGCGCCGGCGGCGGCGACGCGCCCGGTGAAGGCTTCCGTCGCGATGGCTTCTCCTTGCGCGCCGCCATAGGCGTGGGAAGCGGTGGCGAGATAATGCGCGCCAAGTTCGCCCCGCGTGAGAGAGGGATCGTCCGTGACCATGCGTGAAAGACCGGTTCCATAGACTCCTGGCGCGGCACCGAAGATGCGCAACAATTGTCCCGGCGCCCGCTTGCGTGCCGCGGCAAAAGGGTTCATCTCATCATCTTCGCCGCACGCGCTCAAGGTCTGCACGGCCTGATCGAATAAAACAATCTGGGCCGGAAAAACGTCGCGGAAAAGCCCGGAGATCCGCAAGGTGACATCGACGCGCGGATGTCTCAGGCGGGCGGACGGCATGATCTCGAAGCCGGTGACGCGCGCGGAGGCATGGTCCCAAACGGGCTTGACACCCATGAGCGCGAAGGCTTGTGCAAGATCGTCGCCGCCGGTGCGCATGGTGGCGCTCGCCCAAAGGTCGATGACAACCGCCTTCAGCCATTCGCCATGATCCTGGAGATGGCGGTTCATCACTTCTGCGGCAGAGCGTTGGCCGATTTCCCAAGCGGTGCGTGTCGGCACCGCGCGCGGATCGATCCCATAGAGATTGCGTCCCGTCGGCAGCACGTCGAGGCGCCCGCGCGACGGCGCCCCGCCAGGGCCAGGCCCAACAAAGCGGCCGTCGAGCGCGGCAAGGAGCGAAGCGCTTTCCGCTTCGCCGCAGCGATCGATAAGGCGGCGCATCTCCTCACGCGGGGAGCGATCGCAATCTCTTTCCTCCGAGTGCGAAGCCTGAAGCGTTTGCGCGAGGGCTTCCACGGTTTCATCCCGCAAGGCAGGCTCCGGCGAATGCCCGAAGACATGCAAGCCATTGGCAATCCGCATGTCCTTGAGATCGCAAAGCCAGGCGTCGAGATGGCGCAAGGCGTCGGTTGGATCGGTGGTGTTTGAGAGTCCGCTGTCTTGCAGCAACCCTGTTTCCGCCGCCCGTTCGAGGATGGCTTGCGCCAAGAGCCGCGCGCGCTTGGGATCGAGCGACTCGGCCATTGCATATTCATCGAACAAGGCTTCGATCTCACGTGCCGGGCCGTGGCTGCCAGCAAGCGTCAAAGGTGGCGTCATATGGCCGATGGTGAGGGCGCAAATGCGCCGTTTGGCCTGCGCCGCCTCGCCCGGATTGTTCACGATAAAAGGATAAATGACGGGCAGCGCGCCAAGCACTGCCTCGGGAGCGCAGTCCTCCGAAAGTGCGACGGCCTTGCCAGGCAGCCATTCGAGCGTGCCATGGGTGCCGCAATGAATCATGGCGTCGATGTTTTCATGTTGGCGCAGCCAGACATAAAAGGCGACATAGGAATGGCGTGGCGGCAGCCCCGTGTCATGATAGTCCGCTTTGCAATGGGCAGCGTTGCCGCGATCTGGTTGCACGGCAATGAGCAAATGGCCGGCACGGAGCACGGAAAAGAGGAAGGCGCCACCGAAAGCCTCGGCGTCCGGCGGCCCCCACCGCGCGTGGAGGGAACCCACGAAGCTTTGCGGCATGGCATCGAGT
>DATJLX010000012.1:0-51214 GCA_035509135.1 Methylocella sp.
CTTAGGGCAGCGAATTCAGCCTGCAATGGGCTGAATTTGTCCCATCTATAAGCTTAACTGTGAAGTGCTATTGTGTAGCCAGCTTCATTCAAAGCGCTCATGTTTGTTCGACAATCTCTTTCTGGTCACAATTACAATATAGCTGCCCAATATCGTTCACAGAAAAGGGTAGCTATGTTGAGAGTAACAAGTTCTATAACCATTATTTTCTCGCTTATGTCACTATTCTCCACCGCTTCTTACGCCAGATCGAATGAAGGCTCTTTGCTCAAAGCTTCATTCTATTCGTCAGGTCAGCGGACGGCATCTGGGGAGCGCTTCGATCAACATGGGTTTACTGCGGCCAGCAGAACGCTTCCATTTGGCACGCGGCTTTATTTGACCAATCCTGCCACGGGTCGCTCAGTGATCGTGCGCATTAACGATCGAGGTCCCTTCGTCCGGGGTCGCGATCTCGACCTCACTCGGGGCGCGGCGGCGGCGATCGGCATGATCGAACAGGGAACCGTCACTCTTAAGGTTGTTCGCCTGAGCAACGCCGCTTCTCTCGCTCTCTAGTATTGGATCGGCCGGCAATCGGTCTCCGCTTTTTCTCACTCAATGGAGGGCTATTCGGCGTTGGCGCGCCGGGGCGGCAAGCGGTTTCGGTTTGCGTTAGCAACCCGAAACCGCTTTCATCTAGGAGCGAGTGCGGTTTCTTGACGCGACCCGCTACCTGTTTAGCCTGAAAAATGCTCTCATGATCACCGCGACGAGCGCATCCACCGAATATCCAGATCGCGGACTTTCTTGCGCAATGTATTGCGGTTCAGCCCCAAAAGTTCGGCGGCCTTGATCTGATTGCCGCGCGTGGCGGCGAGCGCCGCGGCAATCACCGGATACTCGATTTCCCGTAAGATCCGGTGATAGAGCCCGGGGGGCGGCAGGTTTGCGCCGTGGGCGTGGAAAAGCTCGGAGAGATGGCGCTCCATCGCGCCCGCCAGCGTCTGGCGCCGTTCGGTCTCCGCCGGCCGCGCGTTCCCCGAGACGGGCGGGTTGGCATAAGCCGGCATAAGCTCCGGGGCATCGACATTGAGCTCCATATCTACCAATTGCGCCGTGATGGCTTCTTGCGGATAGAGCGCGGCGAGCCGGCGGGTTAGATTTTCGAGTTCCCTGATATTGCCGGGCCAGCGATAACGTTTGAGGTGCTCCAAGGCTTCTGGCTCGATCCGTTTCAACGGCAAGCCCTCGGCGGCGGCGAGCACGAAGAAATGCTGGGCGAGATCGCCGATATCCTCGAGGCGTTCGCGCAATGGCGGCAGCCGCAAGGGCACGACATTCAGCCTGAAAAACAGATCCTCGCGGAAAAGGCCTTGGCGGATCTGGCCGCCCAAATCCTTATTGGTCGCGGCGATGATGCGGACATTTGTCTTGATCGGCGTGCGACCGCCGACCGTGGTATATTCGCCTTGTTGAAGCACCCGCAAAAGCCGTGTCTGCGCCTCCATCGGCATGTCGCCGATTTCATCGAGGAAAAGGGTGCCTCCCTCGGCCTGCTCGAAGCGCCCGGCGGAGCGCTGATTGGCGCCTGTGAAGGCCCCCCTTTCATGGCCGAACAATTCACTCTCGATCAGATCGCGGGGAATGGCCGCCATGTTGATGGCAACGAAGGGGCCTTTCTTACGTTTGCCGTAATCATGCAGGGCGCGGGCAACCAGCTCCTTGCCCGTGCCGGATTCACCGGTGATCATGACCGTGAGATCGGTTTGCATGAGGCGCGCCAAGGCACGGTAGATTTCTTGCATGGCGGGGGAGCGACCGACGAGGGGCATTCCGTCCAAATCCGCATGCGGCTCGGCGCGAATACGATTTTTCGGCTCGCTCATGGCGCGCCCAACGATCGAGACCAGTTCCCGCAAGTCGAAGGGTTTCGGCAAATAATCATAGGCGCCGCGCTCGGACGCCTTGATCGCCGTCATGAAGGTATTTTGCGCGCTCATGACGATGATCGGCAGATCGGGCCGCAATTTCTTCATCTTCGGCAGCAGCTCGAAGGCATTTTCATCCGGCATGACAACATCGGTGATGACGAGATCGCCCTCACCCGACTGCACCCACCGCCACAAGGTCGCCGCATTGCCTGTCGTTCGCACATCATAACCCGCGCGCGACAAAGCCTGACTGAGGACAGTTCGGATGGCGGTATCATCATCAGCAATGAGGATATTGCCCGTGGCCATCAATCTTGCACCTTCCTGCCGGCGATCCGTTCCGCAACCGCCGAATATTAAAGTCTGGCGCGGTTTACCCCGCTCCAGCGTCAGTTAGCGGTTGTGGAAACCGGACTTTAACCTTGGCCGCGCGTCGTGCCCTGGCTATCACGTGGAACATAGATGGGCATAAGAACCCGGAACGTCGTGCGGCGGGGAGAGGATTCGCATTCTATGGTACCCCCATGATCGCCAACAATCTTAGCAACTAAAGCAAGCCCCAGGCCACTCCCTGTCGCCTTTGTCGTGACAAAGGGATCGTACAAATAAGGCAGCAGGTCTGGCGCGACGCCTGAGCCATTGTCACGCACGCAAAATTCGAGCGGCAGACTGACCGGCGACTTCACACCCGGAATTTGCAAGCGAACGCCAGGCCGGAACGCGGTCGTCAGCTCTATGTCGCCGTCACTGCGCGCTTCACCGATCGCTTCGGCGGCGTTCTTGACCAGATTGAGGAAGATCTGAATGAGCTGATCCTTGTTGCCAAACACCATGGGGAGCGAGGGATCATATTTTTCATGGAAGCGGATATGGCGAGCGAAGCCGGCCTGCGACACTTTCTTGACGTGGTCGAGCACGGCATGAATATTGATTTTTTCACGGGAAACGGGCCGCTGATCGGAAAATGCGCTCATCCGGTCAACAAGTTTGACGATCCGGTCGGTTTCCTCGCAAATCAGCCTGGTCAGTGCGCGATCGCCATCGGTTGCCTCGGCTTCAAGAAGCTGCGCCGCCCCGCGAATCCCCGACAGCGGGTTCTTGACCTCATGGGCGAGAACGGATGCCATCGCGGCCACTGACCGTCCGGCACCGCGATAGGTCAGCTGGCGATCGATCTTTTCGGAGAGGGAGCGTTCCTGCAGCATGATCACGACGCCGGCGTCCGGTTCCTGAAGTGGCGTCACGAAGATGTCAACCAGCCGTTCGTCGCGCGGTTTCGCCAAGCTCAATTCGACCCGGTATTCATTAATTGTCGCACCCTGTGATCGAACTTGTTCGACGAGAGACAGGAGCGGTGATCCCACGGCGAGAAGATTGGCAAGCCTTTGCTGCCAAAGCGAAGCCCGGCTCATGCCAAAAAATGCTTCGGCTGCTGGGTTGGCACTTGCTATGGAACCATCCGGGAGGACGGCGACAACCGGATGCGGAAGCGCGTTCAAGAGCTTGGCCGCATCAGTGCCAGGATTGGAGGCGGCCATCCTCGTCGCGTGGGAAGCAGAAGACGCGCTCATGCCGCCTCCGTCAACAAGGGAGCATCGAACAATTGGCAAAGGGCGGATCGGATCGCGGCCGGGCACTCAAGCCTGACCAGGCGCTGGCGCCGGGCCACCCCGTCAAGCACCCCCGCCTGTTCGGCGTAAGCGGCGAGGTGCTTGCGGGCATGGCGCAAGCCCTGCCCGGGACCGAATATTTCGAGCAAAGTCTCGAAATGTTCGAGCGCCGCGCTTTTGCGCGCGGCCATCGGCGCTTCGGTCCGTGCCCTGCCAAACGCCAGATAATGGGCGACGTCGCCAACGAACCAGGGCCGCCCGATCGCGGAACGGCCGATCATCACGGCATCCGCGCCGGATTGCGCCAGCATCGAAGCCGCATCCGCGAGGCTCGCGCAATCGCCATTCGCCACCACCGGGATCGAAACCGCTTGCTTGACCCTGCCAATCGCGCTCCAATCCGCCCGCTCCGTATAGAACTGGCAACGGGTGCGGCCATGGACCGTGAGCATGGCGATCCCCTCGGCTTCCGCAAGCCGGCCGAGTTCCGGAGCATTAACCGAGCGTTCATCCCAGCCAAGCCGCATTTTCAGCGTGACCGGGATGCGGACAGCCGCGATCGTGGTGCGAATGAGCGAGATCGCCAAGCCCATGTCCCGCATCAAATAGGATCCCGCATAGCCATTGGTGACCTTTTTCGCCGGGCAGCCCATATTGATGTCGATCATCGTGGCGCCAGAATCCTCGGCAAGGCGCGCCGCTTCCGCCAAAAGATAAGGGTCTCGGCCCGCAATCTGCACTACATGCGGGCCCTTGCCCGTCCCTTCGGCTTTCAAGCGATTCGCGGCGTCACCGCGGGTATAATGAGCCGCGGCAACCATTTCGCTCACCGTCAGAGAGGCGCCAAATTGATAGGCCAGCCGACGCATCGCAGGATCGGTCACGCCCGCCATTGGCGCCAGAAAAGCCCGGCCCGGAAGCTTAACGCCGCCAATATCGAGGGCGCCGCAGGAACGAGTGCCTAAATTCATAGCAGGGTCAATCATGCCCACATTATAGTCATCTGATGCAATGCGGCAACGAGGAATTTGCTCATTTGAACGTCAGAATCGGATTGAATTGACGTCATTGACAAAACCAAGGAGGAAGAGCCCCTTCCTCTTCCAAAGAACGGCCAATCCGGGACTTCATGAAAGCAACATTGGAATTGGCGATCGTCGTCGTCGCAGCTGGGCGCGGGTCGCGCGCCGGGAGCGAGATTCCCAAGCAATACAGACAGCTCGCAGGCCGGCCACTGCTTGCGCATACCCTGGAAACCTTGATGAAGGCCGCCCCCTCCGCCACTGTTCTCCCCGTTATTCACAGTGACGACCGCGAACTTTATCGATCCAGCTCGGCCCCGTTTGGGGGGAATCCGCATCTTTCCGAGGCCGTTTTTGGCGGAGCCACCCGGCAAGCCAGTGTCTGGCTGGGACTGGAAGCGCTTGCCGGACAGCAGTCCAACCCAGACATCGTTCTCATTCATGATGCTGCACGATTATTTGTCAGTGATGCATTGATTGGCCGGGCTGTCGCCGCTGGAACCACCCATGGGGCCGCAATTCCCGGCGTGCCTCTTTTTGATACGATCAAGGAGATCGATGCGTTTGACTTTGTTGCCGCGACCCCGCCGCGGCCGCGGCTGCGAGCGGTGCAGACCCCGCAGGCTTTCCATTTCGATCTGATTTTGGCTGCCCATCGCAATGCCGCCGCCAAGGGAGTTTCGGAACTAACCGACGATGCCGCCGTCGCCGAATGGGCCGGCCATCGCGTCCATGTCTTCGCCGGAGAGGAGTCCAATATGAAGATCACGACCCCCGAGGATCTCCTTGCCGCCGAGGCGAGGCTGCTCCGCGATCTGGTTGATATAAGGACCGGGCAAGGGTACGATGTGCATGCGTTCGGGCCGGGCGACCATGTCTGGCTCGGTGGCTTGAAAATAGCCCATGACCATAGCCTTGTCGGCCATTCTGACGCCGATGTTTTGATTCATGCGATCACCGACGCCTTGCTTGGCGCCTTGGCGGATGGCGATATCGGCAGCCATTTCCCGCCAAGCGATCCGCAATGGCGGGGCGCCGCTTCCAAGATCTTCCTCGCCGCCGCGGCCGCGAAGGTGCGGGCGCGGAGAGGCGCCATTTCCCATATCGACGCGACCGTCGTCTGCGAAAAACCAAAACTGGGGCCGCATCGCGACGCGATCCGCGCCAGCATCGCAACGATCGTCAAAATTCCGCTTGATCGCGTGGCGGTGAAAGCAACGACTTCCGAGGGTCTGGGGTTTACCGGGCGCGGTGAAGGCATCGCTGCGCTCGCCACCGCCACCATTCGTCTTCCACTCTAATATCCTTGCTCGTCGGCGGCACTGCGTAGAAGTAAGGGCCGCCATTGTCGGATCGATGTCATGAATAATATCGCTTAAAATTATGAACAATCGAAAAATGTACTGTTGAATGATAATAGAATGCGCAATTATTTCTGAACATAATGGCTGCGCAAAAAGCATCATTATGAGTATTCACTCGCGGATCTAGACGCGCCATCGTCTCAATCTCTGCATCGCTGACTGCCGTGGCGCTTTTAAGAAGCGCTCGCGTTCGAAATACGCTTCCGCCCCCGCAACTGTATCCAAGCAGACAAGCGGATATGTCCATGAATGGTGCAAACGGCAAATATAGGAGCAAAAGCCCCATTTGAATTGATTATATGAATTGCGCGTGCTGTTGCAGTCCGCGAGCATGGGATGCGATGCATTGATATATACATCTGGTTCCATTAATATAAAGTACTCTTTTGGAAAATATTGATTCATGAGCTCAATTCTTTTGAGCCAAGCCCGCCACTTCCAATTTGGCCCTTTTACACTGACATTTTCGGTGGCATGTTCGTAGTGACAGTTGAACTCCCGCGCTAGATGCGAGAAGTTCTTGCCGTTGTCACTGATGAGAAACACGGGGGCCTCAACTTCTGGGCAGATAATCCGTTGAATGCAGCCACATTTTATGACGAACGGGACGAACGTAATGCCTCATCACAAAATTGGGTCCCGAAAAACGATCTTCCTCGTCCAACTGGTCCGAAACCTGAAGGGCATATTTCTCATCCAAAGGTGCGCTACCGGCCAAGAAGTGAGCCAAGTGAGAGGCGGATTGCTCGAGAACTCCCAAATCACCTAGTGTCTGCAATGGACTTAACTGCGACAAGATTGTGTTGAGCCTGGCGATGGGCACAGACCAATCGAGCCTCTTTCCTTGTATCACAAAACCAGCATTCAGGTGCGGCGCTTCCAGCTCCGCTGGCGTTAAATAAGAAGGATCCAGGCATCCTGGCAAATCCTTTTGAAAATAAGACTTTCCTCCAAGATTGTTCAAAAGCTCTGTTAAATGGTGAGCTCCCTCGAAAAATAGGATGTCACTATCAACATAAACTGCAGCACCCTGAACTGGAAGGTTGGACATTAAGGCAAATTTTTTGGCAAAAACTGTGTACTTAGATAGCCTTTCGTAGCAATCTCTATTTTCTTTACAGAGGAATGTACTCCAATCCAAAACTTCTACGGAGGGATGAATGGAGCGAAGGCTTTCCGCCTGCGAATCACTTATCGACCCATCTGACACAATACTCCATTTTGCTGGGGTACCGACATGACAAAGAAACGACAAGATCGAGAGTTTCTGCTCGGCTGTTGCTCCGCCATGACACATTGAATAAACATGGACCCAGTCCAGCTTTAGGGCCATATCAGCATAAACATAGTCGGATGGAAGCGCCTCCTCGAATCTGCGGCGAAGCTCCTCGATTTTATTTTTGTTCTGAAACCGGTGAATTTTTGCTTTTGTTTCTCCTGCGAGAAAGCTGAACGCTTCTCCTGTTTTCGCACCTCTTTTGACTCCTATGACGATGAAAAGGAGATAGCTAACCAATTTTTTGGTTGAAATACCCATGAATTGGACTCCCCATTGAAAAAGTTCTCCTCACTCAATATACCGTTAGGTTAAGCTTATATTGTTGCAAAGAAGTGGCCGGCGGTTTGAGATTCGAAGAAGATCTCTTGTTTTTTTGATCTAGCCAATTACGCGGACTCTACGCCGGTTTGTCACCTCTGCAGGACCCCTCCATAGACATACGGTATAGCCGGGTGCCCGCGCGGCGTCCTTCCTAACCACGCGGGTCCGTTCGATCCTCAGCAGGCCAGGCTACTTCGACTCAGTAGAACGTTTGTCAAAGCTGTCCGTTGAACCATCTCCGTCCGAAGCTTAAATCGAAAATTATGTCACGCGCGCAAAAAAGCCGATCAAGTCAAAACCAAACAGCAACGAATGCCCCCGGCATCGCAGCGGAGCAAGCGGCATCCCTGGCTGCTGAAGTGGACGAGTCGGACGCTGACACCAGTCTTGATCTGGCTTTCGGCGAGCAGGATGCTCCCGCCGTACCAATCCGCCATGGCGCCGAGGTGATCCGCCGCTTCTGGGAACACGCGCCGGCGGGGCCTGGCGTCTACCGGATGATTGGCGCCCATCATGATGTTCTTTACGTTGGCAAGGCCAAAAGTGTCCGTAAGCGGATCGCAAGCTATATGCGGCCGACAGGCCTCACCCCCCGCATCACGCGGATGATCGCCCTGACCGCCTCGATGGTCTTCGTCTCAACCGCAACCGAGACGGAGGCGCTTCTTCTCGAGACAAATCTCATTAAGCAATTGAAGCCGCGTTTCAATGTCTTGATGCGCGACGATAAGTCGTTTCCCTATATTCTGCTTGCTGGCGATCATGCCGCTCCGCAGATCACCAAGCATCGCGGCGCCCGCAACCGGAAGGGAGATTATTTCGGCCCATTCGCGAGCGTCTGGGCGGTCAATCGCACCTTGAATGCCCTGCAACGTGCTTTTTTGCTGCGGTCCTGCTCGGACAGCTTCTACGCTAATCGCTCGCGTCCCTGCTTGCTCTATCAGATCAAGCGCTGCTCGGCGCCTTGCACTGGAGAGATCGGCGAGGCGGAGTATCAGGAACTCGTGCGCCAGGCGCGCGATTTTCTTTCAAGCAAAAGCCAGGCTGTCCGAGAGAGTCTCGCGCGGGAGATGACGGAAGCGGCGGATCTGCTCGATTTCGAGCATGCCGCCCGGCTGCGCGACCGCATCGCCGCCCTCTCCGCCATCCAGGGCGCTCAGGGGATCAATCCGAAAACCGTCGAAGAGGCGGATGTTTTCGCCATCGCCGAAGAGGCGGGACAGTTTTGTGTCGAAGTCTTTTTCTTCAGGACCTATCAGAACTGGGGCAATCGCGCCTATTTTCCGCGCGCCGACAAGAGCCTCGCGCTGGAAGAGGTTCTCGATTCCTTTGTGGCGCAGTTTTACGCGGATAAGCCGCCTTGTCGCCTCATTCTGCTTTCGCACGAGATCGAGAATCACTTGGTCCTCGAAGAGGCCTTGCGGGTTAGCGCCCGCCACAAAATCGAAATCGCCGTGCCGCAAAAAGGAGAAAAATGGGATCTCGTCGCACAGGCGGAGCAAAATGCCCGGGCGGCCTTGGGACGCAAATTATCGGAGACCGCCTCGCAAAGCCATCTCCTCGCGACGCTCGGCCATGCTTTCAGCCTCCCCTGCGCGCCGCGCCGTATCGAGGTCTATGACAATTCCCATATCATGGGAATGAATGCGGTCGGCGCGATGATCGTGGTGGGCGCCGACGGCTTCATGAAAACGCATTATCGCACGTTTAATATAAAAAATCCTGAGCTGGCACCGGGCGACGACAATGCGATGATGCGCGAAGTCCTGCGGCGGCGCTTCGCCCGGCTTATAAAGGAAGACGCAGCCGCGCCGGGCACTGGTTCGGGCGCAGGCCCACCGGGCCAAGTGTTAGAGGGCCATGCGGCAGTCAACGAGGCGATGAACAATGAAGCTGCCGGCGATGAGACAAGCCTTCCAGACCGACCCGACCTTATCCTCATTGATGGAGGCAAAGGCCAGTTCAACGCCGCGCGAGAGATTTTGACCGAGCTTGGCATCACCGGGGTTGCCGTCGCCGCGATCGCCAAAGGGCCTGATCGCAACGCCGGACGGGAGAGTTTTTTTGTCGAAGGCAAGGAGCCGTTCAAGCTGTCCCCCCGCGATCCAGCGCTGTATTTCGTGCAACGGTTGCGCGACGAGGCCCATCGCTTCGCGATAGGGACCCACCGGGCGCGCCGCAAAAAGGCGTTCACCAAAAGCCCTCTCGACGACATCCCAGGGATCGGCCCAGCGCGGAAGCGCGCCTTGCTCCACGCTTTCGGCACGGCCAAGGCGATTTCCCGCGCGGCTTTGTCGGATTTCGAGAAAGTCCCCGGTATAAATGCCGCGACCGCCCGGCTTGTCTATGATTTTTTTCACGAAGGTGGCAGGTAATAGGTGTCTTGTGCGTTCTCGGCTCCGAAAGTATGACAGAATGGAATGCCGTGCTGAGAATTGATGCAGCCTCCAAGAGAATGGTTCCTGGGCCATGGCAATCACAACAGTAGCGAGAGGGCCGGACTTGACCTGGAGCGTGCCTAACCTCCTGACCTACGGGCGGGTGGCGGCGGTGCCGGTCGTGGCCGGCTGCCTATTCTGGCCCGAGCTGGCCTTCATGCGTTGGGTGGCGCTCGGTATTTTTATTGCGGCCGGAATCACCGACTTTCTCGACGGCTATCTGGCCCGGGCGTTGTCGCAGCAATCGCGGATCGGCCAGATGCTCGACCCGATCGCCGACAAGCTGCTTGTTTCCGCCGTCCTGATGATGCTCGCCGCCGATCATACGATCGCCAGCTATTCTCTATCCGCCGCGATCATCATTCTTTGCCGGGAAATTCTGGTTTCGGGGCTGCGCGAATACTTGGCCGAGCTCAAGGTCTCGATTCCGGTGAGTAAGGTCGCCAAATGGAAAACCACTCTGCAGCTCGTCGCACTCGGCTTTCTCATCGCAGGACCATCCGGCGACGCCATTGTTTCCGGCATCACAACGACCGGCTTGGTCCTGTTGTGGATTTCCGCGCTTCTCACGCTCTATACGGGCTGGGATTATTTTAGAGCCGGTATGAAGGAGCTTGTCGAGGAGTGACCGCACGGCTCGAAAAGATAACAACAATGAAAGCCCTTTATTTCTCTTGGGTCCGCGAACGCATCGGCAAGACCGAGGAGGAGATCTCGCCTCCGGAAAACGTCCAAACCGTTGCCGAACTGATGGGCTGGCTGAGCGGCAAGGGCGAAAATTATGCGGCCGCCTTCGCGCATATCAAGACGATGCGCGCGGCGCTCGACCGCACTCATGTCAAGCATGACGCCTTGATCCGGAACGCGCGCGAAATTGCTTTTTTTCCGCCGATGACCGGGGGGTAGCGCATGATCCCAAAAAGTTGCAGACTTTTTGGATAGATCATAAGCAAAGAGACAAAAGACCATGAGCGATTCAGCGGCAAGCGATCATGGCCACACTATGCGCGCACGGATCTTTGTGCGTGTCCAAAAAGAGAATTTCGATGCCGTGGCTGAAGCGGCCAAGCTGACGCAAGGGCGCGGCGACATTGGCGCGGTTGTTACTTTCACGGGGCTTTGCCGTGACGAAATGGGGACGCTCACGGCGCTCGAAATCGAGCATTATCCCGGGATGGCGGAAGGCGAAATCACCCGCGTCGCGCGGGAGGCCGCATCCCGCTGGCCACTCGAAGGCATTGTCGCCATTCACCGCCATGGCTTGATCCGGCCGGGTGAGTCGATCGTGCTTGTGGTGACCGCGAGTGCGCATCGCTTCGAGGCTTTCGCGGCCGCGTCGTTTCTCATGGATTATCTGAAGACCGAGGCACCGTTCTGGAAAAAGCAACATTTCAGCGGCGGCACAGGCGCTTGGGTCGAGGCGAAAGCGCAAGATCAAGCCGCCGTGCAAAAATGGCGGGCCTGAGGGCCTGACATGACTGACCGTTGGCAATCCGTGCACCGGGCCGCTAGGGCGGACGGCCGGGGATTAAGGGCGCTCGCCGCAATTGCCGACCGGTTGCCTTTTGGTATTCCTAGCCGCTGCGAAACTTGGCTTGGCAACAAGTATTAATGGCGAGAGAGACGGGACTTGAACCCGCGACCTCCGGCGTGACAGGCCGGCGCTCTAACCAACTGAGCTACTCCCCCGCATCGGAGCGGCGCGACCCCGCATGGAAGACCTGCCGGATAGGATAGGTGCGAGGCCAAGTCAAGCGCGGCGCGGGACTTTGCCGTCCGCCGGAACCCTCCCGGGCGCAAGCGCCGCTCTCAGCGGCGATCGCGTCCGCCGCTTGCGGATCTGCCGCCGTGGTGGGCGGTGACGGGCTCGAACCGCCGACCCTCTCGGTGTAAACGAGATGCTCTACCAACTGAGCTAACCGCCCGCGATCAATGTGTCGCCGGCGGTGGTCGCACACTGGATTGCGAGCGTCAATGTCCACGCTGCTTTACTTTCGCGCCGCAGCGCCGTCTGCTTAGGTTTATATCGCAACTGGCGCCGCGATCGGAGGATGCGGGTCATAACCCTCGAGAAGGATGTCTTCAAAGCGGTAATCAAAGATCGAACCGACTGTTGGGTTGAGAGTGAGCCGCGGCAAGGGACGCGGCGTCCGGGTAAGCTGAAGGCGGGCCTGTCCAAGATGATTCTGATAGAGATGCGCATCGCCAAAGCTATGCACGAAATCGCCCAAGTCGAGACCTGTCACATGCGCGACCATCGCAGTCAGCAGGGCGTAGCTCGCGATGTTGAAAGGCACACCCAAAAACACATCCGCCGATCGCTGATAGAGCTGGCATGAGAGCTTTTTTTTGCCTTCCGTGCCCTCGGCGACATAAAACTGAAACAGGCAATGGCAGGGTGCGAGCGCCATCGCCGGCAGGTCGGCGGGGTTCCATGCGGTGACGATCAAACGGCGGGAAAACGGATTCTTTTTGATTTCCTCGACGACCCCGGAAATCTGGTCGATGACACGCCCATCGGGGGCCTGCCACGCCCGCCACTGCTTGCCATAGACCGGTCCAAGATCACCGTTCCGGTCGGCCCATTCGTCCCAAATGCCGACTCCCTGTTCCTTCAGATAGGCGATATTGGTCTCGCCGCGCAAAAACCATAACAACTCATGGACGATCGATTTCCAGTGCAGCTTCTTAGTGGTGATGAGCGGGAACCCCGCGCTCAAGGCATGCCGCATCTGATAGCCAAAGATCGACCGGGTTCCGGTCCCGGTGCGGTCGGCCTTGCCCTCGCCGTCCCGGAGGATCTTGGCGAGAAGATCAAGATAGGCTTGCATGCGCGCGAACTCTTCATCCCTCTCCGGATGGCGGCGAAAATCCATTGCCGCGGCCGCGCGTCAAGGCGTGGCACGATGACGGGCGGCCAAAAATCGCGCTAGGCAGCGAGGCCAAGGCTTGCCGAGATCTGGGCGAGCGTCGCTTTTTCGGCTTCGCTAATCGTCACGCCGCCAAATCCGAGAAACCCGCCTTCAGCCGAAGCCTCGGCGACGGACTGGCTGATATGCTGGAGCCAGCCCTTGAAGGCCGTGGAATCGGCCGGTGACTTCGCGCCGACGATAGCCGATGCTTGCCTAAGGATTTCAAGGGATTTGGCGACGATCTCGGCGGGCATTTTACCGGCGAGCTGCATCCGCAGCCCGTCGCGTGCGGCCGCCCGCCCATCGCCTGTCTCGAACTCCCCCGCGATCGCCTTGATAAGCTCAGTGGCATTGGCATCATGTTTCGCGCCGATGACCGCCCGCGCGGTGGCCATGCTTTCCTTGAGCGTTCCCCAAAGTCCACTGGGATCGGCCGCGGTCACCGCGAGCCCCGCCATCATCACGCTTTCCAGAAGCGTTTTCCATTCATCGGGAGTAAAATCTGTTCTACCTGCCATGGCTTTTCCTCCTCTGCGGCACCGATTCGCGCACCGCTCATAAAAGCGTCTTGAAACGCCTCTTATTTTTCAAAACCGCAGCCGTGAAGCCGGCACACCTGTTTTGTATGCTTACAGCGCCGGTCGTCCCGAGCCAAGACCGGCTTCGTGCAAAAGCTGGCGCAGAACATCCGATCTTGTCGAGATGGATGCCTTCGAAGGCAGGCCATCGCCGTCATGGTCTTATCCACACAGCTGGCCGCCGCTTTTGTTTGAATTGAGCCTTTCCCTTTGAAAAGGGCGCTGTCATGCTATATTTAAAATGCCGCCTCGCGCGGCTATGGCGATAAACGGTGTCGAAATAAGCTCTTCGGACCCGGGGGCGGTACCCGGCGCCTCCACCAAAGCCCACTCCGCAAGTTTCACGGCGCGGCGCGGGTTTTGGCGGGGGCGAAATAGGTTCGACGGGGAGTGTAAAGGACAAACTTTCGCTCGGCATGGTTCCGCCGTCATCGGGCCGAACTTATAGTTGCCAACGACAACTATGCTCCGGTGGCTGTTGCCGCGTAATGCGGTAGTGGTACCGAAATCAAGTCCTTGGAGGTAGCACTTCAAGGCGGGGTCCGGAGGCACCTGGCAACAGAAGCCTCCACTTTTAGCGTGAAGCGATAAAGCTTGCTGGCTTTTTGAATGAGATGTGAGAAATAGTAAGGTCCCGGTGTTCGGATCTGAGTTTCATGATGGGATTGTCTTCCAAGATAGGCTGAACAGGCGGATTGAATGTCGAATGACCTGATCCGTTATGATCTTCTTGTCCAGGATGCCCTGCGCGGGGTCATTCGCCAGGTTCTGTCCAGCGCGGCGCGCGACGGCCTTCCGGGAGATCATCACTTTTATATCAGCTTTCGCACGCATGCGCGTGGCGTTCGGCTTTCAGCCCGGATGCGTGAGCTCTATCCGGATGAAATGACGATCATTCTACAGCATCAATTTTGGGATCTGAGCGTTGCCGAGGACTCCTTCGAAGTGGGGTTGTCCTTCCGGAATGTGCCGGAAATGCTGCTTATTCCATTCGAGGCCGTAACCCGTTTTTTCGATCCTTCCGTCGGTTTCGAGGCGAAATTCGCGGTCGAGGACGAGGCCATGGAGACCACTCCCGCAAAGATCGAGCCGGTGCGGCAGCCACCGGCGAGCGTCAGCGTCTTGGAAACCCCGGAGGCCGCAATGGCACCGCAACAAAAGGACCCACGCGGCACCGTGGAGACCGGGCCTGCGGAGGAGACGGCCGCGCGCCAAAGCGAGGCCAATGTCGTGTCAATCGACGCTTTTCGCAAAAAGAGCTAGAGAAATCTCGACCATGATCTTAAGAACTCGAAACGTTTTGAAGATGATCATGCACGGAAAGATTAAGCGAAATCGTCCATCCGCGCCTGACGGTTCGAAAAGTCAGGTAGCGGACTCATAACGTCATGACGCGGGATTGGTGCGTTTTCCCGGCATTAAAATTGGCTTCTTTGCCCTCTCTGCGCGGGGCGCCTAGCTTGCTCAACGCGCGTTTATGCCGCAAGGTGGCTGGTTGCGCTAAGCCGGTGTTTGTGGTTTTGAACCGGCTGTCCCAAGCGCTTATCAACATGCGCGGGAACCTTGACAGACGCGCCATAATAGGCTGCGGCCGGAGAGCCGACAGATGAGTTTTACCAGAACAGCCGCCCGTTGCATCGCAATTTTGGGCACGGGCTTATTGCCACGAATCATGGGGCCTGCGGTATTGTTGCCCGGCGCGGCCCGCGCCGATGGGTATCCTCTGCCGGGGCAAATCGGTTTCCAGGAAGCCGTCACGCCGATTGCCCATGAGCTTGAATTTTTCCACAACTGGATTTTGTTGCCCATCATTGTAACGATCTGCCTGTTCGTTTTGGCTCTCCTCATCTACGTTGTTTTCAGATTCAACGAAAAAGCCAATCCAACGCCTGCACGGACAACTCATCATTCCGGTCTTGAAGTGGCATGGACGGTGACCCCGGTGATGATTCTTGTCGTCATCGCCATTCCGTCGTTTCGTCTCCTCACCCATCAATTAACCATGCCGCCGGCGGACATCACGATGAAAGTGACCGGCAAGCAATGGTACTGGACCTATACATATCCCAAGGATCAGGGTGGCGGGTTCGAGTTCGATTCAACGATGATCCAGCCTGCCGACCTGAAACCGGGCGATATCCGCCAGCTTTCCGTCGATAATGAAGCGGTCGTACCCGTCGGCAAAGTTGTCCATGTCCAGGTCACCGCGGCGGACGTCATTCACTCCTTCACCGTTCCCTCTTTTGGCATTCGCATCGATGCTGTCCCCGGCCGGATGAACGATACATGGTTCAAGGCTGAACGCGAAGGCATTTACTATGGGCAGTGTTCGAAGATTTGCGGCAAGGATCATTCCGATATGCCGATTGCCATTCGCGTCGTAAGCGAGGAAAATTATGCGGCGTGGCTAGCGGAAGCGAGCAAGAAATTCGCTTTACAGGATCCCCCGCCGGTCCATTACGCGGCGGCCATCGGCGCATCTGCAAGCGAGCGGCGATAGTCAAGCCGCAAACAAATCATTCGAGGAGACCCGTGTTGTCTGTGAACACATTGGAACGCACCGTGGAACACCACGAAGATCATGATGCGCATTCCCCTCCAACCGGGTGGCGGCGTTATCTCTTCGCGACCAATCACAAGGATATCGGCACTCTCTATATCCTCTTCGCCATCGTGGCGGGCTTTATCGGTGGCGGCATGTCGATTTTGATGCGCATGGAACTGCAGGAGCCCGGCATTCAGATCTTCAATCATCTCGCTCAATATATCGACGGCGCGGCACCCGAGACCGCGATCGACGCGGCGAAGAATCTCTACAATGTCACCATCACCGCGCATGGCTTGATCATGATCTTTTTCGTGGTCATGCCCGCGTTGATCGGCGGCTTCGGGAATTGGTTCGTTCCCCTCATGATCGGCGCACCGGACATGGCCTTCCCGCGCATGAACAATATGTCGTTCTGGCTTCTGGTGTCGTCCTTCGCCCTAGCCTTGATCTCGATGTTCGTCGAAGGCGCCCCCGGGATGAAGGGATTTGGCGGCGGCTGGGTGCTTTATCCGCCCCTCTCGGCCAATACAGGCCATCCGGGCCCGGCGATGGATTTCATTATCCTGTCCATCCATCTGGCGGGTGCGTCTTCGATCCTTGGCGCGATCAATTTCATCACCACGATTTTCAACATGCGAGCACCTGGCATGACAATGCATAAAATGCCGCTCTTCGCATGGTCGATCTTGGTGACGGCCTTCCTGCTGGTGCTGACCCTGCCGGTGCTTGCCGGTGCGATCACCATGCTTCTCACCGATCGCAATTTCGGCACCACTTTTTTCGATCCCTCAGGCGGGGGCGACCCGCTTTTGTTCCAGCATTTGTTCTGGTTCTTCGGGCATCCGGAAGTCTATATCCTGATCCTGCCTGGCTTTGGCATCATCAGTCACATCATTTCGACGTTTTCGCGCAAGCCTATCTTCGGTTATCTCGGCATGGCTTATGCCATGGTCGCGATTGGAATCGTCGGCTTGGTGGTCTGGGCGCACCATATGTATACGGTTGGCCTGTCGCTCGATACGCAACGCTATTTCGTCTTCGCCACCATGGTGATCGCGGTGCCGACTGGCATTAAGGTGTTTTCCTGGATCGCGACCATGTGGGGTGGTTCGATCTCGTTCAGGCCGCCAATGCTGTGGGCGATTGGGTTTATTTTCCTGTTCACGGTCGGCGGCGTCACCGGTGTTGTTCTCGCCAACGCGGGCGTCGACCGGGCCTTGCATGAAACCTACTACGTCGTTGCGCATTTCCACTATGTGCTTTCGCTCGGAGCCGTGTTCGCGATCTTCGCCGGGTTTTATTATTGGTTCCCGAAGATGACCGGCTATATGTATAATGAAACGATCGCCGCGGCGCATTTCTGGGTGATCTTTATCAGCGTGAACATCACCTTTTTTCCGCAGCATTTCCTGGGCCTTGCAGGCATGCCGCGCCGCTACATTGATTATCCAGATGCATTTACTCTTTGGAACCGTGTTTCCTCGTTCGGTGCCTATCTTTCCGCCATCGGCGCCGTTTTATTCCTCTATGTGATCTATGACGCATTCGCCAAGAAAAGACTCGCCGGCAACAATCCCTGGGGACCTGGAGCGACCACGCTTGAATGGACCTTGTCGTCGCCACCTCCCTTCCACACATACGAGACGCTGCCCATCATTGGCGGTTCGGAGCATTAGAAGCGCCACCCCATCATAATTGTCGTGCTTGGGTTTCGAAGTCAAAATCCGGCGTGGACACACGCCCCGAAACGGTGAAAATGAGTTTCATCAGCGAAAGCCACATCGGCGCTACCCAAAGTTACCCGGTTTCGATCGCGCGTCCTTCCGATTATGTGGCGCTCCTGAAGCCGCGCGTCATGTCCTTGGTGATCTTCACGGCACTAACCGGAGTTCTTATCTCGCCGGTTCATGTGAATCCGGTCATAGGCTTTGCCTCGCTGCTGGCGATTGCGATGGGCGCCGGGGCGTCGGGCGCTTTGAACATGTGGTATGATTCCGATATCGATGCGCTGATGCGGCGGACGCAGCGGCGTCCGATTCCAGCGGGCCGGATGCGAAAAGAGGACGCCCTTGGTTTTGGCTTGGTTCTTGCGGTTCTTGCGGTCATGACCTTGGGAATCGTCGCCAATTGGCTTGCCGCCGCCCTTCTGGCATTCACGATCTTTTTTTATGTCGCTATCTACACGATGTGGCTCAAGCGCTCGACGCCGCAGAATATCGTGATTGGCGGCGCCGCGGGGGCGTTGCCGCCAATCATCGGCTACGCCGCCGCAACAGGCGAGATCAGCCTCGCTTGCATGGCTCTTTTCGCCATTATCTTTATTTGGACACCTCCACACTTCTGGGCCCTTGCCCTCGTGAAGGCCGAGGAATATGGGCGCGCCGGGGTTCCCATGCTTCCCAATGTGAAGGGCGCCGACCGAACCCGCCGCGATATTCTCTTGTATACGCTTCTTCTTGCCCCGCTTGGCCTCGTGCCATGGCTCATGGGCTTTGCCTCCTTAGCCTATGGCGTCATCGCAGTCTCGCTTGGCGCGGCCATGCTGATCTTCTCGGCGCGCGTTCATCATAACCGAACGGGTTCGAAAGCCGACCGATGCGCGAAGCAATTGTTTGGCTTTTCGATCCTCTATCTTTTTCTGCTTTTCGCCGAAATTGCGAGCGAGCGGTTTATTGCCATTTTGGCGGCGAACCTGCCAGGATTGAGCCCATGAAGATGGAAAGCAAAATGCCGGGTGTCGTGCTGACACCGGAGCAGCAGAAAACCAGACGTCAACGCAATATCGCGATCGGCCTCGCGATAGGCGGCTTCGCCTTGTTGTTCTATATCGTCACAATTGCCAAGCTTGGGCCAGGTGTGCTCAACAGGCCCTTGTGAGTTCCGCACCGTGAGTCCGCAGGAAATTCCCCTGGTGCCCAAGGTTCGTCGCCACCTGCTCATTGCCGCAATGGCCGGGGCAGTGAGTCTCGCCATGCTCGGGCTTTCCTTTGCCGCGGTCCCGCTTTACCGCCTCTTTTGTGCGGCGACCGGATTCGCTGGCACGCCGCAGGTCGCCAAGCTGCCGTCCGCGTCAAAAGGCCTGCGGGATTTAACCGTTCGGTTTGATGCCAATGTCGCCCCTGGACTCGCCTGGACATTCGAACCCGAGACGCCCGCGATCAAGCTTCGCACGGGGGAGACCGCGACCATCTATTATAAGGTCACGAATATGTTGGATCGCGCCACGGCGGCTCAGGCGATGTTCAACGTGAGCCCGGAAAGCGCTGGCGCCTATTTCGACAAGCTCGCCTGCTTCTGTTTCAGCGAGCAGAAGCTCGAGCCCCGCGAAACAGTGGAACTGCCGGTTGTGTTTTTCCTCGATCCGGCGCTTGAAAAAGATGCCACCATGTCAAGGGTAGAGGAAATCACCCTTTCCTACACTTTTTTCGCGGCTAAGCCACCGGCGAGCGCGGAGATGGCGGCGAAGGAGAAGCACTTTTAACGAGACGTTTGGTCGCCTTGACCAGCGGCCCCTATCGCGGCAAACGCCGTTTTTCGCGGCCAATATGTCCGGTCGCATTATTTTTGCGGCTTTTGTCAGGTCAGATTCACGAGCTGGGAGGAAGGCTAATCCGATGGCGAATGCTCACGCGAAACCGAACCACGATTATCACCTCGTCGATCCCAGTCCCTGGCCGATCATCGGCGCCATGGCCGCCTTTCTTATGGCAGCCGGCGCGATCCTTTGGATGAAGCACATTTCCTTCAGCGGCATCAAACCTGGAAGCTATCTCTTCGGGGCCGGTCTCCTGGGCATTCTCTTCGTCATGTTTTCCTGGTGGAGCGATGTCATCAAGGAAGCGGAATATGGCGGATTTCATACGCGTGTGGTGCAGATCAGCCACCGCTATGGCATGATTCTGTTCATCGCGTCTGAGGTGATGTTCTTTGTTGCCTGGTTCTGGGCGTTCTTCGATGCGAGCCTATTTCCCGGCTTTGCCAACGAATATTCAAGGGCCGATTTCACCGGCGGGATATGGCCGCCCAAGGGCATCGAAGCGCTTGATCCGTGGCATTTCCCGCTCCTCAACACACTCATACTTCTGACCTCGGGCACGACCGTAACCTGGGCCCATCATGCCCTTCTGCACGATGATCGCTTTGGCCTCAAGGCGGGGCTCATTCTGACGATCCTGCTGGGCGCCACCTTCACCGCGGTGCAAGCCTATGAATATGCCCACGCGCCATTCGCTTTCAAAGGCTCGATCTATGGCTCGACCTTTTTCATGGCAACCGGTTTTCATGGCTTTCACGTCATCATCGGAACGATTTTTCTCACGGTTTGCCTCCTGCGGGCCTTTGCCGGGCAATTTACCAGAAAACAGCACCTGGGTTTTGAATTCGCCGCCTGGTACTGGCATTTTGTCGATGTGGTCTGGCTGTTCCTGTTCGCCTGCATTTACGTGTGGGGCTCTTGGGGGGGCGCGATCGAACATTAAGCGCGCCGGGTACGGCAAGCCGAGGGCGGCCTTGCGCCGCCCTTTTTATTGCGCGCTCCGCTGAAAATGCTGCTAAGGAAGAAGGATGAATTTTGAGGCGGAGTATGCCCGACAATCGCCGTTCCTTTGCGGCCTGAGGGGAACGTGCCCCCGCTGCGGCAGGAGCACCATCTTCAGGGGTTTTCTCGCACTCGCGCCGCGCTGCGGCAGTTGCGGGCTTGATTTAGGCTTTGCCGATTCTGGCGACGGTCCAGCGGTCTTCGTCAGTCTCCTCGGCGGCTTTCTCGTGCTTGGCGCGGCCTTAGTGGTCGAATTGCGTTATGAACCACCGTTTTGGGTCCATCTTGTGATCTTTCTTCCTCTCACGCTCATTGTTTGTCTCGGTCTCCTGCGACCCCTCAAGGGCATACTCATTGCCTTGCAATACCGCAACGAGGCGAAACAAGGACGTTTGCAAGACTGAACCATGCCACGACATAAAGCACGCCTGATCGGGCCTGCCATCTTCACCGGTGTGGCCGCCGCCATTCTAGTGTCGTTAGGTTTGTGGCAACTTCACCGTCTGGCGTGGAAGGAAGGACTGATCGCTGAAATCGAGGCGCGGGCCAACGCGGCGCCGCAGCCTCTGCCGCCAGTCGCCGAATGGCCGAAGCTTCGTCCCCAGGATTACGAATACCGGCATGTCACGGCCGAAGGGGTATTCGAAAACGGCAAGCAAGCGCTGGTGTTCCGCGCCTCCGGCGGCGCGGCTGGCCTGCAACCTGGCTACCAGGTGATGACGCCCTTGCAGCTGACATCAGGTGGCACCGTCATCGTCAACCGCGGTTTCGTCCCGCTGGAACGCAAGGACCAAGCTACACGCCTTGCCGGGCTGATCCAAGGAGAAACCCAGGTCACCGGTCTGATGCGCCAGCCCGAGACCCGCAATTTTTTCACGCCCGCCGATAATCCCGCCGCTGGGACCTATTACACCCGCGATCCGGGGTTGATTGCCAAGCAATTCGGGTTGGCCTCCGCCGCGCCGTTCCTGATCGACGCCGACGCCATCCCCGTTCCTGGCGGCTGGCCGAAAGGCGGTGCAACGGAGCGCAACCTGCCCAACAATCATTTTTCCTACGCCTTGACCTGGTTCGGCCTCGCTTTGGCACTTCTTGGCGTTTTCACCGCGTTCGTTTGGCAAAAGCGTCAATAAAACCGGCGAGAAAGACCATTTGTCATTGTCAGAGTGTCTGCCATCACAAAGATTGGGTATAGGGCTACAGATGGCGGCCTGAAGCGGAGCTGATAGGAAAGCCGCGCGGGTTCCGATTTCCCATTCGCTACTTTATGTTAGAGAGACGAAAAGCCATCCAGCCGCGTGAAAGATGCAGGATTGTCCATTGAAATACATTTCGACGCGCGGCGAGGCGCCACCGGTTCCTTTCATTGAGACCCTGCTCGCAGGCCTCGCGCCGGACGGGGGCCTTTATTTGCCGGAAGCTTACCCGCAACTCTCGCAAGCGAGAATCGCTGGCTTCGCCGGCAGGCCATACACGGAGGTAGCAGAGGCAATCATTGCGCCTTACCTATCTGACGATATTGAGATGGGAGCGTTGCGGGAAATGATCGCTGCGGCTTACGCGAATTTCCGGCACCAGGCGGTCGCCCCCTTAACTCAGCTCGATTCCAATCTTTTTGTGCTGGAATTGTTTCACGGACCGACGCTCGCCTTCAAGGATCTGGCGATGCAACTCCTCGCCAAGCTCATAGACCATGTTCTCGCGGCACGGAGCGAGCGGGCGACGATCATTGGCGCAACCTCCGGCGATACGGGTGCCGCGGCGATCCAGGCCTTTGCCGGTCTCGCTCATGTCGATGTGTTTATCCTTTATCCGCATGGCCGCGTATCGGAGATGCAGCGACTCCAAATGACCACGGTCGAAGCCGATAATATTCACACAATCGCGCTGGAAGGCACGTTTGACGATGCGCAGGCCTGCGTCAAGACCATGTTCAACCACAAGTCCCTGCGCGATGACCTTAATCTTTGCGGAGTGAATTCGATCAATTTTGCGCGCATCCTGTTCCAGACCGTCTATTATTTCACCAGTGCCATTGCGCTTGGCGGGCCGCACCGGCGTGTGTCCTTTGTCGTGCCAACTGGCAATTTCGGCGATATTTTCGCGGGCTGGATGGCCAAACGCATGGGCCTTCCCGTTGACCGCCTGGTGATCGCCACGAATGCCAACGATATTCTCGCGCGCACGCTCGGCAGCGGCGACTATGCGGTCCGGAAGGTTCAGCCAACCCAATCGCCCTCGATGGATATTCAGGTGTCATCGAATTTCGAACGGCTGCTTTTCGAAACGCTTGGCCGCGATGCCGGCGCGCTGTGCCGCTTGATGGCGGGGTTGCGGCAATCGCAAAGATTTTCCATCGAACCTGGCCCGCTTCAGGCCATTCGCGCCGAGTTCGACTCATTCAGCGTTACCGAGGCCGAAACCACCCAGGAAATCGCCCGTGGCTGGCGCGAAGCGGGCTACCTCGCCGACCCCCACACCGCCGTCGGCCTCAGCGCCGCGCACAAGACCAAATTGAGCGGAGAGGCAAGCCCGCTCGTTGTTCTTGCCACCGCGCATCCCGGCAAATTCCCGGATGCGATCGAGCGAGCGACCAGCCTGCGGCCAGACCCGCCACGCCCTCTTGCCGGTCTCTCCAAAAGACATGAGAGGTTTGCGATTTTGCATAACGACCAAGATGAAATCGAGCGTTTCATTCGTGCCCGCGCCACACGCGCGGTGAAGCGGGCCGCGTCATGAGTGTCGAAATCACCACTTTGCCATCCGGCCTCAAGATTGCCACCCAGCGCATGGCGCATCTTGAGACCGCTTCGCTTGGTGTTTTTGTCGGCGCCGGATCGCGCCATGAGCGAACGAATGAGCATGGCCTGTCGCATTTGCTCGAACATATGGCATTCAAGGGAACACGGCGGCGGTCGGCGCGCGAGATTGCAGAGGAAATCGAGACCGCCGGCGGCGATCTCAACGCGGCGACAAGCACCGAACATACCGCCTACTATGCCCATGTCTTGGGAGGCGACGTTCCGCTCGCCCTCGACATCCTCGCCGATATCTTGACGGAAAGCACCTTCGACAGCATTGAGCTCGAGCGCGAAAAGGGCGTCATTTTGCAGGAAATTGGCGCGGTCGAAGATACGCCCGACGATCTCGTATTTGAATTATTGAACTCAACCGCATTTCCCAATCAATCGATTGGGCGTCCGATTCTCGGGACACGGGAACAAGTGTCAGGGTTTGGCAGGGATGCCATCAGTACCTATCTTGCCGCGCATTATCGGGCCGGCGCGACGGTGATAGCGGCGGCCGGAGCGGTCGACCACGCTTCGATCTGCAACGAGGCCGAGCGCCGTTTCGGGCGCCTCTCCTCGCAAGACATCGAAACCAAGACCGTCCCCGCGCGCTATCAGGGCGGCGACACGCGCATGAAGCGGCGGCTCGAACAGGCACATCTCACCATAGGCTTCGAAGGCACGAGCTACGCGCACGAGGACTTCTATGCCATGCAAATATTCGCGAGCGCCGCGGGTGGCGGCATGTCCTCGCGTCTGTTTCAGGAGGTGCGCGAGGCGCGCGGGCTCGCCTATTCCATCCACGCCTTTCATTGGGGCTATTCGGACACCGGTGTGTTCGGCTTTTATGCCGCGACGAGCGCGAGGGATGTCAGCGCGTTGCTTCCCGTTGCGCTCGACTGTCTGGGGCAAGCGGCGCTTAACTTGAGTGGTGCCGAAGTGCGCCGAGCCAAGGCGCAGATGAAAGTTTCGCTTCTCGCGGCGCTCGAATCGCCCGCCGCCCGTTGCGAACAAATCGCCCGGCAGTTGATTGCCTTCAACCGGGTCCTGACCCGCGATGAGGTCATAACGGCCATTGACCGCCTGGACGTTGCCCAAATCCGTGCTGCTGGCGCCCGCGCGCTGCGTTCGGCACCCACCGTCGCCGCGATCGGCCCGGTGGCCAGGGCGTTTACGCCGGAACGTGTCGCCGCCCGGCTGCGCGGGCTCTGAAGGAGCGGCTCTCCATGGCCCTCTTCCGTCTCTATCCCGTTATTTATCCCTCTACTCTCGTGCGCGGCAAAGGGATCTACCTCCGGCCGCCAGAAATGCGCGATTATGAAGCCTGGGCGGATTTGCGTGCGCAAAGCCGTGCTTTTTTGACTCCATGGGAGCCTACCTGGCCAACCGACGATCTCACACGCGCGTCGTTCCGGCGCCGGGTCCGGCGGAATAACCTGGAAATCTACAATGATGAAGCCTACCCTTTTCTGATCTTTCGTGACGATGATGTGCTCGCGGGAGGCCTCACCCTCGGGCAGATCAAGCGCGGCGTGGTGCAGGCGGCAACGCTCGGATATTGGATCGGCGCGCCGCTGGCCAGGCAAGGCTTGATGTCCGCCGCGGTCCGGGCGGTCACTGGCTACGCTTTCGCCACCCTTCGCCTACACCGGATCGAAGCTTCCTGCCTGCCCCACAATGAAGCCTCAATAAAGCTCTTGGAACGGACAGGATTTACCCGTGAAGGCTATGCGCGTGCCTATCTGCGGATCAATGGGGTTTGGCAGGATCATTTGCTCTATGGCTTGCTGGAAACCGATCCGCCGCCTGTTCGCGTGGCGCAGCGGAACAAGAAGTGATCGCGGGTTTCAGCATGATCAACGCCGGAGCAACAGTCCGGCCGCCGAGGCCGCGTGGCCCGCCTGCCAAGTCAGGACGAAATAAATCATGATCAAGACAAAATTGGCGCCGACCCAGAGAACCGAAAAGAACCCTGGGATCGTGAGGGCAACGACGATTTGCGCGATCGCGCCAAGAAGCCAAATGACGCCGCCCCAAGGCACCGCCAGCCACAAGCCAACCGCCGCAACAAAATCAAAAATTGCAAAAAAAACTACCGCCGCCCCGCGTGCCGCGCTCACCGTGTCGAGCAAGGATTCCGGTGGCAGCAGGATCGCAGCCCATTGCATGAGCCCCTGTAGGACCCAAAGTCCCGCGAGAAGGCGCATGAAGACGACGAGCCAGAGTCCCGCGCGATTCTCCGCCCCGGCGATGTGAGCAGGCTCGTCAAGGCGAATGGCTGCACCCGAATCCGGAGGCACCGACATCTTGCTTAAACCGCGCCAGAACTTCATGGAGCACCAATGTGCGGGCCAAATTCGAGTTCGCCTTCGTGAAGCGGCGCGAAATAGGAGTCGACGCTGATGACGTCGGCGCTTTCCAGCGCATCAGGCTTCCAGCGGGGGCGATTGTCCTTATCGATGATTACCGCACGAACGCCCTCGTAAAAATCATGGCCCCTGGCGATCCGCGAGACGATGCGGAACTCGGTCCGCAAAGCCTCGCCAATGTCGAGCGTGGCTCCAATTCGCATCTGACGCAAGGCAATCGCAAGACTCGTTGGCGATTTGGAGGCAATCGCATGGCCAGCGGAACGCGCGAAGACCGAGCCGGCTTCGCCTGCGTCATCGAGATTGGCCAGGATGGAAGCCAGCGTCCCGGCCGAGAAACAGCGCTCGATCAATGGGCCTTGCTGCGCGAGCACCTGAGCGGCCGGCGGTGCCTGTTCGGCCGCTATCGCGGTCTTGATATCCTCGCCACGGATCAGCCTTTGAGCAAACTCAGCTTGCCGTGCCGCGGGAATATGGACACCGGCGATCCCAAAGTCTAGCGCGTCGCCGCACGACAGCCGGGCGCCGGTCAAGGCAAGATAGACACCGACGTGCGAAGGCAAGCGCGGCAGAAAAAAAGTCGCGCCAACATCGGGGAAAAAGCCGATGCCGGCTTCCGGCATGGCGAAAGTGAAATTTTCGCCCGCGATGACATGCGAGCCATGCAAGGAGAGCCCGGCGCCTCCGCCCATCACAATCCCGTCCACCAAAGCGACATAGGGCTTGGAATAGAGCTTGATGCGGCGATTGAGCCGATATTCCTCGCGCCAAAAGTCGAGCTGCTCGGCATGACGCCCGGCCTTGCCGAGATCATATAAGATCCGGATGTCGCCGCCCGCGCAAAAGGCCTTGCCGCCCTCCCCCTTGATGATGACGCGGCCGACCTCCGCGTCCTTTTCCCACTGGTCCAGCGCGCCTGCCATCGTGCGCACCATAGTCAAAGTCAGCGCATTGAGCGCTTTGGGACGATTAAGCGTGATGATGCCGCAACAGCCCATTTTCGCGCAAATGATTTCCGGTTCGCTCATGGCCTCTCAAGCGTCCGGGAATGGCATGCCCATGGAAGAATCATTCGGCCAAACATTGCCACGGCGCTCTATTTCGCGCAGCTCGGCTCGCTCAGAAGCTCAAGACTGGACATTTCCCCGGCGAGAACGAAATCGCCATAATCGAGTCTGAGAGCGCGCGAAATGCCGTTTTCATAAAGGTCGAACGACAAAATATAGCTTGGCGCGTCGTCCTTCTTGCCACTTTCAAAATAGCTGATGGAAACCGGCCAGCGCCGGATATTGTCAAGTTCCGGGATGTGAGCCGCTTTCTCGACGGCGGGATCGGCTATTGGGTGGCCAATGTAGGTCGTCGTTTCATAGACCTTTTCGCCAGTCTCGGAACCATCATAGACCTTGACTTCAAGCAAATTCTCCCCCGCTTCTGCCGCGGCGAGAATGCGTTTCAAATGTTCCGTCGGAAACACCACGCCGGAATCAAGTTCGAACTTGCCGCGCTTTGGTTTGGTGAGGTTGACCGACAAATGACCGGTTGCCGATTTCCAAGCCTTGCCATCCACCGATTCGGCGGCGCCGTTATCAATACTCGTCTGAAGCTTGAAGTCGAAATTCCGGCCATCGACGTCTTCATAAGTCGCCGAATGCATGTCCGACACGCGGGTGGGGCCTTCAGCAGGCTGCAATTCGGTCAATTGCCGGAAATTTTGGACATAGCCGTCGCAGGCGGAGCCGGTGAAATCGAACGCGATGCGTCCATGTGCATCTGTGGGGCTCTTGCTGCCAACCGATTTCGCAAGGGTCAATTCATACACCGCGCGATGCGAAACGAGCGAAATCCCCTTTGTGAGACTTGGCTTCGCTTGCACTGGCGGCGCGGCATTAGGCGTCGCCGCGTTGGTTGCCGACGCTATATGAAGCGAGGGGGAGAACGTGGCCAAGGCCAAGGTGATCGCGGTGGCAAACAGTAGGCGGGCATGACATGCGAGCATGAGTGTTGGTTCCTCAAACGATAAGCGAACACGCGCCGGGAAAATTCAACTCACGGTCAGAAAACGCACAATCACAGGCGGGCTCGCGAACGCAGGGCAAGGCATTGACCGAGAGCTTTGCCCATTATGAAAACATCGCCCACCCCGGACGCCAGAGAAACCATTCAAAGAAGGCGCTGGCTAGAAGCCGTGGCATTCTCCGTCCGCTTAGGCCAATCAGCAAGCCGCGCATCTCTCTGTTTTAAGACCATGCCCTGGATTTTCCAGAAACAGGCTTTCGCCAGACATGCGCCAATTTCGTTTTGACCGTGGAGTTTAGAATTTCAAGGCGCCACTGGCAACCCTGTCCAGGCGGCTAACCTCTTCGCCCTTTACAATCAACGGGTTTTGCGCTTTTTGGGTACCCTCAGGAATGCGGAGTTTTGATCATGAGCGCCGAACAAAGATTGGCGGCCTTAGGGATCGCATTGCCCTCTCCGGCGGCGCCAGTCGCCAACTATCTTCCCTTTGTGATTTCTGGCTCGTTCCTCGTTGTCTCCGGCCAGCTTCCCTTTGGACCGGATGGCAAGATCGATCCCGCGCATACCGGAAAGCTCGGCGCCGGGGTGTCCCATGCCGCGGGACAGGCCGCCGCCCGCTTATGCGTCATTAATAGTCTCGCGCAAGCCAAGGGCGCCCTGGGCGATCTGGATCGGATCGCGCGCTGCATTAGACTTGGCGGTTTCATCAATGCCGCGCCGGGTTTCACCAGTCTGGCCGGCGTCATGAATGGCGCCTCGGATTTTATCGTCGAGGTCCTAGGCGACAAGGGCCGTCATGCGCGATCGACCGTTGGCGTCGCCGAATTGCCCTTGGATTGCGCCGTCGAAATCGAGGCTTTGTTTGAGATCGAGGGCGCATGAAACAGCGGAAGGTAAATGCCCCGGACTGGCTGACGGCGCGGCCCATCGCGCACCGGGGTCTTCATTCCAAACAGACCAGATTGCTCGAAAATACGCTCGCTGCGGCGGAAGCTGCGATCAATAAGGATTATGCGATCGAGTGCGACGTCCAGTGCACGCGAGATGGCGAAGCGGTGGTGTTCCATGATTTTACCCTGGACCGCTTGATGCGAGCGGAAGGCCGCGTCGATGCGTTCAGCGCGCGCGAACTCGGCCGTTTGGCCTATAAGGACAGCGATCAAAGGATCGTTTCGCTTGCGGATTTTCTCGCTCGCGTCGGTGGCCGCACTCCGGTCATCGTCTCGATCAAAAGCCGTTGCAATGGCGATATGCGTGTTGCAGACCGGGCCTTGGCCACCGTGGCTACCTATGAGGGGCCAATTTGCCTCAAAAGCTTCGATCCGGCCGTTCTCGTCCATTTGCGCGGAGCTGGCTCCGCCTGCCCTGTCGGCCTTGTCGCACAAGCGCACTACACGGAAGACGAATGGACCCATCTTTCGCAAGAGAGGCGCGCGGCATTCGTTGATCGCCGGGACTTTCCGTTTGCGCAGCCGGATTTCCTATCCTGGAATCTAGGCGACTTGCCGCATGCCGTACCGATGCTTTGCCGGGAAGGCATTGGGATGCCTGTCATGACCTGGACTGTGCGTTCGCAAACGGATCTGACGCACGGGCGCGCTTGGGCGGATCAAGTTATTTTTGAAGGATTTGAACCTTGATCTCCGTCCGCTACGCGTTGGCGCCCCTCAAGTGCGCTTCAAACGCTCGTTGACGAGAAATTCGAAAGCCCGGACATAAGCGCGGTCGTCGTCGCCGCGGAACTGCGCATCGACATGCGCAATATACTCGCCAGTGGCAACATTGGCTACATAGAGATCAACCGAGGAGATTAAAGTCGAAACCTTATGGACGACCGATAGGACAGCCAGCTCGGCACCGGCGTCACGGGCAACGCCAATCCAGCATCCATTGCAAGTGTAACGGGGTTCAGTCGCCGCGATTCTTGCGGAGAAGGTCGAAAGATCGACGCTGCGATAGCGGCCGGTTTGTTCCAAAAGCTCGGTGAGTTTGGCCGTGGCAAGCTTGAGACGGTCTGCCTGGCTGGGCTTGACCCCCTCGCCGCTCGTATCCCACAACTCCACCGGAAAAACGGCCGTTGCATGCGGTTCACTGCCGGCCAGCGTGATAGCACGTTGCGGTTCACTCACCCAAAGTGACGCCACCAGTACCGCTGCGGTCACATTTCGAATAAAATGGCCGCTCGCGCGGCAGCACCTTGCTTCGGAGAAAACCCAGATGTTCATCGCTATGAACCGTTTCAAAGTCATCAAGGATCAATGCAAAGCCTTCGAGGATGTGTGGCTCACGCGGGATTCGCGGCTTGCCGAAGTCAACGGCTTCGTTGCCTTCCACTTGCTGCGCGGCCCCGAGCGCGAAGACCACGTGCTTTATTCATCGCACACGATATGGGCGACGCAAGAAGATTTCATTGCCTGGACCAAATCCGAGCAGTTTAGAGCCGCCCACCAACAAGCTGGCGAGCGCAAGCCCCTCACGCTAGGACACCCGGAATTCGAGGGGTTCGAAGCCGTCCAGAGCCTTTGGCACCCTGCTCAATCTGGCAAAGACGGTCTTGCCGTCTAGCGACACTTTCATTGAACGCGCGGCGCCGCGGCCTCCTCGGCTTTCCGGACCGCTTCGGCCAAGTCCCAACGGGTTTTGAAAATCGTGTCGCAAATCCCTGGCGAGCCGAACCCATCGCTGAAGCTGACATTGCTGCGGCGATGATGCTCGCCATGCGCCTTGCTTGTCACCAAGGTGGCGAGCCAAGCATGCGGTTGCAGCTGGGAGCCGGACCGATTGCTTTTCGCAAACCGGACCGCGAAATCATAACCCGAATGTTCGTAAAGCCCGCCGATGGCGCCGAGGCTCGCGACGATGAGGTGAAATGGCACATCGGCGCCGGCGCCGACAAGCGCCAGCGGAACAAGATAAGGCAGGACGATCTCAAGAAAAAAATCCGCCGCACTCATGTAGCAGGCACTGATGCTTTTGCTGGCGCCGGTCGAATGATGAAGGCTGTGCCCGAGTTTCCGGATCAGGCCAGGTCTGTGTAGCACAAAACGGTGGAAAACATATTGGACAATGTCGTGGCCAATGCCCATGAGCAGCATTCCAGCAACAAAATGCAAGGCGCCCAAATGTGGCGGTCCCGTGAAGGCGAACCCACCATATTGAAACGCAACCATCGCCGGTAGCAGGATAAAAATCTGATTGAACAGAACGCGCGGCAACAGTTGGAAGTAGGTCAGCCGGTCGACATCCCGGACCTTGAAGGAGGCGAGCAGGCCCGTGTGATCGCTCCACGCGAAAAGCAGCCCTACGCCATGAAAGACGGCCATCTGCACCGCCCATGCGAGAACCGAGAGGGGTAACCACCACGGAAGAAGAGAACCCACGTCTTGCTATCCTTTTCAGCCAGGAGCGGTGCGCCTGGAAAGTTTTCTTATATCGTTTGCTGGCCCGCCATAGAGGTTTTGTTCCTCAAGTGCCGCCTTTCTGGCGGCCCTATCGCCCATAGAGAATATGTCTGGAGAGAAGAAGAAACGCCCACGCTGGAGCGATGCAAGACAATTTTATTGACAAAAAATGACAGGGCTGAGCTTAGGTATGGAAGCAACAATTGACCTAAATGGCCAGTGCTTACAAAAGGCCGCGCCCACTCAGAGCATGAATCTTTTTGAGAAAAATCACCACGGCCTCCATGCCGGACGGCCCTTCCGATCACATTCGGAACTTTTGCGGGGATCATGCTCCGGGGATCATGCTCTAGCGGGCAGGATTTTTGCCAAGCGCGGAAATCACACGCCACGGCACGAGGCGCAAAGCAAGCCATGCCTTGACCGGCCAGCCGCCAAGAAGCGGCGCGATGGAGCCGTAGTGTTTTACGAGGGCGGCTGTCACGCGCGACCGGCGGGCCCACTGCGGCGCGTCAGGATCGGGGTTTCTGCAGTCGACCCGCCAAAGCAGCCAGAGAAACTCGATCCATAGCCAGCCACGTTCCACGAAACGATTCGCCCGTGCAATCAAATGATCAACCAAGACCGCTCTTGCCTGGGCGTTGCTATCGCCGGTACCACCTGGTTCATAGCAAAGAACATGGTTTAGCTGGGGTCTTTGCGAATAGATATTACCGCCGTGCAGACGATAGATCGCAACCGGGGCATCGATCAGCACACTGCCGCTGACGGCGTTGATGCCAAGGCAGAAATAGAGATCCGTTCCGGTCTTCATATTTTGCAGGGCCGTATTGTCAGCAAACAGGCAAAGCGCATCGCGGCGAAAACAGTTGCCAGACGTCGGCGACCAGACCCATTGATTGGTCAGGCCCACAAACCGGATTATTTCAAGGACGCCCCGGTCGAAATCATCAGGCGGCCACGGTTCGCCAAAGACGTGTCGATAGGGCCGCGCCGCGCGCGGCTTTATGCCGCGACCAGTCTGCATCCGCCGGTTGAAAGCGTGTTCGGTTCCAAGGACCACCTGATCGCCCGACAACTGAAGCATGTCTCCAGAAGTGAACCCCACATGGATGCGCAGCGACAGATGGACGTAGATATGGGTTGTGATGCCATGAGGAAGAAGAAGATCGTCGGCATCGAGAAAGATGACATAAGGCCCGGCCGAAGCGGCAAACCCCTCGAGCGCCGCCCTGTTCTGGCCACCATTATCGGCCCGGCGGATGATCCTCACGCCGGCGTAACGCGCCTCTATGGCTTGCAACACCGCGCCGCTCTCATCGGTCGAGGCATCATCGACGATGATGCATTCGATATTCGGATAACTCTGACCGAAGATGGAATCGACCGCCGCGAGCAAAAACCGTCCGTAATTATAGTTGATGACGATGACACTGACCAACGGCAGGCGAAAGGGGTCCGGCCTCGCTCCGGCATCCTCGCCGGAAAGACTCATATTTAAGCGCAATTCATCCATGGCTCAAATCCAACGCTTTCGACACTAATGCTCTTCCTCATCAGTCTGAAGCGGCCTCCCATGGCACAGGCAAAAGTGCCTCGCACCGAGCCCCTCAGGGCGTTAAAGCACGGCCGCCGCTGCTTTCCAAAGAAAGCCGCCAGCCCGCCACCAGCTTGATCCATCACAGTCCCTCCAAGAGTCTGGAAAACTGTGATTCGGATAACCAGGGCTCCACGCCAGCAATGCAAAAGTCGAGTTTTGGAAAATTGTCAAAATGACCGATTGGAGTGCCGGCTACGTCACCGAGGTTCCCTATAGCTACAACTACTCCCATCAGACGCCGCAAAATCTGGCGTTCGCCGCCCTAGCGAAGGGGGTCGCCGCGCCGGGTCTTGATGCTGAGCCGTTGCGCATTCTCGAACTTGGCTGTGGACAGGGGTATTCGGCGAATCTCATCGCCGCCGCCAATCCGCATCTCGACTATACCGCGATCGATTTCAATCCCGCACATATAGCCGGCGCTCGAGCCTTGGCGGGCGCCGCCGGCACGTGCAATGTCCATTTTACCGAGGCATCATTCGAAGAATTCGCCGGCGATCGCGGCACGGGTGAATTCGACGTCATCACCTTGCACGGAATTTACAGCTGGATATCGGTTGAAAACCGCGCGCATATCATTCGGATCGCACGTGAAAAACTTCGGCCGGGCGGGATTTTGTACCTTTCGTATAATTGCTATCCCGGCTGGGCGCCCTCGATTCCTGTCCACCGGCTCTTCGCTGATGTCGCGGCGGGCGCGCCCCAGGAGCCAGTCGATTTCCGGATTGATCAATCCTTTAAGGTCTTCAAGCTTCTCAGCGACATCGGGGCTCGTTATCTCGAAGCAAATCCGGCAGTCGTCGAACGTTTTAAGCAAATGGAAAACCTGCCGCGCAATTATCTGGCGCATGAATTTCTCAATACAAATTGGACAATTTTCCATTCAGCTGACGTCAGCCGCGAATTCTCGCAAGCCAAGCTCCAGTTTGTCGCCCCGGTTCATATCGCGGATCAGCTCGATCCCTTGAATCTAACTGACCGGCAGCAGCACATCCTCAATCAAGTCCGCGATCCCACTCGCAAGGAATCGCTGAGGGATCTTCTTGTCAACCAGGATTTTAGACGCGATCTTTATATGAAGGGCGCTTTTCAGCAGGCGGAAAGCAGCCAGGAGCGCTGGCGCGATCTGCGCTTTGCACTGCTGGCGCGCGCGGTAGATATTCCCCTTAAGATCAAGGGAATGCTGTCTGAAGCCACGCTCTCTCCAGAAAGCTACGGGCCGCTTCTCGAACGTCTCGATGCCGGACCGGCCACATTCAGAGAGCTCATCGCGGAGCCAAAAATCGCCCCTTTGGGTGTTGTCAATTTGCGCCAGCACCTGCTGGTTCTGAACGCCCAGAGAACCTGCCAGATCGCCTTGCCCTTGGATGGCGAAGACGAGCGCAAAAAATCAACGGCCGCGTTCAACCGGGCCGTTCTGTCCCATGCGCGGCAAGGGTCAACTTTTGGGTTCTTGGCCTCACCTGTGACCGGAGGAGGGGTCGCGGTTGACCGGACCGGTCAGCTTGCCTTGCTGGCGATGCAGGAGGGCATAAAAGACCGTGCCAGTTTTATTTGGAGCTTTCTGAAGGAAGACCAAACACCCATTCACCAGACCGGAGGAGAGCGGGGCGCGAGCAGCCGCGCCGCAATAGACCAGTCACTTGCAAACTTTGACACGAAATTGCTCACCGTTTTGAAGCGTCTGAAAATTTGCCAGAGCCCGCACAATGAGGTCATGCAGGAGAACACATGGAAGGGACAGGAGCTCTTCCCCTTGGAACCTTCGCGGTATGCGATAGACTGGCTTTCAAATTCTCTTGTCGATCAAATCCATGGTCATGCTCCTTATTATCGGCTCAGTTTAAGCAAACTCTATAGATTTTATCACATAAATGTCAATTATGGCTAGACTTGGCAATCCCAGAAGGGTGTCATGCGAGAGTGGCTATGGTTAATCGAGGAAAAGACCGGTCACGGCGTGGCGGGTTTTTTGCCGGCGGCCTTGCGGGTCTTGGGCGGAATTGGTCGCGGTTTTTTTCCAGGCCAGTCCACGATATGGTCGGGGTAATCAGCGAGCCGGACCGCTTTTTCCGACACACGAACCCGCCCTTGCACGGAAACGCCGGCTTCATGCACGCTCATGGGCGATCCCGAAACAAGTGGATGCCACCAGGCAAGATCGCGGCCCTCGGCAACCAGCCGATAGGCACAGCTCGGCGGCAGCCAGCTGAGTGTCCGGACCTTGGCGGGTGTTAATTTGATGCAATCTCGTACTCTGCGGCCACGGTGTGGGTAATCGGCACAGCGGCAGGTGCCGGCGTTGAAGAGCTGGCAGGTGATGTCGGTAAAATGAATTTCGCCGCTATCCTCGTCTTCAAGCTTGACCAGACAGCAGCGGCCGCAGCCATCACAAAGACTTTCCCATTCGGCGGGGCTTAAGTCTTCGAGCGCCTTTTGCTTCCAGAAAGGCGCTCGCGCCGCAAGCTTTGCGCGTCTCAAGGGTTTTGCACCCTTTGTCTCGCGTGATATGTCATGCTTTGCTATCGCGTGGGATGCGGGGCTTTGCGGCGCGCGCGGCGGCATCGAAATCATCCTACGATCCGGCGGGGATAATCCAGGCTTGCCACTTCGCTTTGGCAAACGTCAAGGGGATTGCTAAACTGCGGGCGGCTTTATTTATGGTTCGCCCCGGCTTTCGAGGGAGCAGCATCAGTGTTCGATGGGCCGAGAACGTCGCGTCTTCGCCACAAAATCGGGCGGGCATTGCTCGCCTTCGATGCGTTTGTCGATTCCTCGCTCCATACGAGTATGGAGCGGACGCGCGAAAATTTCGCTTCCTTTGCCGCCTTCATGGACGGTTTCCATCTCACTGGTTGGCGGCGTGTCCTAAACGAACTGGTCTGCGAGGCGCTGAACATCGGCCTCGGCATCGGCATCGTAGCCCTCACGCTCGGCGGTCTGGCCTTCCAGGAAACATCCGATGATTGGTTGAAAAAAACCGATCTCGCGGTGACCTTTCTCGACCGCTATGGCCAGGAGGTCGGACGCCGCGGCATTCGGCACGACGACAAAGTGTCGTTCGATGAGCTGCCCCCAAATTTGATCCACGCGGTCGTCGCGACCGAAGATCGGCGTTTTTTCGAGCATTTTGGAATCGACGTGATCGGCACGCTGCGCGCCTTGACCGTCAACGCGCGGGCCGATTCGGTCGTGCAGGGCGGCTCCTCCATCACCCAGCAATTGGCCAAAAATCTCTTTCTTTCGAATAAGCGAACGCTGGTGCGCAAGATCAAGGAGGCTTATCTCGCCATCTGGCTCGAATACCGCCTGCCAAAACGCGAGATTTTGCGGCTTTATCTCGACCGTGCCTACCTCGGAGGCGGCACCTTCGGGGTGCAGGCCGCGGCGGAGTTCTATTTCGGCAAATCCGTGCGCGACCTCTCGCTCGCCGAAGCTGCAATGATTGCGGGTCTCTTCAAGGCACCGACGAAATATGCGCCGCACATCAATCTGCCAGCCGCGCGCGCAAGGGCTGCCGATGTCTTGAACAATATGGTCGAGGCCGGCTACCTCACCGAGGGACAGATTTACGCGGCGCTGCGCAATCCTGCGACCCCGGTCGATCGCAGCCAGGACCTCACTCCGGATTGGTATCTTGATTATGCCTATGACGAGGTGAAAAAACTTTCCGAGGAGAAAAAACTCGGCGATGATCGGGTGCTGACCGTGCGCACAGCGCTCGACAGCAATCTGCAAAAACATGCCGACACCGTGATCGAGACGGAATTGCGTGAGCACGCCCCAGAGTATCACGCCAAACAAAGCGCGATGGTCATCCTCGATCCACTTGGCGCCATGCGCGCCATGATCGGCGGCCGTGATTATGGCGCAAGCCAGTTCAACCGTGCCACGGATGCCTTACGGCAGCCAGGGTCTTCGTTCAAGCCTTTCGTCTATTTGACGGCGCTGATGACCGGAAAGTTCAAGCCTTCGACAATCGTCGTCGACGCGCCGATCTGCATCGGCAATTGGTGTCCCCATAATTATAAGAATACCTATGCGGGCCACCTGCCTCTCGTCGAAGCCTTGGCGCATTCGCTGAACACGGTCGCGGTCCGCTTGTCGGTTGCCATAGGCGAGGCCGATTCGGTCCCGGGGCACAACAATACGTTCGAAGCTGCCAAGCGCGGCCGCGCCAAAATCATCGAAACCGCGCGCTTGATGGGAGTGACCACGCCGCTGCCCGATACAGTCTCCTTGCCGATTGGCGCCGACGAAGTCACGGTCATCGATATGGCCTCAGCCTATTGCACCTTCGCGAATGGCGGCCTGCGCGCGCCTCCTTATACGGCGGTGGAGATTGCCAATAGCCGCGGCGAGGTGATCTACCGGCACGACCGCGATGCCCCGCCGCTGCGTCGGATTATCGATCAGAGCACGATCGAAACAATGGTTTCGATGATGATGCAGGTTGTCCTGGCCGGCACTGGACGGCGTGCCCAGCTCGACAATATCGAAGTCGCCGGGAAGACCGGGACGACAAACGGATATAAGGACGCCTGGTTCGACGGTTACACCGGCAATTATGTCGGCGTGGTGTGGTTTGGCAATGACGATGACACGCCAATGGAGAAAATGACCGGCGGAACCCTTCCCGCCGCCACGTGGCATGAGGTCATGGAATACGCTCATCAGGGAATTGAATTGAAGCCGCTGCCAGGAAGGCCGGCTCCGGCAGCTGCCCCGGCGCCGGCTCCCGTCGCCGGGACCACCGAAGCGCCGCGGCGGCCGGCCAGCTTGTCGGCGAACGCGGCCGCTGTGCTCACTACGATCGAAGCAGCGATGACAGAGATGCAAAAACAGCGCGGCGAGCCGGGCGTAGCGGCGAATACCAGCGGCGAACCCGGACAGGCTCTCCCGGCAGTCAGCAAGCCTCCGGCCGGAGGCGGTGGATGAGCCTCGGCACGGCCATTGTCACGAGAAGTCCTTTCTTTGCGCACGCCTCGATTTTGGGCAAGTTCCTATCGGCTTGCAGCCTTGGTGTTCTCCTCGGCCTGTTCGTTACCATCGTTGAGATCCAGCGCGGGAGTGGCTTTGCGGCCATTGAGGCGGGTCCTTGGACCGGATGGCCGCGCAGCGAGGTCTCGGAAATTGATCCCTACACCCGCGCCATTCTTGTTTATTCCGGCAAAATATCCTTGAGTGAATCGGAAGCGATGAGCTTCGTCGCGCATGGCGACAGCGACGGTGGCGAATTCGACCCGGCCTGCGATTATGTCATGAAGGGCGCCATGCCGCCTGCCCGCTATTGGACCGTGACGCTGCTCTCGCCAACCGGCGAATTCATCGCCAACGCGGCGGACCGGCAGGGCTTTACTTCAAGTGAAGTGCTTCGCGCGAGCGACGGCCAATTCGAAATCACACTGTCCCGCCATGCCCGGCCAGGCAACTGGCTGCCTCTTGGCCAGGCGTCCAAATTCATTCTCGTTTTGCGCTTCTACGATAGCGAACTCGGCTCCCCCGCGGCGGCTCTCGATGCCGCGCATATGCCGATGCTCGTCAGGGGCCATTGTCAATGAACCGGCTGGATCATTTTTTTGCGACGCTTCTCTGGCTTCTCGGTATCCTGGTGGTTGCGGGGATTACCCATATCGTCGCCATATTCGCTTTGCCGGAAATCACCGCGAGAGACACCTATGCGCGGATTTGGGGATTTGCAAAGCCGGGGCAAGTGGCCGTCTTGCCGCCGGCTCGACCGGATAAGCAAGCCATGCCCTTCGCGGACCCGGCTTTGGTGCAATCCGTTTGCCCCTACGACCTCGCGGAAGGCGGTTTGCGCTTGCACGCGGATGTAGAAGCCGATAAGCCCCTCAGCCTGTCATTCCGCACGTCCGCCGGGCAGGTTTTTTATTCGATGAGCGATCTTGCCGCGCAACAAGGCAAGATGGATGTCGTCGTGCTGACCCCATCGCAGCTGGAAATCGTCGAGGCCGACGACGACGATGACGATCCGTCACAAGACTTGCGGCTCATCGCACCGGAAACCAAGGGATTTGTGATTATCAGCGCATTTGCGGCGCATCCTAGCGAAAAAGCGGATGCGGAAGAGCGCGCCAAGTCGGTTACCTGTGCGGTTGAGCCCGTCGCGCAGGATTAAAATCATGCCGGCTTCGGGGCGCGCCATGCGCGCACGCTTTTTCTCAACAGGAGAAGCCGCATCCGGTGCGATCGCCAAGGGAAGCGCTGGGAGGGATTGAAGTTTATTCGCCTGAACCATCGGGCTTGCCAGTGTTTTTCTTGGGCCGCTTTCCCGAAACACGGCGGCGGCGTTTTGTCTGGCTCTCGATGCCCGCCTGGCGTTCTCGCCAAACACCCGTGAAAATGACGATCGTGGCATAATCGCCCGGCGCCGTCCTTGACCGCGTGTTGCCTGTCGCTGGTTTGAAAGCAATGAGCTCACCCAATGGCTTTTTCTCCGGATAAACTACGTTCGCAATCTCGCAAAGAACATGATCCTACTCGTGGAACGAACTGGTCGCGCGGTTCTTGACAAAGCTTCACGAGACGATGACTACGCATTAGTTTCACCGGCATCCTTTCCCGGAGCTGATCATGACCTCCGTGGAGCGGGTTTGACCGGCACGAATCGCGCCGGCCGACATCAAGACTTCGAGGACATGTGGACAAGCGCGAGCCCAGACAAAACCTGGACAGCTCAAATGGCCAAAAATGCGGCGCTGTTCCGCAATTGGAGCAAGTGAGACGATGATGTGACGCAATTGCGTCGCATCCGGCTCTAGAGAAACTGCCCGAGGCCGGGGATCGCCGATACGATCTGGCCAACGCGCTCATCGCCGGCTTTCTCGCGCACATAGGCGAAAACTTGCCGTCCGATCGTCTGCATCTCGCCCATGCCGAGGCCAAGACCCGAAAGCCGGCTGGCGAGGCCCATGAGACCGCCTCCGAGCCCACCGCCGCCATTGTCATCACCCGCCGCATCCGCTGCTTGCGCGGCGCCGGGAAGCGCCGCGAACAGCCCATCGACCTCGTCCTTGGGTCCCTCTTGGCGGAGAAACGCCAAAATCATTCCCACCGATTTCTCAGCGATCCCGGGATCGATACCAGCGTCAGCGGCAATACGGGCGATCAAATCTTCCATCTGAAACCTCAAGGGTCCTCTCGAATCGCCCGCACTTGACCACTGAACTTCGGCCAAAATCAAGCGGCGCCGGCCAACCCAAGATTTGCTGGCGTGGCTCCATGGCTAGCGTGGATGCCGAGGCCATTGCAGCCGCGCGAGATCAATGAAGGTGCACAGGATCAGGCTCCCAAACACCCAGACGGATAGGCGATGAAACAGCGGCCCGCTCAGGCCCCAGATGCGCACGTCCGCGAAAGCGTCTTTGGCATGTAAAAATCGGGTTATAACCATGGGAAGGGAAATTCCCCACAAATGCACAGTCAGCGGATAGAAGGTGGCGGATCGCCAGAATTGAGGCCAGTTCCAGGCCCGCCAATTCATGTAGAGAGCGGATAACACAAAATATCCTCCCGCCAGAGCGGCGGCCAACAGCCTTGTCGAAACTAGGCTGAACACGGCCCCCGCCCAAACCACCGCGAAGAGCTCTAGGCCCAGAAAAATGTATAAATCACGACGATTCACCAGATCCTCCCCGGCCGTTGGCGCCACGTGGCATCGTAGAAACAATTATTGATTTGGTTTGATCGGTTGAAGCAGAGAAAATATCAATGTCACCTGGACGCCGTCTTTACGAGCTTTGACAAAGAGGCGATCGATCTGGTCGAGGCAACCGGGGGCGAGCGAAACTGCTCGCCAGGGGATGATCGGCGCTTCGCGCCGTAACAGCATGACGCCAGAGCGTTATCCGATCAATTGGAACGGAATCGAAAAGGAAACGCGCAAAATCAGTTGCGGGAGGGCGCAGCCATCTGAACTTGCGCCATCAAAAGACCGTGCCGTTGGAGCGGCAGATCTGCGTGACGCCGGTCCGCCCGCCACCGGTGTTTGCGTCTGGTGGAAGAAGCGCCGGGCGCGGAAATTTTCCGCCGCGGTCTGGCGATGGGTGCGCCGCCGCAAACCGCCGAATAGACCAATTCTTGCCGCGATCGCACAGGCCTCGGCAGGCGCCCCGCCTGGGATGGCGACCAGAATTTTTTGCACCGACCGTACCAAAATGTTTCATTTTGGCACGATCGGGAAATTAAATCTTACAAGGCCGCATACGTACGATGCTCTTTAGACGTGTAGGATCGCGCGAAAACCTGCTCCTTTTGCCTTCCCTGCGGCCACGACCGGGCTAGAAAAAGCTCTAGCGTTCGGCTAACGCTTAAACTCATCAGTTTTAAAATCGTTTTTTGAGCATTGAATGACCCGAACAGCATTGGCTGCGGACGACGCTTTGGCTGATCCCATAGCCTGCGCCCAACCCGCCTTTTCCAGGACGGCACCAGGGGTAAGCGGCGCGGCGATCGGCATCCTTTGGATGCTGGCTGCCACCTGCCTTTTCGTCTGCCAGGATTCTACCTCCCGTATCCTGCTCAGATCCTATCCAGCGACGGAAATCGCCTTCGCGCGCTATTTGGTTCACATGGTTTTGGTGACCCTGTTCCTCGCATGGCGCGACCCGCGCCTCATGATCTCGCAGCGGCCCATTTTGCAAATTCTTCGGTCGATCTTTCTTCTCGGCGCAACTTTATTCGCTATGTTGGCGCTCAAGTTCATGCCTCTTGTTGATTTTTCCGCCATTGTTTGGGTGGCGCCCGTACTTGTCGCCACGCTCTCGATCTTCATTCTCAACGAAAGAGTAAGCGCCGGCATTTGGGTCAGCGTTTTCACGGGCCTAACTGGTGTCTGGGTGATCGTTGGCCGGCCGGGAGCGGATTTTTCGTTCTCGATGCTGTTTCCTGTGCTGGCGGCTCTTGCCAACGCGCTCTATCAGATCACGACCCGACTTTTACACGGCTCTGATTCATCGCTCACCACCTTATTTTACACGGCGCTCGCCGGAGTTGTGTTTTGTGGCGGATTTTTGCCCTTTGTCGCCATCGCGCCGAACCTCACCGGCACCAGTCTCATGTTTCTGCTTGGGTTCCTTGGCTTGGCGAGCCACTTCTGTCTCATCCGAGCCTTTGCCGTCGCGCCCGCCAATATCGTGGCGCCATTCGGTTATACGGCGCTGCTCTGGGCCACTTTGTTCAGCCTGTTTATTTTCGGGGAAATTCCTAGTCCGCGCACCTTGTTTGGGGCGGCATTGATCATTGCCGCCGGTTTGTTCATATTTCTCCCGGCGAAAAATATGAGAAAATGGCGTATTTCCCACGTTGAAGCCGTTTTGCCAGAAAGCCTTCCTTTGAGGCAAGAATCTCAAGCGAATTTTGTCGCGGGTGCTCGATCGCGGCGGATCGTCCCCTAGGTGTCGGTGGGAAATCCCCTTAAAGTCAGTGAACCAACCGAAACAATTGGTAAAGCAATGGACAATAGGCCCTATGAGCAAGATAGCGCTGCAAAAGCGTGTCCGCTTTTTTGCTCTTCCCCCACAACGGCCCCTCTCGCCATCGTCGCAGCGATCGGTGAAAATGGCGTGATAGGCGACGGGCGCGGCCTGCCTTGGCATTTGCCGAGCGATCTCGAACATTTCCGAAGCATCACCATGGGCAAACCCCTGCTCATGGGACGCAAAACCTTCGAATCGATCGGGCGTGCGCTGCCAGGCCGCGAGACCATCGTTGTGACCCGCGACCGCTCCTTCGACCCATCTCGCCGGCATTCGCTAGCCAAGGCCATCCATGTCGCGCATGATCTCGAAGCGGCGCTGGCGCTTGCCCAGACGCGAGCGCAAGCGATGGGGGCTGAGGAGGTCATTTTGGCCGGCGGCGGCAATCTTTACGAAAGTTTAATCGGCCATGCCGAGCGCATGCATCTGACCTTCGTCGATGTCGCCCCGATTGGCGCGGTGAGTTTTCCGCAGATCGACTGGTCGAATTGGCTGGAAGTCAGCCGGGTTCGGCCCCGGCCATCGGCGAAGGATGAGGCGACATTCGCCTTTGTCGATTTTGATCGCCGCCACTGCTTATCGTTGTAGTCTTCTCGCAGCTCTCCTATATGGAGAAGGGTCGATGAGGTGCGGTGAGGCTTTGGCGGTTGACGCGCGCTATCTAACGCGCCATGTGGTTTCATTGTTGCGCATTGTTTTCATTGCGCATTCTTTCATAAAGAGACACTCATGCCGTGGAGCAGTGAAGGCGGAAATGGCGGCTCTTGGAAACCCAGTGGCCCCGGCCCCTGGGGGCCAAAACCTGGCGGGACGCCTCCCGAATTCGAGGAATTCCTGAAGCGTGGACAAGAAAAGATCAAACAATACATGCCGGGGCCCGGGGGACTGGGAGGACGCGGTCTTCTCGCCTTGGCCTTGGTCGGATCGATCATTTGGCTTTTGTCTGGATTTTATACGGTGGGCCCCAATGAAGTCGGACTGAACAAGATTTTCGGCCGCTACACGGGCAAGACGGGGCCTGGATTGAACTACAACCTTCCCATCCCGATCGGCAGTGTCGAGAAGCTTCAGGTCACCGATCGAAACACCATCAATATAGGCTTCACCTACCGTCAGGACGCACGCTCAACAAACGGGCTGATCCAGATGGACCTGCCAGAAGAAAGCTTGATGCTGACTGGTGATGAAAATATCGCCGACGTCAAATTTGTCGTGATCTGGCAGATCGACCCGGTGCATCCCGAAGATTATGCTTTCAATATCTCGAACCAGCGCGAGACAGTCAAAGCGGTGGCCGAGAGCGCTATGCGCGAAGTCATCGGCCGCGGCCAGATCCAGCGAATTCTGACCGCCGATCGTCCAAAGATTGAGGCGGACGTGCAGGAACTTATGCAAAAGGTTTTGAATGGCTATAAGGCCGGGATTTTGGTGTTGCAGGTGCAATTGCAATCCGTCGACCCCCCCGAGCAGGTCATCGCCGCCTTCAAGGATGTGACGGCGGCGCAGCAGGATCAAAACCGTTTGCGCAATGAGGCCGAGGCCTATGCCAACCGGGTCGTCCCCGAGGCCCGAGGCAAGGCCGCGGCGATTGTTCAGGAAGCGGAAGGCTATAAGCTTCAAACCGTCGCCGAGGCAACCGGTCAGGTTTCCCGCTTTAACAAAGTATATGAGCAGTATAAGAAAGCCCCCGAGGTAACGCGCGAAAGACTCTATCTTGAGACCATGGAACGTGTGCTGGGCGGCATGGACAAGATCATTCTCGATCAAAGCGGCGGGCAAGGTCAAGGAGTCGTTCCTTACTTGCCGCTCGGGCCTTTGACGCCAAAAAATGGCGAGGGAGGCCGTAAATGAGGGGCGCTGTCACCTTTGGCGCGATTGCCGCCATCGTCCTAATCCTTGTCGTTGCGTTGGCCTCGGCGTTCACTGTGGACCAGACCGAGCAGGCGATCGTCTTGCGTTTCGGCGAACCGGTCGCCGGGCGCGGCCTCGTCACCACGCCAGGGCTTCATTTCAAGTATCCTTTTATCGAGAATGTCGTTTTTCTCGATAATCGAATCCTTGTTGTCGAGGCGCCAAAACAGGAAGTGCTCGCCTCTGACAACAACCGGCTCGATGTCGATTCTTTCTTGCGCTACCGGATCGTTGATCCGCTTAAATTTTATCAAACGGTAGGCTCACCTGAACGGGCAAACAGTCAGCTGGGATTCATCTTGAATTCGGCGGTGCGCCGGGTGCTGGGCGACGCCAACATGACCGAAATCGTGCGTGACAACCGCGCCGATCTCATGGTCAAAATTCGCGAACAGGTGAACCAGGAAGGCGGCCGCCTTGGCATCGCCGCCGTCGATGTCCGAATCCGCCGCGCCGACCTGCCAAGGCAAATTTCGGAAAAAGTCTTTAGCCGGATGCAGAGCGAACGGGCGCGCGAGGCGGCGGAATATCGGGCGAAGGGTTCCGAAACCGCGCAAACGCTGAGAGCGACGGCCGATCGCGATGTGGTCGTGCTTCTAGGCAATGCGCAGCGCCAGGCCGACCAGACCCGGGGCGAAGGCGATGCCGAAAGAAACCGCATTTTCGCCGAGGCCTACAGCAAGGATCCGGATTTCTTTGCCTTTTACCGCTCAATGCAGGCCTATGAGACCGGATTGCAAAGCGGCGACACGCGCATGGTGATGAGCCCAAAATCGGATTTCTTTCGCTTTTTTGGTTCGCCCAATGGCCTACCGGCTCCCGCAGGCTCCCGCTGATAGTTTGAAGCTTCGCAGAAACCAAGCGCGGCGCGCGATTTTCGAGGCAGATTATACCCATGCTCCGGCTTTTATCTTGGATGCATGAGAGAACGAGAGATGACCGTGGCCGGCGATTCCCAGCGATCCTTCGCCTGGAACGATCCTTTCGATCTTGACGAACAGCTTACGGAAGAGGAAAGGCTCGTGCGCGACTCAGCGCGAGCTTTCGCACAAGGTTATTTGCTCCCGCGCGTCACCGAGGACTATCTCGAAGAACGTTTCGATCGCGAAATCCTCAAACAAATGGGCTGCCTTGGTTTGCTCGGTCCGACGATTCCCCAAGACTATGGCGGCGCCGGGCTTGGGTCCGTCGCCTATGGGCTTGCCGCCCGCGAGGTCGAGCGCGTCGATAGCGGCTATCGCTCGATGATGAGTGTGCAGTCTTCGCTCGTGATGCATGCGATCCATGCCTTTGGCAGCGAGGCTCAGCGCCGCAAATATCTGCCAAGACTGGCCATGGGCGAATGGATCGGCTGTTTTGGTCTCACCGAACCCGACGCGGGCTCCGATCCGCAAGCGATGCGCAGCAAGGCCGAGAAAACCAAGGACGGATACCGTCTCAACGGCGCCAAAACCTGGATCACCAACAGCCCGGTTGCCGACATATTCATCGTCTGGGCAAAATCGGCGGTGCATCAAAACGCCATTCGCGGATTTATTCTCGAACGCGGGATGCAAGGGCTCGTAACGCCGGCGATTTCACAAAAACTATCGTTGCGCGCCTCGCCAACCGGCGGGATCCTCATGGCCGATGTCGAAGTGCCGGAAGAAAGCCTCTTGCCGGACGCCTCTGGGCTCAAGGCCCCTTTTGCCTGCCTCAATCGCGCCCGCTACGGCATCTCATGGGGAACGATGGGGGCGGCAGAGGCTTGTTTCGCGGCGGCGCGGACCTATACGCTCGAGCGTCAACAATTCGGCCGTCCCCTCGCCGCCAATCAGCTGATTCAAAAAAAACTCGCCGACATGGAAACCGAAATCGCACTCGGGCTTCAGGCGGCTTTGCGCATCGGCCGGCTGATGGATGCGGGCAAGCTTGCCCCGGAAGCGATCTCGCTCGTCAAGCGCAACAATTCCGGCAAGGCGCTTGATATCGCCCGCATGGCCCGCGACATGCTCGGCGCCAATGGAATATCCACGGCCTTTCCTGTTATGCGCCACCTAGCCAATCTCGAAACAGTGAACACATATGAAGGCACCCACGATATTCACGCGCTCATCCTCGGGCGCGCAATCACCGGCCTGCAGGCTTTTTTTTAACTCCGCCATGTGACGGACACCGAAGCGAACCGGGAACGCTTGTTATTCCCACGGCCGGGGACTGGCCACCGATCACTTCGAATCCGCGTCGAGGACGGCGATCCGGACCATATTGGTCGCGCCCGGTGTGCCGAAGGGAACGCCAGCAACGATAATGACGCGCTCCTGCGCTTTGGCAAACCCTTCGCGCCCGGCAAATTTGCAGGCGCGTTTCGCCATGTCATCGACGTCATGGGCGTCCTTGGTGACGACCGCATGGACGCCCCAGACAAGCGTGAGGCGGCAAGCCGTCTCGCGATTCGGCGTGAGGGCCAGAACCGGTGCCTCGGGCCTCTCCCGGGCAATTCGAAGGGCCGTCGAGCCGGAAGACGTCCAGGCCACAATGGCTTTGAAATCCAGGGTTTCGGCGAAATATCGCGCGGCAACGGCGATGGCGATCGCATCGGCATTGGTCGCCTCTGGAGCAGCACGTTGCGCATTGATGATACTGCGGTAGTAGGAATCGCGCTCGACCTCCACGGCGATCTTGTTCATGGTCGTGACCGCTTCCACCGGAAAGGATCCCGCGGCGCTTTCGGCGGAAAGCATGATGGCATCGGCGCCTTCGAAGACAGCGGTTGCGACATCGGAGACCTCGGCGCGCGTCGGGACAGGCGCATTGATCATGGATTCGAGCATCTGTGTCGCGACAACGACAGGCTTGCCGAACCGGCGCGCCATCCGGTTGATCCGCTTTTGCAAACCTGGGACTTTTTCGAGAGGCATCTCGACTCCGAGATCGCCGCGCGCGACCATGAGCGCGTCGGAAATCTGGACGATCTCGTCGAGCCGCGAAATCGCTTGCGGCTTCTCTAGTTTCGACATCACGAGCGCGCGGCCGGAGATGAGCTTCTTGACTTCAGCAACATCGTCAGGCCGCTGCACGAAGGAGACGGCAACCCAATCGACACCGGCGTCGAGCCCGGCTGCGAGATCGGCCTGGTCCTTATCGGTAATTGAAGAGACGGGAATTTCAGTATCTGGTAAATTGACGCCCTTGCGGTTCGATAACTCACCCGCGACCTCAACGATCGCCGTGGCGCGTTTGCCGTCCGTCTCAGCGACTTGAAGCCGAACCTTGCCATCGTCGATGAGGATTCCATCGCCCGGCTTCAACGCGTGCAAGATCTCAGGATGCGGAAGCCAGACACGGTTTTGATCGCCCGGCTCTGGATCGGAATCGAATATGAAATGGGAACCCTTGCTCAGTTTGGCGACCCGGTTCTTAAAGGTGCCAATCCGCAGCTTTGGGCCTTGGAGGTCGATGAGCACGCCGATCGGGCGTCCGCATTCTTCTTGGAGAGTTCTGATCATTTCGACCTGCCGTCGCATCTGCTCATGCGTGGCATGACTCATATTGATGCGAAAAAGGTCGGCGCCTGCGTGAAACAAAGCCGCGACCATTCCCAAGCTTGCGGAAGCAGGACCCAATGTCGCGATGATTTTGCACCGGCGCAGCCGTCGCATCCTAGCCTCGCCGGGATTGATTTAGGGGTTTTGCGGAACTTGTGTTGAATCAGTCAATTGAACGGTCCAGTTTTTGGCTTCCTTGCCCGTATCGACTTCGAAAAAACCCGTGCGATCAAAGCCGCGCACGTAGCAATCTTCCCGGCCAATGATGCGGAATTCACGATCACGGGTGCACATAAAGGCCTTGCCCTTCCATTCACTGCCATGCTCGTCCATCGCATAAACGTAATAGAACTCCGCGGCCAGCGGTCCACGCACCAAAGTCTCGCAACCGCTCGCTTTCAAATTCCACCAACCTTCACTGATCCACGTCTCGCCATCGGTATAGGCAAGCGCAACACTGACCCTGCTGCCAGAATTGTTGCAGAGACGAAAATCCGCGCGCGCGGGAGCGAGCGAGCAGATCAGGGCGAAGAGCGTGATTGCGGCGGGAATAATCGTTTGTTTCAGTAACGTCAAGATCGTGGCTTTATCTTCAACTTTGTTAGACCATGCAAAGATAGGGACCAAGCTGCGGGGAGGGATTCATCGTCGGCCCCTCAGGATTTAGCACGCTTCAAAGAGGCATAGACTTTGTCATGATCCTCCAGGACGCGATCAACCCTGAAATCACCCGCCGCGGCCTTTGCCTTCGTCCGCCATTGGCGCAGGATATCCTCGTCTTGCATAAGTCCGCGCAATGCCTTGGCAAGTTGGCCTGGCTGCCCTGGCTCGACCAATTGGCCCGCATCGCCATGCCCGAGAAGCTCCGGCGTTCCCCCCACCGCAGTGGCAACAATCGCGCAGCCCGCCTCGAGCGCTTCCGGTATCACAAGACAACAGGGATCGGCATAGGAAGCCAAAGCGAATATCTGTGATTGGCGCAACAAAGGCTGCGGCGCTTCGACCGCTCCTATGAAATGTGCCGAGCCGGCGAGTCCGAGTTCCCCCGCTAATGCCACCAGTTTCGCCCGGTCTGGGCCATCCCCAATAATATTGAAGTGCCAATTTGGAAACTCCGGCTGAAGCAATTGGAAGGCGGCGAGGAGGTCATGCACCCCCTTGCGCGGGTGCAAGCCGCAGACGGTGGTGATCGAAGGCGTGGCAAGCACCACATTGGTCGGCGTTCCAAATTTTTCCCGCGGCGAACCGTTGGGCCCATTGAGGACGACGACAACCCGGTCCGGATTGAACCCCCGCCCGATAAGGAAATCCCGCTCGGCCTTGCTGACCGCGACGACGACACGGCCGGCGCGCATGAGGATCGCGTGGCGATCAAAGGAGTTGTGAACGGTGGTCACGAGCGGCACACCGGTCAGCTTCGAGGCAAGATAGCCGAAAACCGCGCTCGACATCATATGAGCATGAATGACATCCGGCTGAAAACTCCGGCACAGGCGGAGCAATGCAGCAAAATTGCGAACCAGGGCGGTTGGACTGCTCTCCTGGCCCTGGCGTATTTCGGCGCGTTGCACGCCATAGGCGTCGAGTAGCGCATCGTAATGGCCTCCGGCGCTGGCGTAAATAACCCGATGGCCCATCCGCGCTTGTCCGCATGCCAGATCAACGGCAACGTTGACATTGCCATTACAATGCTGGGCATGCTTGATCAAATGGAGGATGCGCATCGTCTCTCCGGAACGCTGGCCATCTCTTCAAATGGCGCGATTGAAACAGTTATAGCGGTCCGCCTGTAGGCCAGCAAATCCATGGAAATCCCCTTGAGGTGCTTTATTCCGGGCAGATGAAATTCCAGGCAAACGGACCCACCTCAGGCCACACGGCCAGATCCAGCTCCCTTAAGCTTGATCTCGAAACAGTGTAGTAAATACGTAAAAGATTCACGACAGAACAGAGTGAAAAAGACCATACGCGATTGCTGTTGGAATAATCACGGTTTTAATCGCTTTTCAATCACTTTGGGTTTCCTGATCGAAATCAGAAAAGATTTGCGCACAAGGATAGAATTGGAAGGAAAACGAAAGAGCTGATCAACATTCTCTAAACTTGGTCTTCTTCTGCACGCTTGAAGCTGGCGACTTGGCTGCCCCTCGCAATACGGCATTCCTCGAATCCTGCCTTTCTTATGAAAGTCGACCGGGATCGTAAGACGGCATCGCCATGACTTGCGCTTGCATTAAGCCGCATTATAGGTTCAACACTTTTAGATGTGCCAGCTGCGGATACTGTGTCCGCGCAAAGCGAACTGCGGAGGGGTGGCCGAGTGGTTGAAGGCGCACGCCTGGAAAGTGTGTATGCGGGAAACCGTATCGCGGGTTCGAATCCCGCTCCCTCCGCCATTCATACTATGTAGGGCGCACAATTTTTTCTTGCCAATATGTATACCCCACATTATCATCTGCATTTATTTTTGGTTATCCTTTGGCCGGGCATTGGCAAATTAACAAATCGATCGGTGAGTGCCTGTGCCGCTTTGCACCATGAAGCCCATTTCCTATGCTCGCCGTCGATTTCCACCTGATGTCATCCGGCATGCCGTCTGGCTCTATCTCAGGTTCACTCTGAGCTACAGCAATATTGAGGATCTCTTGGCCGAGCGTGGCCTCATTGTTAGCAATGAGGCCATCCGCCGGTGGGTGCTCAAATTCGGTCCTGGGGGTGCCAGGAGCCTGTGAAAGTCCCGTCCGCAAAGTTACACGCGGTGGCATCTCGATGAAATGGTGGTCTCGCTTTCTGGAAAGCAAATGTACATGTGGCGCGCGGTTGATGGCGAGGGCGCGGTTCTGGAAATTCTCGTTCAGCCCCAGCGCGACACAAGGTTGCGGCCATGCGATTGTTACGCAAACTCCTTCGCCGCCAGGGCTTTGTCCCATCGGTTATCATCACCGATAAACTGCGCTCCTATGGAGCGGCGCTTCGCGAGATTGACTTTTCGGGACTGCATGAGCAAGGCCTGCGTGCCAACAACTGCGCGGAGAACTCGCATCAGCCGTTCGTCGACGAGAACGAAAGATGCAAGGCTTCAAATTTGCCAAATCACCTCAGCGCTTCGCTCCAGTTCATGCAGCGGTCTTCAACACATTCAATCTTCAACGACATTTGATCAGCCGTCTGACGCATCGACTGTTTCGAACCGCCGCGCATCAATCTTGGCGTGACGCGACTGCTGCGGCGGCATAAATTGGGACATTGGGGGTGATGTTTCGTGTCGATCGTTTGTTAACTTGTTAACGCCTGCCGATGGGATCGCCTCGATTGACCTCTTTGTCGTTCCGACACTCTCGTTTCGACTGCTTTACAGCTTGCTCATTCTATCGCACGGTGTGACAGCAAACCCGACCGCCGAATGGATTGCTCAGCAACTCACCGAAGCCTGTGGTTGAGAATGGACGCCATCATCCGCGACCACGACTCTGTCTATGGCGAGATTTTCTCCCGGCGGCTTCGTTGCATGGGCATTCGTGACCGGCCAACTGCGCCACGCTCGCCATGGCAGAACGGACATACCGAACGGCTGATCGGCTCGCT
>DATJLX010000013.1:0-5056 GCA_035509135.1 Methylocella sp.
CGCGGAGGATTCGAACGCGGCTTATGTCGCGGATTTCCTATCGACCCCCGAGGGGCTGCATTTGAACCTGGCCTTTGCCCGGATCCACGATCCTAAGGTGCGCAAGAGGATCGTCGATCTCGTCTCCTCGCTTGCCGGAGAAGACGAGAAACCCGAGCGCGCGGTCAGCGAAACGCCGGATCTGGGCGAAGAATCAGCTGAGTAAATTGGCCGCGTTCGTTTTATCAAACAGAAGGTTCGGAATGGCTTGACAAACCGAACGAGTTCCCGAAAGCTTCGCCTGATATTGATTGCTATTGGAGATCGTTTTGGCTCGCGAGAATTATCTGTTTACAAGTGAATCCGTTGCGGAAGGTCATCCAGACAAGGTTTGCGACCGGATTTCCGACGAGGTGGTGGACCTTTTCTTCCGAGAAGGCGCGAAGGCCGGTTTGGATCCTTATCAAACGCGGGTTGGCTGCGAGACCTTGGCGACCACCAATCGCGTTGTCATTGCCGGCGAAACGCGCGGCGCCGCAATAGGTGTTGAGATGATCGAGGCCGCGGCGCGCGGCGCGATCAAGAATATCGGCTATGAGCAGGAGGGATTCCACTGGCGCCACGCGAAGGTCGAGGTGTTGCTGCATGCCCAATCCGCCGATATTGCGCAAGGCGTCGATGCCGCCGGCAATAAGGACGAGGGGGCAGGTGATCAGGGAATCATGTTCGGCTACGCCTGCCGCGAGACCCCGGAACTGATGCCTGCGCCCATCTACTATGCGCATAAAATTCTTGAGGATCTTGCGATCGCACGAAAAGCCGGTTCTGGCGATGCCGCCAAGCTTGGTCCGGACGCCAAAAGCCAAGTGACGGTGAGATATGCGCAGGGCAAGCCAGTCGGCGTCACTCAAATCGTTTTGTCGACCCAGCACCTTGATGAAAATTTAAGCTCGCAAGACGTTCGCGCCATCGTCGAACCGTACATCCGGAAAACCCTGCCAGAGGACTGGATTACGTCCGAGACGATTTGGCATGTCAACCCAACCGGCAAGTTCGTGATCGGCGGCCCGGACGGCGACACGGGTCTGACGGGGCGAAAGATTATTGTCGATACTTATGGCGGAGCGGCGCCGCATGGCGGCGGTGCCTTCTCAGGGAAGGATCCGACGAAAGTTGATCGCTCGGCTGCTTATGCCGCGCGCTATTTGGCGAAAAACGTCGTCGCCGCGGAATTGGCCGAACGCTGCACAATCCAACTGTCCTACGCGATCGGAGTCGCCGAACCGCTATCGATCTATGTCGACACGCATGGAACCGGGCAGGTGCCCGAAGCAAAACTCGAGACAGCGCTTTTCGAGGCCATGCGCCTTTCGCCGCGCGCCATCCGGGAATATCTTCAGCTGAACCGGCCCATCTATGCACGCACGGCTGCCTATGGTCATTTCGGCCGCGCGCCCGACAGTGAAGGCGGGTTTTCCTGGGAAAAGACGGATTTGGCGGAAAAGCTTAAGACTTATCTCGCCTGAGATTACCGGACCAGCCTCCACGTTGCGGGTCATGAACCGCGAAGCCGATACCGCAAACCAAAATGGGATGCCGCAAGCTAGGCGGCACGGTTCAAGCGATGAAATCGGGCGGGAAAGCCAGACGGAACTCCCTCGTTTGCATGGGCGGCGGCACGGCAAAAAATTGCGCCCGCGGCAAGCCGCGCTTCTGCGCACGGCTCTGCCGCATCTCTCCTTGGATGCGTCGCTGCCGATTTTTGATCCGGCTTGCTTATTTTCAGTCAAGCCCTGTGCGATTTGGCTCGAAATTGGCTTTGGCGGCGGCGAGCATCTCGCCGCCGAGGCTCTTGCCCACCGAACCACGGGGTATATTGGCTGCGAGGCCTTTTTGAATGGCATCGCCAAGGCGCTGTCCCTGGTCGAAGCCAGTTCGTTGCGCAATGTGCGCCTCTTCAATGGCGACGCCCGGGTTCTCATCGAAGCACTGCCGTGCGGGATTTTGGACGGCATCTATTTGCTTTATCCAGACCCCTGGCCAAAGCGGCGCCACCATGGGCGCCGCTTTCTTTCCAGTAACATGCTGGTGCGTCTTGCCCGGATCATGCGTCCCGGCGCGGAGCTTCGCTTCGCCACCGATATCGACGACAACGCGGGTTGGACCTTGGCGCGGGTGTTGCGTTCGCCGGATTTTATCTGGGCCGCGGCGAGCCCAAGCGATTGGCAAAATCCATGGGAAGGCTGGACCGGCACAAGATACGAAGCCAAAGCGCGGCGCGCGAACCGACGGCCTGTCTATCTCACCTTTCTGCGCAAATAAGATCACCCCATCAAATTGAACCGGATTGTGGCAAGCAATTTTTACTTGGGGCGGTTAGTCTCGCTATGCTGCAGAGCATCATCGACTATAGCTCGGCTTTATAATGGAAATATGGCTTTACAATGAAATTTTTCGGGTGTTTAATGTATGTTAACAAATAAAATATGCATCAAGATTGTACTAAGTCATTTTATTACCATGCGATATAGGGGAGACGCTGTATGACTATCCTCATTATCGGAAGCGTTCTGATTGGAACGGCCCTCGGACGATTTTTCAAGGTATGGATCCTGGTTCCCGTTTGCATGGCGGCGTTTATCTTCATCCTTGCCAGATCCTTCTCTTATGGGCTGGGCATGGGTTTGGCGTTCTGCGAATGCGCCATACTGGGAACGGGCCTGCAAATCGGCTACGCATCGGGCTTGGTTTTCGCCTTCCTGCCCGGTTTGCGGCAAAGCCTCGAGGAAACGGGCGAATCGTGTCCGGGCACGCCGGCCGTGGCGACACGCCAGCGGCGGATGTATTAATCCCGCCGCCGTCTCCAAGAGCTGCAAGCCGTTTCCAACCCCAAACGAGACCCGTTGCCGCCGCCTGATGACAGGATATCTTTCTTAATCTTTGCCTGAATTTTGACGAATATTAATAGATAGATCACGACCGGCCAAGCTTCTCTTCTCTTCTGCCGGTTTGGATCAATGGATTTGGGTGAACCCAAACGGAGTAGCGCCGCGCCGTCTCGGGCCCCCCGGGTTCCGCTGCTTGTTTCTAAGCCCGACGATCCCGAGGCGCGGTTCCCCGTCCAATTGCCGGACGCCCTCGCCTTTCTACCCGCCTATGGCGTCGGCCGGATGATTTTGCTCGCGGCGGCGGAGGAAGCGCGCCGGCAGGCCGTCCCGCCAGAGGCCGCTTTGCTCGCGAGCGGGGCACTCGAGGAGCGTTTCTACTACCAGTGTCTGGCGCATTATCTCGGTGCCGTCTTCGTCGAAGAGGCGGTCAAGCTGGGAGCGGCTGCGCGTTACCCCTATGCGGCTCATAGCGGGATCGCACCCCTCGACCCGCGCGCCGGCCGCCGCTGGCTTTGCGCACCACGCGGCCTCCTGCTGGCGGAGCTTTTGACTCGCGCCCGGCGGGGCGAAAGCTTTTCAGCCGATCTCGCGGTCACGACGCCCTCGCATTTGTCCCAGCTGTTGCGGGCGGAAGCGAAAACGACGGTTCTCTGGGAGGCGAGTCTCGGTCTCGCCAATCTCGATCCAAGCCTTTCCGCAAAGGCGGGCGCGACACCGGCGCAATGCGCCTCAGCCATGGCGGCGATCAGCGCCGTCAGTTTTGCCTTTGGCCTGTCGCCGGCCTCGGCCCTTGCCGTGGCCTCCCTTTCGATGACTTGTTTCTTTCTTGGCTCGATTTGGCTTCGTCTCTTCGCCGGGGCGGCGAGCACCGCTTGCGGCCGGGAACCATTCCGGCCGCGTGTCGAAGATCGCCGGCTGCCGGTTTATTCCATCGTTGTCGCGCTGCACAAGGAGGCGCGCGTCGTGCCGCAACTCATCGCCGCGCTCGCCGCCCTCGACTATCCGCGAAGCAAGCTCGATATCAAACTTGTGATCGAGCACGACGACCACGCGACGCGGCTTGCCATTGAGGCTTTGCATCTGCCGGCCAACTGCGAGATCATTGTCGCGCCGGCCGGTTGGCCGAGGACGAAACCCCGCGCCTTGAATATCGCTCTTCCCCTGGCGCGCGGCGAGTTCCTTGTGGTCTTCGATGCCGAGGACGCGCCAGCCCCTAGCCAATTGCGCGAAGCGGCGGAACGGTTCCTGCGCTCGCCGCGCGAACTGGCCTGCCTTCAGGCGCGGCTCGCGATCGACAATATCGAGGATTCCTGGCTGACCCGGTTGTTTGCCATCGAATATGCCGTGCTGTTCGATGTGCTGAACCCCGGTCTTGCGGGCCTTGGCCTGCCGCTGCCGCTCGGCGGTTCATCCAACCATTTCCGCACAGCTGTGTTGCGCGAGATCTGCGGCTGGGATGCCTGGAATGTGACCGAGGATGCCGATCTTGGCTTGCGTCTGGCGCGTCTTGGTTACCGCGTCGGCATTCTGCCTTCGAGCACCCAGGAAGAGGCACCGGCAAGGCTCGATGCCTGGCTGACGCAGCGGCGGCGCTGGACCAAGGGCTGGATGCAAACCTTCATCACGCTCACCCGCGATCCCCGACGCCTCATGCTGGAACTGGGTGCAAAGAACTGCCTGGCGCTCGCGCTTCTGATGACGGGACTCGTGATCGCGCCGCCGCTCTGGCCCTTTTTCGCGGTGCTTGTCGTCCATGATGTGCATGCCGGCCTGCCATCGCCGGGCTCCGCCCTCGCATTGATCGAAACGGTGCTGTGGACGTCGGCCTGTGTTTTTGGAGCGGGGTCGATCTTATGGCTCTCCTTGCTCGGCATGAAACGGCGCAAGCTGCTTGGCCTTTGGCCTTTCCTGCCGACGCTCTTTGTTTATTATCTTCTGACCTCGGCTGCGGCCTGGATGGCCCTCTATGATCTCATTCTGCGGCCCTATCATTGGCACAAGACGGAGCATGGCCTCGCCAAGACCTCGCGGCAAGGCGCGCTCGCTCTCGCCGCCCGGGCGGCGGCGGCCAGAGCCAATCTGCTGTGAGAGGATCGCAAACCCACAAGCGAGGGCTGATTTGCGGCGGGCTCAACCAGACCAAAATGTTTCACGTGAAACATTTTGGTAAGGTCAGGGCCGGAAACCTT
>DATJLX010000014.1:0-5831 GCA_035509135.1 Methylocella sp.
CTGCTCTTCCGGAAACAAGATCCTACTCAAGGCCGAGTCCTTGAGCAGCGCCGTTCTCAAAGATGTGAGTTTCACGCTCGGCGCCGGAGAGATCCTGGGTTTGGGCGGCCTGATCGGACAAGGACAGGACGCATTGCTTAAGGGTCTTTTTGGTGATCATCCTATGCAAGGCGGAACGATCACCATTGCCGACGAGATCCATGACATCAGGAAGCCGGCTGAGGCCATACGCCATCGGATTGCCTACGTCCCGCAGGAGCGTAAGGTCGAAGGTTTGCTGCTCCATAAAAGCGTTGGGTTTAATCTTACCCTTGCCATTCTGCGTGCTTTGTCTCGGTTCGGGGGCCTCATCGATCGGCGGTCCGAAGCGCGGCTCGTGTCGTCATCCATATCCGAACTGAAAGTTCGAACCGCGTCCGCGTCGGAGCCTGTCGCGTTGCTGAGCGGCGGTAATCAGCAAAAGGTATTGATACAAAAATGGCTTCTGACGAAGCCGAGTGTCCTGCTGTTGAACGATGTAACCCGGGGCGTCGATATCGCGACCAAGATCCAAATCTATGAGATCATAGTGGAACTGGCATCGTCCGGTCTGGGCGTGCTGTTCTATTCAACCGACGCTCACGAGTTGGTGGAGCTTGGACACCGTGTGATCGTCATGATTGATGGTCGGATCAACGCCGAGCTTTCCGGAGAGGATTTGACGGCCGAGGCAATCGTTCGCGCATCCACCGGCGTTGAGATTCGCGATGCGGCCGCGGCTTAGATCGCTCTCCCGCGATAGCGCCTTAGGGGCGACTGTGACCTTCGCCTCCCTGCTCGCGATTGACACGCTGCTCAAGGGCGGTCACTTCAGCGCCTTCGATATGCAGACCCTTTGCATGAACGCCTTGCCGCTCGTACTGGTCGCCCTAGGGCAGTATTTTGTCGTTCTCACCAATGGAATCGATCTATCGCTTGGCCCCGTCATGTCGGTGGCCGGATCGATCGCCGCACTGACCTTCGCTCAGAGTCCGATCCTTGCCGTCGCGCTTGCCCTCGGAGCCGCGGTGTTGGCCGGCCTGATGAACGCCACCCTCGTCGTGATGTTGCGCTTGCCGTCGATTCTCGGGACTTTGGCGACAATGTCGATCTTCCAGGGCGTTGCGCTCGTTATTCTTCCGAGCCCCGGCGGGCAGGTTCCTGAGGGTCTGACGACCCTGTTAACGATGGGGGGACCCGCACTCGCGCCAGTTCCGCTTCTTTTGCTGCTCGCCGTCGCGATCGCTTCGAGTTGGCTAATGACCACGCCCTTCGGGCTCTGGTTGCGCGCTATCGGCGGTGACCAGGGTGCCGCCCGGTCAAGCGGCGTGCCAGTCGCAGGAGTGACATTCTCGGCATACGTGTTGGCTGCCGTCCTCGCGGGGCTTGGAGGGCTGTACCTCAGCGTCGCCACCGCCAACGGGTCCCCGACGATAGGTGACAGCTTCATTCTTTTGTCAATTGCTGCCGTGGTTCTGGGCGGCATCTCAGTTGTCGGTGGCCGGGGCTCACCGGTGGGAGCAATTATGGGGGCCCTCACGCTGACCATCATCGGCAGCCTGCTCTACTTCGCGAACCTGTCGTCCTTCTACCAAAGTTTGATCAATGGCCTGATCTTGGTCGCCGTGGTTGGTTTTGCGACGGTCAAACAGAGGGTGTTCCTCGCCTTCCGAGGAACACGCTGATGGCCACCGTCCAACTTACTCTCAAAGTGCCAAGGGCGGTTGGGCGCGCCATATTCCTTGCGCCCTTGACGATTGCCGGCGGAATCGTTGTTCTCTTCATCGCTGGCAGTTTTATGGCGCACGGTTTCTTGGCGCCGTCGAATGTCCTGACGCTGGTGGCCTTGTCAGCGTATCTGGGTATCGCTGGCATCGGAGAGACTCTTGTCATCATCACTGGTGGGATCGATCTCTCCATCGCCTGGACCGTGACGGCCGCGAGCATCGTCTTCACGGGCGTCAGTCAGGGGCACGAGAGTCACCTTATCCCGGGCCTGGCGGCCGCCCTCAGTGTCGGCGCGCTTGCGGGTCTCGCCAACGGTCTGGGTGTCACCAAGCTTCGCATATCGCCGATCGTCATGACGCTTGGCATGAACAACATCATGCAAGGCTTGACGCTGATCTACTCGCAAGGCACGCCTTCGGGAACGGCGCCCCCGATCGTGCGATGGATCGCCACGGGTTCGGTCGGGCCGATCCCCATCATCGTGCTTGTCTGGATCATCCTTGCTATCGTTGTCAGCATTGGGCTTCATGCCTCCAAGGGTGGCCGTCATCTGTATAGCGTTGGTGAAAGTCCCGTCGTCAGCCGGCTCTCAGGCATCAACAACGACCTCGTTCTCATAGTCGCCTACATGCTCAGCGGCTTATGCGCGGCCGTGACCGGAATCCTCTTCACGGGGTTCTCCTCCATGAGTTTCCTTGGGATGGGGGACCAGTTCGTGCTGCCTTCGATCGCCGCAGTAGTGCTCGGAGGGGCGTCGATCTACGGCGGGAGAGGCAGCTATGCGGGAACGTTCGTCGGGGCGATCTTTCTGACGGTGCTGACGACCGTGCTCACCATTGTAAATATTGCTATCGGATATCGAAATATCATCTACGGGTTTGTGATAATCGCCGCAGTCCTTCTTTATCGAACCTACACGCGGGATCGCGAATAGGTTCTCGAGGTCAGCGCGATCTGAGGAGTCGAAGACTGTGGACGTCATTCCGATCATCGATGCTCATCACCACCTATGGGATCTGGAGCGTTTCTCCTACCCCTGGCTTGGCAAAACACCACGGCCAGCCAGCGTAGCCGGAGATGTGGCGCCGATTGCCCGAAATTACCTTCTGGCGGATTATTTGCGGGACGCCTCGGGACAAAACCTGACCAAGTCGGTGCACGTCGATGCAGGGATGGACCCGCTTCACCCTGTCGAGGAAACTCGCTGGCTTCAATCGATCGCCGACGAACATGGTTTCCCACATGGGATTGTGGCCCGGGCGGAGCTGAACCAGAAGGGCGTGCAGAGGATCTTGGAACAGCATTGCCAATTTCCAAACGTGCGCGGCATCCGCCATATCGTGAACTGGCATGCGGATTCTGCAAAGACATTTGTACAACGTGATGACCTTCTTCGGGATCCCGATTGGCTCTCGGGCTTTGGTCTGTTACGGGGCTTCAACCTGTCATTCGACTTGCAGCTCTATCCAAGTCAATTTGCCGATGCGGTGGTGCTGGCTCAACGCTTTCCGGACACGACGATCATTCTGAACCATGCCGGTATGCCAGTAGACCGAAACGAAGAAGCCTACATCTACTGGCGCGACGGAATGCGGCGCCTCGCCGCGGTGAGCAACATCTGGGTGAAGATCTCAGGGCTCGGCATGGTGGACTGGAATTGGACCGAGGCCTCCATTCGTCCGTTCGTACTTGATACTATCGACTGTTTTGGGGTGGACCGCTGTATGTTCGCCAGCAACTTTCCTGTCGACAAGCTCTACAGCAGTTTTGACACGCTGTATGGCGCCTTCCGACGCATTGTGCATTCGTTTGAGGAGCACGAACAGCGGATGCTCTTCGGGGAAACGGCCGCGAAGGTTTACAGGCTCTAGACCTTCTCCTCGGCAGAAAAAAGTGGGCTCAAGATGAGTATTATCTCGCACGTCTCAGTCATCGCATTCCAATTCTCTGTTATTGGACTCGGCCTGGGCCCGCACCGGGCCATGGGGGTCAGCAATATCAGGCATGCGCCAGATGAAGAATTGAAAGTCACTCGCTATGCCGTCCGTGTCATGACCAATGACGGGCACCAGGGCGAGTATGTCACGCATTGGGTGGGAACGGCAGCGGCTCTGGCCCAGACGGTCATGCTTGCCCCCAATCTTCTGGGTCGCAATCCTGAGGCTCGGGAAGCCATATATGATGATCTGAAGCGGGAATTGAGGGCCTACGACCATATGGGGCACGGGCCGCTGGATATTGCGCTCTGGGATTTAGTCGGAAAGAAATACGGAATAACCGTTGCCACGATGCTTGGGGCTTACCGGACGGAGCTTCCGACCTATGCCAGCACGCATCACGCGCAGGATGACGGAGGCGGCCTCGACTCGGTGGAAGCATTCGCCGATTACGCTCTAGAGTGCAAGGAGCGCGGGTTTTGTGGCTTCAAGATTCACGGGTGGCATGACGGAGACCGAAAAAGGGAGGCGGCGAACGTTCTGCGTGTCCGAAGCGCAGTTGGTCCTGATTATCCACTCATGCTCGATCCAGCCTGTGAACTTCGGACATACGCCGACGCTCTCTATGTCGGTCGCGCATGCGACGAGGCTAAATACTTCTGGTACGAAGATCCTTATCGGGACGCATCGGTCTCTGCGCATGGTCAGAAAATGCTGAGACGTCAGCTTCAGACCCCTCTGCTGGTGAGCGAGCATATCCGGGGGCCAGAGCAAAAGGCCAACTTTGTCCTGGCTGGGGGCTGCGACTTCATTCATACCGACCCTGAATATGACATGGGTATCACCGGCGCGATGAAGATCGCACATTTCGGCGAAGCTCTTGGGGTTGACGTTCAGGTGCATGCATGCGGACCGGCTCACCGGGCGTGCGTCGCGGCGATGAGAAACACGCATTTCTATGAACTTGCCTTGATAGGCCCCAAGATGCCAAACGTCGTGCCACCGGTGTATCTTTGCGGATACAGCGATCAACCGGAGGCCTTGGCGCGAAACGGCTGCGTCTCTGTTCCTACCGGGCCCGGGCTGGGCGTCGTCTACGACTGGGAGTTCATCATGAGGCACCAGACGGGCCTCTATGAGTTCTCATAATGCGCCGGTTGCACGCCCGGCCCCGTTAGCCAGCCACTCCACGAAGCGCGCTAATTTGCCTATGAGCGTCGGCGATCGCCGCTGAGATGGATGATCTGACATCCGCCGCGGCCGCCGACGGCTGCTTGGCCGCCAAGAAGTCGATAAGCACGGCTCCAATTGCTGCCTCCGCCCGCGTCTGAGCGGACACCGACATTTCACTGTCCAAAGTGGTCAAGGCGGTGAGAGCCACATCGCCATCGACTTGCACAGCGGGGTTGGCCGGCTCGTCAGCCTGGATGCGTTTGACCGCCGATTGCAGATCGCCCAAGAGCATGGACTCGTCGAACGCGCTGACATCGCCCGAGGAGATCGAGGCCATATTTGAACTGATCAGTTGGCTCAGCCCGCTCCGAGTGTCGTGAACGATCGTCTGCTCGGTTGGGTTCAGCGCGCCGGCCGCATCAAGATCAGCAATGATGATCTTGGCGTCACTGAGCAAGCTACCCGGCACGGTAGGCCCGTGGCCCACGAGAAAGGCCGTGGAAAGGAGGGCCGTGAGAGTGATCCTCAAGGACGTGTTCCTTGCGCGGTTCGCGTCGGCGCCGGCCCGAACTTCAACGCGACCATTGCCACGGAGCTTGGCCGGTTCCTTACAAGCTTCCAGGCGACGGCTGCAAGACGCATGACTCCTTTGTTATGTTGACTTCCGAGCTTTAATCATCGCCCAAGGTTCTGTGTCCCGGTGGAATCAGAGTCAGACGGCCATCAGCGGGTATTATATGCAGGGAGAAAGCTATCGATGCAATTCCTTGCATAAAACCCGGGATGAACACTTGCCAAGAGGCGAAGATGGTTTCGAGCTGAGAGCCATCGCCTGCCAGGGTCCACCGAATGGTCAGGTTGCCTGTATGGCACGGATGAATTCCACGGGCGAGCCGAGGTAAGCTGCGGGTTCCGACGAAGCCGGCCGTACATTCCAATCTGAAGGCGGCCACCTATTCCGACGCGAAGCCGGCC
>DATJLX010000015.1:0-20494 GCA_035509135.1 Methylocella sp.
CGCATTTGATACCGTTGCCGACTCCTACCTTCGCGAGCGCGCGGCTGACCTTCGTGATGTCGCGCGCCGCGTGCTTGAGGCGCTGCTACAAGTGCGCGGGGCGGAATGCACGGAAATCCCCGGCGGCTCCATCGTCGTCGCGAAAGAGCTATTACCCTCGGTCACCGCACGCCTCGAACTCAACCAGGTGCGTGGCTTCGTGACTGAACGGGGCAGCAAGTTTTCCAACAGCTCGATCTTGGCGCGTTCGATGCGCACGCCAGCCGTCGCGGGCGTCGCCGAAGCGGCGCAGGTCATCAAGACCGGAGACCAGATTATCGTCGACGGCGTGTCTGGCCTGGTGTTTGTCAACCCGGAGCCGTCCGTGCAGACCGAGTACGTGCGGCTCGACAGCGAGTTTCGCGCTTACAAGAATGGACTCCAGCAAATCGTGAGCCTCCCGTCAGTAACGGCGGACGGTACCCCGATAGTGCTGCTCGCCAACGTGAACAAGTTCGCCGACACCGAAGCGGCGTTCCTCTACCAGGCCGACGGTGTCGGCCTCTACCGAACCGAGTTCGGCTTTTTAATTCGCTCAGCCTTCCCCACCGAAGATGAGCAGTACGAGTTCCTCAAACGCACGGCCGAGCGTTTCCATCCCAAGCCCATCACTTTGCGTCTACTCGACATCGGCGCCGATAAGCAGCTCCCCTACTTCCCGTTACCTCCGTCGCGTAATCCGTCGCTTTCCGAGCGGGGCGTGCGGCTGCTGCTCAAGCACCCCGCGGTGCTGAAGACGCAACTCCGGGCCTTTTTGCGCGTGAGCGGCGACCATCCGGTAGGCATTCTGCTTCCCGTGGTCGGTGGCATCGAGGAAATCAAGAGCGTCAAAACGTTGATTGCCGATGTCATGACCGAACTTTCCACTGAGGCGAAACCTTTTGATCCACATGTGCCTTTGGGGGCGATGATCGAAATCCCGTCGGCAGCGCTCATGGCTGAAACCATGGCCGAGGAGGTCAACTTCTTCTGCCTCGGGACGAACGATCTCATCCAGTATCTGTTGGCAGCCGATCGCGAGGATGAGAGCCCAGTTCCCTACTACGAGCCCCTCCATCCAGCGGTCTTGCGCCTCATACGCTCGGTGACGGAGGCCGCGGATCAGACAGGGCGGCCGATCACTATTTGCGGTGAAATGGCCGGGGACCCTCGGTACACGGACTTACTACTCGGCCTCGGTCTTCGGCGCTTCAGCGTTTCGCCGGGTGAAATCTTGGGCGTCAAGAGCGCCATTCGCGCCGCGAACTTGAGCGCCGCAAACGCACTGGCCCAGCGAGTTTTAGCGATGCGTTCGGTGGCAGAGGTCCGAGCGCTGCTCCGAGCCCCACCTGGCGGATGAATGTGGTCGGATTGGCGTGATGTGCATATTGCGGGCAACGCCAACCGAATGCTCACCTTTCTTGGGCAGGCTCGTATCATCGATGACCAGAAAGGCATCGGAGCCGCCGATGAGCCTATCCACTCATCCACCTACAACATCTTCAACGTCCAACGCCATCTCACATCGGCAAGAACGCACTGAGCCTGCCGGGCATCAGCCAGGCAAACGTGGCGTGAAGTTGTCGTCGCAGCGTAATCCAACATGCCCGCGGGCTTGCTACGAGCCAAATTGGTTAATCAGAGCCCGATACACCGTACCGTTAGCGAATCGTCGGTGGACCACGCCTGAAAAAGCCTTGCTGTCATCCCCTGGCCGCGAGAGGACAGCCGCCTTCATTCAGGGGATGAAAGGCCTCGTCCGCGGGAATGGTCTGCAACAGCTTGAGATAGTCCCACGGATAATTCGACTCGGCTGGATTCTTTACCTCAAAAAGATACATATCGCGCATGACGCGGCCATCAATACGTAACTTTCCGTTGTGCGTCATGAAATCGTTGATCGGCATCTCGCGCATCTTCGTCATGACAGTGTCTGGGTCATCCCTGCCAGCAGCCTGCACCGCCTTTAGATAATGTGTAATTGCTCCATAGACGCCGGCTTGCACCATGGTTGGCATGCGCTTCATCTTGCTGAAAAAGCGCTCGCCAAAAGCACGAGTTTGATCGTTCTGGTCCCAATAATAGGCGGAGGTCATCAGCAGCCCCTGGGCCGTCTTGAGACCGAGGCTGTGCACATCGGAGATGAAGACAAGCAAGCCCACAAGGCGCTGGCCGCCTTGAACGATGCTGAATTCTGCCGCCTGTCTGATTGCACTGATCATGTCTTGCCCTGCGATTGCGAGACCGAGCACCTTTGCAGCTGAGGTTTTCGCTTGCAGGAGGTACTGGGAGAAGTCGCCCCACCCCAGAGGCACTGCGGCGCTGCCAAGCACGATACCGCCGTCCGAGATGATCACGTTGCTGGCGTCTCGCTGCATTGTATAGCCAAAGGCGTAATCAGCCGTGATAAAGAACCAGCTGTTGCCGCCGGATCTCGTGACCGCATCGGCAGTGCCGTGGGCTAGGGCGTAAGTGCTGTATGTCCAATCCACGGCGTAGGGAGAACAGTAAGGGCCGGTAAGATCGGCGGAGGCAGGGCCCGAAAAAAGAACAATCTTCTTCGCCTCTCGCGAAATTTGCTCCACTGCGAGCGCCACAGCCGAATTCCCTACGTCCGCGATCGCGTCGACACCGTCGGCATACCATCGCTGGGCGATGCTCACGCCGAGGCTGGTGTCGTTGTGATGGTCCGCAAAAAGGATCTCGATCGGTTTGCCGAGCACGGTGCCGCCGAAATCCTCGACTGCCATATGCGCAGCCTCAACCGAGCCAGGCCCGCCGATTTCGGCGTAAATTGAAGACATATCGGTCAGCACGCCAATTATGACAGGCTGTTGCTCCTTGCCCGCCGAGCCGGCAGCGATCAGACTTATCGCCAAGATTGCGCTAAACGAGTCCTTCCCCTGCTTCACGGTGTGGCCTCCGCCGGAATTCCCCGGACATGGACCTTGCTGCCATCTTCGAGATCGGCTCCCGGATTGAGAATGACCTTCTCGCCATTCTCGACACCCGTTAGTACTTCAACCTGCCTGCCAAGATCACGGGCAATCGTGATCTCTTGCATGTGGACGGTGCCGTTCTGGACCGCTGCCACATGCAATCCGTATTGATTAAAGATGACCGCATCGGCCGGCACGATGAACGATGGTGTTCGGCGCGGGACCCGAAGCTCGACCGTGCAATAAATGCCAGGAGTTAGCGCACCATCAGGGTTGGGCACGTCGATCTCGATAAGCAGCGTCCGGGTTCCAGGCTGCAGCGCATCCGCAATCCGGGTCACCTTGCCTGGGAACTTGCGTTTGGGCATTTCCGGCACGTGGACGACCCCCTCGTCGCCCGGCGCTAATCCGAATGCCTGATCCTGCGGCACATAGGCCTGAATGCGCATCACATCGCTGTGCATCATCGTGAACAGAAATGTTCCGCTGGTTGCATCGGCCTGGACAAGACTGCCGACGTCGATATTCCGCTGGGTCACCACACCATCGAAAGGAGCGACAACCTGCAGGTAGGACCTCTGTTGCTGCAACACCTTGAGCTGGGCCTCTTGCGCCTGGATGTTGGCTTCGTTCACCTGCGCGGCGTGTTGTTGAGCCGCATAAGTCAGCCGGTCCACATCGCCTTGCTGTAGCGTTGACCACCCCTCGACGACTAGGGCGGCCGTTCGCCGGTTGGTGACATGTGCGAGCTCACGGTTGGATTCCGTTTGCCGCAGTGAAGCCTCGGCCTGGACGAGGTTAGCCTCCGCCTGAGCAACCTGGTGATCGAGCTCGGGTGCGGTGATCTCGACAAGCAGATCCCCTTGTTTGACCCGGGAGCCGATGTCGACATAGCGCTTTAAGATGTAGCCGCTTGCCCGCGCATAGATGTTGGCTGCATCGAAGGCCAAGGTCGTACATGGCAGCATCACATTCAGCATATTGCCGCTCATCGTTACGGTCTCGACCCGGACGTTCGGGATAAAGTTGGCCCGCTGCTCGGCAGTGGTCACGGCCTGGCGATATTGCTCGAAGTGCCACCACACGCCGCGCGCGAGCGCGGCGCCAAGCACCAGCAGCGCGGCTAGTCCGAGCAGCCACTTCCCAGATTTTCCTCGCCCCTTGCCTCTGAAGGGCTCCGGTTCGCCGGTGCCCGGCTCATGAGGCGGGGGTTGTTTCGGGCCGGGGGCGTCCAACATTGGCGCTGGACCACGGTCGTTCATCATACCTCCTCCTCAAAGACACCATGGGCCGGTCTGCCATCATTGCGTTTGCGCAGCGTGGCAAACAGATAAGGGACGAGGAGCAGCGTGGTTGGAGTGGCGAAAAGAAGCCCGCCGATGACTGCACGGGCAAGCGCGGCATTCTGCTCTCCGCCCGGTTCGCCAATCGCCATTGGGATCATTCCGACGATCATCGCGGCTGCCGTCATCAGCACGGGTCTTATCCTCGTATGTCCGGCAGCGATTGCAGCATCGAATGCCCTCACTCCGGCAAGCTGCTGCTCACGTGCGAAGGTGACGAGCAAAATTGAATTTGAAGAGGCGACGCCGACTGCCATGATCGCGCCCATCAAAGAAGGCACGCTGAGAGTTGTGCCCGTGACAAAGAGCATGGTCAGGATGCCGCAGAATGTTATCGGCAGCGCCAGAATAACGACGAATGGATCGCCAAAATTCTGGTAATTCAATACCATGAGCATATAGACGAAGACCGCAGCAAAGAGGAGGCCGATGGTCAGATTGTAGAAGGCCTCGTTCATGCTCGGGATCTGGCCTGTGACCTCGATCGAATTGCCCGGCGAGAGCTGCTTCTCCAGATCCCCAACGATCCGGTAAATGCCTTTAGAGACGCTGCCGAGATCGCGAGCCTGGACGTTGGCATAGATCTCATAGACCGGCTGGATGTTGGCATGGTTCAAGTTGGTTGGAATCGAGTCACGCTTTATGGTTGCGACATTGCTGAGCATCCCCGGCACGGGCTCATTTGTAGTCGGAGTTGCTGTTGCGGGTGCGGCTGCAGTTGAAACGGGCGTATTGATGAGCGCCGTCATCGAATCGACCCAATACTGCGGCGTCTGGACGGCGAAGTAATAGGGAATTCCGTTGCTAGGATCGGTCCAGAAATTGGGCGACACCTGCCTAGATGAGGAAAGGCTGATATTGAGGTTGTTGGCGATCTGAGTCGCTGTCAACTCAAACTCGGTGGCCCGGGTGCGGTCAATGTCGACGAAAAAATCCGGACCATCAACTTCCTGCTGGAGATGGGCATCGGCGATGCCCGGAATCTCGTTGATCCGGCGCCTTAATTCGCGAGCAATCCGCAGGTTCTTCACCCGGTCATAGCCGACGGTTCTCACATCAATTTGGGCTGGGATGCCGAAATTCAAAATTTGCGTGACTATATCCGCCGCCTGAAAATAGAACATGTCTTCCGAGAAGGCGGCCGGGAGCACTTCGCGGAGCTTCCGGACGTAATCGGCCGTAGTGGCATGACCCTCCTTCAGTGAAATGAGGATAACGCCGTCATTGACGCCAATGGTCGTTCCGTCTGAAAACGCGTAATTATAGGCCACCTGCGGCAGGCCAATATTGTCCACGATCAGATCGAGATCCCTCTCAGGAATGACCTCTCGGACCTTATTCTCGACCGCCTGGAAGATCTGCTCGGTGACCTCGATGCGGGTGGCAGGCGGGGCACGCGCGTGAAGCATGATCTGCCCGGCATCAATGGCCGGAAAGAAGTCGCGACCAACGAAGACAAACATAAAGGCGCCGAGCGTAAGCACCAGAACAGCAATGAGCGGGGCGATGATTCGGCGAGTCAGAAGCAGATGCAGCAATTCGACATAGGCCGTGCGCATTCCCTCGAAACCCTGCTCGAAACGGCTATGAAAGCGAGCAAACCAGCCAGTTCCAGCCTCGGCGCCGCGGTGCTCGCCCTTGAGCAGCAGGCCGATCGTAATTGGCGTCAAGGTGCGGGAGAGGCCGTAAGACGCGAGCATCGCAAAGACGACAGCAAAGCCGAGCGGCGTGAAGAGATACTTTGCAGGTCCCTGAAGAAAGATAACCGAGGTAAACACGCAGCTGATGGCGAGCGTCGAAACCAGTGTCGGCACCGCGATTCCGGCCGCTCCATGGAGAGTTGCCTCAGGCAGGGGCCTGCCCTCCTCTGTCAGCAAACGGTGTGTGTTCTCGATGGTCACTGTCGAATCATCGACCAGGATCCCGACGGCAAGCGCGAGGCCGCCGAGAGTCATTGTGTTGAGGGTATCGCCGCGGAAGAGGTAAAGCACGATGAGCGAACTCAATATCGCGAGCGGGATCGAGATCATAACAATCAGAGTTGATCGCCATGAGCCGAGAAAAATAAGTATCATCAGGGCGGTAAGTCCCGCCGCTATTATGCCTTCGCGGACGACACCGGTCACCGCTCTGGTGACAAACACTGATTGGTCGAAGAGTTCTTTGATCTCCATGCCTGGGGGCGCCGATTTGCGCGCAACCTTCAGGGCCTCTTTGACCCGCTTAACAACCTCGACCGTCGAGGCGTTTCCGTTCTTGATGATGCTGATCAGGACCGAGCGCCGGCCGTTTTCCCGGACGACGTTCTGCTGCACCAAGTAGCCGTCGCGCACTTGAGCGACATCCTTCAGGAAGACAGTCGCGCCGCCGCGTGTGGGCGCGGTTGGTTCCGCGAATTTGACCGGAATGTTGTTAAGAGCATCAATCGTCACCGGCAGCGCATTGGTCCGGACATTGTACATGATGTCCCCGATCTTCGCCGTGCCGGAAGGCAGCGTCAGGGCCTGAGCGTTGACCGAATTCACGATGTCGTTGGGGGTCAACCCTTTGGCTAAAAGCTTGGCCGGGTCGATATCGACCATGATCTGCCGATACTTCCCGCCGGCGGGAGTGGGGAGCGTGATCCCGTGAATTGGCGCCAGTTGCTGCCGCAGGCGGTAGAGGCCGTAATCGTAGAGCTGCGACTCGTTAAGCGTAGTGGAGCTCAGGCTGATCTGCAGGACGGGCACGCTTGAAGCATTGTATTGCACGATGATCGGAGGCTCGATGCCAGGTGGCATGAGCGCCCGGATCTCGTTGGTGGCAGCCACGATCTCGGAGATCGCAAGATCGAGGCTGACATCAGGCTGAAAAAAAATCTTTTGAACTGAGATTCCGTTCAGCGTTTGCCCCTCCAAGTCCTTGATGCCGTTCACGTTCGAGCTGATGGCATATTCGCCGTAGGTTGTGATGCGCTGCTGCATCTCCGGGGTGCTGAGGCCGGTGTATTGCCAAATGACGGAAACAACCGGGATATTGATCTCGGGGAAGATGTCCTCTGGCATGCTGACGATCGTGGTCAAGCCCAGAAAAAGGATGAGGCTAGCCAGCACATAAAATGTGTGCGGAAACCTCAGCGCAAACCGAACTATCCACAAGGCAGCCTCATATAGCAGCCAGATCAAGACCTTTCTGGCGCATACTACAACAGCGAAGCGTATGCCAAGGTTCAAAGCGGCGTCGCACTAGCCTAACCTTTGGGTTCGGGGCGTTAAAGGTACAGGCACCCCTGAGCCGCGCAGCGCAAAAGAAGCCTACGGCCAAAGCAATCAAGTCCGTCATCTTTGCCGGTCTCGCCGGTGGCGCTCAAGCCGGCGCCTCATATTTCCGTATTGGCTTGCTATCTTGATCAGGCCAGGAGACCATGAAGATCTACACGATTCAAGATGACGTCGGCCACAGGTGCCTCGACCCTAGCTTCAAACCCTGCCCCTCGAACTGCCGCCGCGCTCATCATTTTAGTTCGCTGAATGAGCGTAATCGTTGCGCCGGTGCTGTGGAAGAGACCTCACCTGGGCGCTTGCCCAAAGCTCGAAGGCCGCTTCAGGTAAAGTGCGCACAACCGTTTGGTCTGCGACAGCATTTCGCCAATCGTCTGCTAGCGGAGGTCGGCAGGCTCGGCTTGCTCTGAACAAGGCGGGCATGCAGCATCAGGTGAGAAAATTTCCCGGTAGTGACTCACCCAAGGTCTCTACCCTCCAGTATTCCTTGCTCCTTCCCCCGTGGCCGAACTGTTCTTGAAATTGGCAATGTGTGTTGAGCTCGTCGAAGGCGCAGGTGCGCTGACACTTGCTGTCCTCTGGCCAAGGAAATGCCGCCGCCCGGAACGATCATGTGGACGTGCGGGTGGTGGGTGAGCGCAGATCCCCAGGTGTGCAGCACGGAGGTCACGCCGATCCGCGCGCCCAGTTCGAGCACGCCGGCCTTGGCGCGGATAATTTTTTGGTCCTTGGTCATACTGGTGTCCTCTGGAAACGCCATGGCGGGGGCTACGCAACCCCGGCCAGCTCCGCCCCCGCCATGGCTCAAATCGAGCCTCGGAAGACACCGTCCGTCAGATTAAGTTAAAACTTTCACACAACAATCCACGCAAAGCTTCACATGAAGATCCCCATTGAAGCAGCCCAAGTTGCCGCTGGGGTGCCGGTCGCTGATCCAATCCTCGACCAAATCTTTGCCAAGGCCATTCGATTTACCCATTAGCTTTGCAGCAGTCATAAACGGATGAAATAGAGATGGCGAACCCAGCGCCAATGTCAGATAAATTTCAAACTGAAGCACTACCCAAATCCGCCGAGTTGTCCGCTATCAACGCACGGTATTGCGGCGCTGCTGCGCATGCGACACCGCCGGCATCGTCACATTTGCTATAATCCTTTGAGGTTGTTTTGGATCCATGAGCGCGGGCGTAAGCCGTCGAAGTCGTAGCAGGCGGACGCTCATTGATCAATAAAACTTGCCAACATCACAACGCCCAGCGAAGGCTTCCCCATCACCTCACACCTCCGCTTCATGCACATAGCACCAGCGCCAATCCTCGCCAGGCTCGAATGATCGGATGATTGGATGCCCGGTTTCGTGGAAATGCATTCTCGCGTGGCGATGCGGCGACGAGTCACAGCAGCCGACGTGCCCGCAGGTCAGGCACAAACGCAAGTGCACCCACCTCGAACCAATTCTTAGGCAATCCTCGCACCCTTCCGCACTCGGCGTTACTTCGCGAATCATTTTTAGATGCGGGTCAACCATATCATCCCCATGCTTTGTCGCTGAGACCACGCCCATAGTAACCGACATCCTCCAGATGGCCAACGGTTCGTGGACCCCTCGCCGAGCGCATTGTCTCGAGCCGTGTCTGCAAATGACCGCTCATGGCTGACCGTCAGTGCCTACAGCGTCCCCTTGGGCAGCTATCCGAGGCATTCCGGAAAACATATGCTCGTCGCGAGCCTTTCTCAGGCTGACCCCATTCGGACTCTCCACACACTTCACCGCGCCCCATCCCTGGCCTATTTTTGGAAGTTTTGTGAGGCGTGACGAGCGAGCAAAAGTGCTCCCTGCCCAAACTAAGAAGAGTTGTTTCACGGGAATGATCGCTCAAAGCGCCGGGCTTGCGCGCCGTCGTCGAAAGCGCCTTCCTCATATTTGCGAACCCAGACACGGATCAGGTTGCGGGTGATATCGTGGCGTTTCGCCAAGCCGTGGAGCGTTTCGCCTGATAAATATTCCTGTGCGACCTGAGGCTTAAACTCGATGCTGTGAGTGCGATATCTTGCCATGGTTCTCACTTCGAAAACCCGGCATCCCTGGTCAATTCCTCAAGCCAATCTGTCCACCACAAAGGGCGCACTCCAAAGCGGGGTCTTATTCCATGCAATTTCACAGGCGTCCGCCTTCGCACATCAAGACGGGCGAAGGCCCTGCGCTGGTTCTTTTGCAAACGCTGAGGACGCAACTCGACCTCTTCGAGAAGGTCGTCCCCGGGCTCGCGAAGAGTTTCACCGTGTATGCGGTCGATTATCCCGGCCACGGCTATTCCGACATACCGCCCGCAAAATACGACGCGGACTATTTCGTTGAGACGATCGAAAGCTTTCTCGAAGCTTTGGATCTACATGATCTGACGCTCGCCGGGGTTTCGATCGGCGCCTCGATCGCGCTCATTCTCGCGGCGCGCAATAACCCGCGGGTTTCGCGCGTTGCGGCGATCAATCCCTATGATTACGCCGAGGGGCGCGGAATGGCGCGCAGCTCATTTCTCGCGCGCCTTATCGTCGCCTTGGCGGATCTGCCGATCCTCGGCGACACAGTGATGCGCCTGCGCCAATTCTTCATCATGAGATCGGTGCTCGAGGGCGGCGTCGCCGGCCCGCGGCGCATTCCGCCGCAGCTGCTTAAGGTAATGTATCTCATCGGCAACCGCAAAGGCCATTATCGCGCCTTCCTCAATCTGCTCCGCAACGCCGAAACCTGGGAAACGGCGACCATGGCCTATTCGAACATCAGGATTCCCGTGCTGCTGCTCTGGGGCGATCACGACTGGTCGCGGCCCGACGAACGGGACCATGATCAACAAATCGTGCCCGGCGCAAAAATGGCGACCTTCGAGGACGGGGGACACTTCCTGCCGCTCGACAGGCCGGACACCCTTTCGTTTTCCTTCCGGCGAAGCCCCCGTCGAAGGTCTCTTCGTCGAAGCCAAAACGGCCTTGAGATTCGCGCCAAAACCGGACTTCAAACTTGGATTTGACGAATATTGATCCAGAGACTAGCTTGAGATGGGAAAAGTGGCGTTTGAAGCCAAACGCCACTTAAAATTGTGGTCCGGCACCTTCGGCCAGGCCATCGTCTAAGGGGGGGAATGTGCACGTCAACGTCCCCAAGCTGGACATTCAGCAGGCTGGCCTCAGCACCCTATCGGTCGGCCAGGTCGCCATTGGGCCCATCACGGTCAGCGAGCTCGTCCTCAACGATACCAATTTTGCGCTGACCGGCGCCCAGGGACTCCTAAAAGATGTGAATGTCACGATCACAATCAAGGTCTCGGTGGATTGGCATGTTCATGTTGGATTGCCGTGGCCACTTCCAGACATTGACGTGGGGGACACTTATGATCTCGGCTCGCTGAGCTTCCCGGCTCCGGTCGGCGACATCGCTCTCCCGTCGCTCAACAATGTTCACATCAATATTCCTGCGTTGAGCGGCCAAAACCTGTCCGTCTCGGCAAATCCGCTGAGCCTCGATCTCCAAGGCGCCAGTGCCGATCAGATCGGCGTCACCAATGTCACCCTGCCATCGGCGGGCTTCACCCTTGCCGGCTTGCAACTGAATTCGGTTGAGGGTGAGGCGTTAAGCGTGCCAGCCGCGAAGGTTGACCAGGCGACCATCCACCATGTGCACGCCGCGCCGATCAAAATTCCTGCTTTTACTCTCGGCAATCTGAATCTCCCCGCTCTTCACATCCCTCAGATGTCGAGTTCGGCTCCCCTCGATATCCCGGCCGATTTGCAGTCGAGAAGCATCGGATTTGACGCGGGCATCCTGCGCTTGTCGATCACGCTCACGCCCTCGGCCCTCTCGCATATCGACCGTCTGGAGATCTCCAATGCCAATGCCAATGCAACCGTGGGACAGATCGTGCTACACAATGTCGAGCTGCCTTTTGATGCGCTCAATCTGACCTTGTCTCAGATCGGCATCACAAGCATCACGATCCCAGCGTTTACGGTTACGTAAGGGAGACCCCCATGCCCGCGGATGAAGCCCAGAATGTGATCGTTCCGGTCAAACGATACGACGTCAATTTGACATTGGACGACATTGTCACGCCTCTCCTTGATGTCGCCAGCCACCAGGCTTCGGCCCGCACCGCCGATGCCGACAAGGCGGCCGAGCTCGAACCCCATCTGCGCAGACTGAGCGAGCTCGCCGCCCAGTTGAAGGCGGTCGTGGGCGAGATCAATAGGATCGATCCCACGCTGCTGGCGCCCGGCCGGAGGCGAACGACAGGAGAGTGATTTCGCGGCGCGAAGCGGCGTGTCGATAGCCAGGGGGGCGGAAGGGGCGGACACATGTTGACGACGATCTCGGAAGCGGACATCAAGAAGCTTGCCATTGGCGACATCAGCGTCGGCCAGCTCGGTATCGGTCCGATCCGGATCGGCCAACTCGTGGTGGACAATTTCGAGCTCAATGCGGAAGGCGATGGCGCCTTGCTGCGCAATTTCCGGCTCACGATCAATTATGCGATGAGTCTCGACTGGCATTTCCATGTCGCGGTGCCAGGCGCCGCCATCGATGACGGCGGCACGGTCGATCTCGGCATCCAGAATTTCCAGGTGGGGTTCGGCGATGTCAAGCTGCCGGGGCTCGAGAACCTCAAGATCAACGTCGCAAACTTGAAAGCCGATACGCTTGCGGCGGCCGTCGCGCCAGTCGCCAGCCTCAAGCTCGGAACAGCCGTCGCCGAGGATGTCAAGATTCAAAACGTAATTTTGCCGACGCAGGGTTTCACGATCGCCGGTCTCGGACTTGGCGGCCTCAAGATCGGCGGGGTCGGCGTGCCGGCGGCCACTCTCGATTCCTTTGCCATTGGCCGCTTGACCGGAGACGCGGTGCCTCTCGGGGACATGACGCTGCCGAATCTGGCGCTTCCGGGGGCGTCCGTCGCCGATATCGTGAGCCAGGGCGTCGACGTCAACGCCGTGCCGAGGCCAAAAGCCTTCCATATCGACCTTGGCTGCCTCGATCTCGTCATCAAGATCGCTCCGAGCGCGGAGGCCCATATCGATCAGCTGCTGATCCGCAACAGTTCCGCCAATGCGTCGATCGGCAAGATCGAACTGCATAATGTCGTGGCGCCTTACGAATTGTTGAACCTCACCCTGGCGCATCTCGGCATCGAAACCATCTCTGTTCCGCAGGTCAGCGTCGCTTGAAGGAGTGGCACATGCCCGATGAGAAGGACACCGACTACGAATATATCGAGGTTAAGGTCAGCAAGAAGATCGAGATCCGGCTTTCTCCTCAGGAACTCTTGGCCTTGGCTCAGTCACAGGCCGGCGCGGTGGCGAGCACCGTGCTGGAGGCGCCGGGAAAGGCCGTGGAGGGCGCGGGCCGGGTCGCTCAGCTCGGGCAATGGTTGAAGGGCGCCTTCCTCGGACGGGGGGCGCCGAAGGACAATTGAGTGTCCGGTTCGCGTAATCGGCGTCAGCGCGGCGCGGACTCGGCTTTCAGACTATCGGGATGCGGCATGAGGACAATATTGTAGCCTGCGTCCACGCGATGGATTTCCCCGGTGACGCCGCTTGAAAGCGAGGACAGAAGATAAAGCGCGGCGCCGCCGATGTCGGCGAGATCGAGGGTGCGGCGCAGCGGGGCATGCGCCTTGGAAAAATTGAACAAAACCCGCCCGTCGGCGATCCCGGCGCCTGCCAGGGTGCGGATAAGCCCCGCCGAAATGGCGTTCACCCGGATTCCCTGCGGCCCATAATCGGCGGCGAGATAGCGCACGCTCGACTCGAGCGCCGCCTTGGCGACGCCCATGACATTGTAGTTGGGCATGACCCGGTTCGCCCCGGCAAAACTCAAGGTCAGAAGGGCGCCGCCCGGCTGCATGAGAGGCGCCGCGCGCTTGGCGATTTCGGTGAAGGAAAACGCGGAAATCAGCATGCTGCGCACAAAATTTTCCCGCGTCGTATCAGCGTAACGGCCCTTCAGTTCGGCGCGGTCCGAATAGGCAAGGCAATGGACCACGAAATCCAGACCTCCCCATTTTTTTTCGATCGCCGCGAAAAGCTGATCGACCGTGGCGATGTCCTCCACGTCGCACGGCAGAATAAGTGTCGCGCCGAGGCTTTTGGCGAGCGGCGCGACACGCTTGCCGAACGCCTCGCCCTGATAACTGAAGGCGAGGTCTGCGCCATGCTCATAAAGCGCCTTGGCGATGCCCCAGGCGATCGAATGATCGTTGGCGACGCCCATGATGAGGCCGCGCTTGCCTTGCATCAATCCGCCGGTGCCGCTCGCGGCCATCGCCTCAGGCATCGACATGCGTCAAGACGATGCTGGCGTTGGTGCCGCCAAACCCAAACGAATTCGACAGAACAGCCCGCAGCTGCACGCCGTCGCGCCGCTTGCGCACGATCGGCATATCGGTGAAGGCCGGATCGAGCTCCTCAATATTGGCGCTTTCGCAAATAAAGCCATTTTGCATCATGAGCATGGAATAGATTGCCTCCTGCGCCCCTGTGGCGCCAAGCGAATGGCCAGTTAGGGATTTGGTCGCGGCAATTGGCGGGCATTTCTCGCCCGTGCCAAAAACCTCTCGTATAGCTTCAATTTCCTTCAGATCTCCAACCTCGGTCGAGGTCGCATGCGGATTGATGTAATCGACAGGGGTTTTCACGCCTTCAAGCGCCATGCGCATGCAGCGCACCGCGCCCTCACCGGAGGGCGCGACCATGTCAAAGCCATCCGAGCTGAGACCATAACCCGCGATTTCAGCGTAAATTTTGGCGCCTCGCGCCCGGGCATGCGCCAGGTCCTCGAGCACAACCACGCCAGCCCCGCCGGCGATCACGAAACCGTCCCGGTCCTTGTCATAGGCGCGCGACGCAACCGCCGGACGATCATTGAAGGAGGAGGACATCGCGCCCATCGCGTCGAACAAAACCGAGAGGGTCCAATCGAGCTCTTCGCAGCCGCCCGCGAACATCACATCTTGCTTGCCATATTGGATCATCTCAAAGGCGTTGCCGATGCAATGATTGGAAGTCGCGCAGGCCGACGAGATCGAATAATTGACCCCCTTGATTTTGAACCAGGTGGCGAGAGTCGCCGAGGCGGTCGAGGACATCGCCTTCGGCACCGCGAAAGGGCCGATTTTTTTGGGTCCCTTGGTGCGCGCGATATCCGCCGCTTCTACAAGGGTGCGCGTCGAAGGGCCGCCAGAGCCCATGATGATGCCGGTGCGCTCATGCGAGATTTCGGCGGGCGTCAGGCCGGCATCGCGGATTGCCTGGTCCATCGCGACATGGTTCCAGCCGGTGCCGGCGGCATGGAAACGCATGGCGCGGCGGTCGACGATCTCGCCAGGGTCGAGCGCCGGGGCCCCGTGAACCTGGCTGCGAAAGCCGAGCTCGGCGTATTTTTCAGCCCGCACGATGCCGGACTTGGCCTCCCGAAGAGAGGCTAGCACCTCTTGGGTATTGTTCCCGATCGAGGATACAATCCCCATTCCGGTGACGACGACCCGTCTCATTCCTATAACTCCCGCATAACTCCCGCTTGATCCAGCGGCCCGTGCGCGGCTGTGCGGCGGCCGGTTGCAAGGCAAGATAGACCATCCGATCGGTCAGGCCGTGGTTGAAGCCTCGGCCTTGAACAAGCCCACTCGAAGATCCTTGGCCTCATAGATGCGCGTTCCATCGGCCTCGAGCCAGCCGTCCGCGATGCCAAGCACGAGTTTGGATTTGAACACGCGCTTGAGATCGACGCCATAGATGACCCGTTTGACGGCGGGCAAGACTTGGTTGGAAAATTTGACTTCCCCGACCCCAAGCGCCCGGCCGCGCCCGGTGAGGCCGAGCCAGCCCAGATAAAAGCCAAGCAGCTGCCACAGGGCATCGAGCCCAAGGCAGCCCGGCATCACCGGATCGCCCTTGAAGTGGCATCCGAAGAACCAGAGATCGGGCTTGACCGCAAATTCGGCCAGGATCACGCCTTTGCCATTGGCGCCGCCTTGCTCGGAAATATCCGTGATTCGATCGAACATCAAAAGCGGCGGCAATGGCAATTGGGGATTGCCTGGCCCAAAAAGTTCGCCGCGCCCGCAGGCGATCAGGTCTTCATATCCGAAATTGGCACGCCGCTCATTCATGTTCGTTTCGCTCTTGTCTCCCCGCCCGGCAGCCGGGATGGCTTTCTCCAGCCAGGTTTGCGCGCCTTCTAACACACCGGTCAACCGGATGCCATTGGCCGCAATCCGCTCATCTTGTCAGACGACGGCCTGCTTCCGTCCGCTGGCGTCCTCCATCATTTTGCCAAGTTTGCGACACTTCCTGCGCAAGACTCAAGTCCTGGATGGGGGCCGGTTCGGTTTAGGGCAATTTTTTGCCGGTTTCTACATGAACTCGAAGAGCTTCGTCCTCTCTTTAGGCGGCGAGAGGCAGGAGCGGGATGGCGAGCACGGCCTTGCATTATGATTAGCGACTTAGGAATTCTTTCGAATCCGCAAATGGCAAGAGGGGGCCCATGAAGTTCCGTTCCGATATTAATGCGCTGAGGGCGCTCGCGGTGACCGCGGTTGTCCTTTTTCATTTCAAGGTCGATTTCCTGCCCGGCGGATTTGTTGGAGTGGACGTTTTCTTTGTGATCTCCGGCTATCTGATGACGTCCATCATCATGGGGCGAATGGCCAAGGGAACCTTCAGCATTTGGGACTTTTACCACGACCGCGCCAAACGCATCGTTCCCGGTCTCTTGGGCGTCTGCTTTGTCTTGCTGGCGGCGGGATATTTTTTTGTTGAACCGGCGACTTATCACTACCTCGGCTCCACCTCGATTGCGGCGCTTCTTTTCTTTTCAAATTTCCGGTTTTGGCAAGCCACTGGATATTTCGATCCGCAAAGCGACGTCAAATGGCTTCTTCATACTTGGAGCCTATCGGTAGAATGGCAGTTTTATTTGATTTATCCTATAATAATAATAGCATTGCACAATTATGATAAAATACGGCGCCATATTATTCCGATCCTATGGTCTATGGCTTTTTTGTCACTGGCCCTGTGCATTTATTATTCGAGGGCGGAGCCGGCTTCGGCTTTTTACCTGCTGCCGCAAAGAGCATGGGAACTGCTCGCGGGCGGAATTGTTGCTTTGCAATTCAAAAACGATACGCAAAAATATTCAAATATACTGCTTCCCGCTGGGCTAGTCTTTATCTTTGTCCCAATCTTTCTGTATGATCAATTCTTGCCCTGGCCCTCTTATTGGGGGCTGCTGCCTGTCCTTGGCACATGCTTTGTCATTGCCGCGAACCGGCCCAATGCCACGGCCTTCAGGAACTGGCTCGTGCAGCTTATCGGCAAATGGTCCTATTCGATTTATCTCTGGCATTGGCCAGTCGCCGTGGCGGCGGTGTATTTTGGATTTGCGAAGACGAACCCTTACAAAATCACTGGTGAAATCGCGATTCTGGCCCTGATCCTTGGATTCGGAGGGATTCTTCTGGCCTTGTTCAAAAGGCTGCCCGCTGGACAGCTGATGGAATTGAGGCCGCGAGGCGTGTTGGCCGGTGCCGGCGCCCTGGCGCTCACCCTTGGCTTTGCAATCACGGTCACGGTGAATGAAGGCTTGCCGAACCGCCGGCCCGAGGCTGAAAGGCAAAGGCTCGATACGTACCGGGCGGCCGCCGGAGACTGGACCTATCCGGATGAATGCAGCGGCCGCGACCAGCAGGGCAATTTGCGGCCTTGTCAGCTCGGACCGGACACGGGCCGCGGCGTTTTCTTCCTCGGGGATTCCTATGCGATGCAGATTTATAGCCGGTTTGTCGAAAACGCCAAGCTCAACCCGGAAAATTCCTTTACGTTCCTGACAACAGCCGCGTGCCCTCCAATCACGGGACTCAAGATTATTCATGATCGGTTTAACTGTAACGGCTTTGTCGAACAGGCGTTACACTACGCAGAAACGAAAAACTTCAAGCGTATCGTGCTTGTAGCGAACTGGTATGCATACTTCTACTTGCCAAGCCACAATATTTGCTTCATCGAAGGCGACGATTGCACCATGCAGCAGGATAAGGCATGGTTTTATGACCACCTCGATGCGGCGTTCGCTTCCTTACGCACCCATCTCCTGGAATTCAAAAAGCGCGGCGCCGAGATCGTCATTGTAGGTGCGACGCCATCCGGACGCTGGAACGTGCCGGTCGAGCTTGCGAAACGGAAATTTTGGGGAGGCGACACGCAGGAAGTCGAATATATCGACCGGGATGAGTTCGAGAATCGGGCCGCCGCGACAAAGAAACGGCTCATGGCTCTCGCCTCGTCCCTCGACGGGAGATTTGTCGATCCCCTCGATTATCTTTGCGATACCAGCCGCTGCCCCACGGTCGACAAGGAGGGGGTGCCTTATTACAGGGATGATGGACATTTCCGTTCCGGGGCGGTCAAGACGACGCGGTTTCAATTCCTCGACGATGCGACGGGGATCAACAACCGGTTGAGCGCCGTGCCCCTTCCGCTAGAGAACACGCCATAGGGCTCGCCACCGGTTCGGCTATGACATCCCCTTCTTCTCACAAAAGCTCGCGGGATGTTTCCGCCCGCAGTGTCCCGCGCGGCGCCTGTCCGGCGTTGCCCGGCGCCATCCCGGCCGGGCGCCTGCTTCCGCCTATCCTTGCGGTGTTCGCGTTGCTTGCACCCGCCGCACACGCTGGGAATGCCGAATTTGACGCGGCGATCGGAAAGCTTGGTTATGGGCGATGCCATATGGATAGCTGCGATTTCTTCACGATCGACACCGCCGTTCCGATCGCCTCGACCAAGGAGGGCACACTGTTTGCGATTTCGGATCGCGTTTGGAGCGCGGGGTACAAGGCTCACGGTGACAATGATCTCCATGAATATGACCGTCCGCCGGTCAGCGTCGGCAAGCAATCATCGGAAATCAGCATGGTCTTTTGTTCGAAGACCAAGCCCGTTGTGTTCAATTATTACGATGACAAGTGGAATTCCGTCGACTTGAGGCCAGGTGATGAAAATTCGGTTTTTGGCGCCACCGAATCCGCTTATCAATTCTACTTCGCGGCTTGCCACCATTTCATCACCCATGATCCGGTCTCCAAGAACATGGCTCTCAAACTGGGTTATCCGTTCGCCAACGAGCCGGCAAAGATTGATGCGGTTCCAAGCGAAGAAAACAGGCAGCCCTTGGATATGGTGAAGTAGAGCGCCGGTGATCTCAAGCGGTGAACCGAGAACAGCTCGCCCTGTTTTGACGCGTTGGGTTGCACGGGGCCATGAGCGGGAGCGCAGTCTTCCAGCAAGGCCGCGGTCAGAGCCCACCTTTGCACTTCTTGCTTTCATCCCTATATAGCCCGTGGCGGGACCGAAGCGTCCCGCGCCCGTGTCAACTTTAGGATGATTTTCATGGCGTTACGCCACAAAACCTTGATTTTGGCCCTTGTCGCGGCGTTTGCGCTGGGCTATGCCGGCGACGCCTCGGCGCGCGTTGGCGGCGGCTTTTCGTTTGGCAGCCGGGGCACCCGCACCTTTAGCGCGCCATCGGCGACGCCCACGGCGCCGGGGGGCGCTACGTCGATCCAGCGGTCGATGACCTCACCCAATCAAAATATTTTCGCCCGCCCATCCGCCACCGCCTCGGGCGGCTTCTTTTCGGGTGGTTTCGGCCGCGGCCTGCTCGGCGGCTTCATCGGAGCTGGGCTGTTTGGCCTCTTGTTCGGGCATGGGCTGTTCGGCGGCCTCGGCGGCGGTCTCTCGATCCTGGGCCTGTTTCTCCAGATTGGCCTTTTATTCCTGCTGTTCAAACTGGTGATGAGCTTTGTTCGCGGCGGGCCCGCGTTTCAGGGCGCTTCCTATCGTTCCGGCCTAGGGCAGGGCGGCGGGGCTTCGCCGAGCGGTTTTGCGGGGTTTGGCGGCGGCCCGGGGAGCGCCCAACGCGGATCAAATCTCGACATTACCCCGGCCGATTTCAGCGTTTTCGAGCAGCCTCTGGCGGCGATCGAAACCGCTTTCGGCGAGGAGGATTTCGACCGTTTGCGCATGCTGGCGACGCCGGAGATGGCCTCCTTTTTCGCCGAGGAGCTTGCCGCCAACGCCAAAAAGGGTCTGGTCAACAAGGTCTCGGACGTGACTTTCCTGCAAGGCGATCTCGCAGAGGCGTGGCGGGAACCGCAAAGCGATTATGCGACGGTCGCCATGCGCTTTTCCTTGATCGACACCATGGCCGACCGGCTCTCGGGCAAGATCGTCTCCGGCGATCCGGTGGCACCGCAGCAGGCAACCGAGGTCTGGACCTTTGCGCGTCGTCCCGGCGGCTCTCCCAGCGATTGGAAGCTATCGGCGATCCAGCAGGTCTGAGGACGAGCCTCCGCGGCGGTCGGCGTGGCTTGCTGCGGGGCCATGCAGGTCAAAAAATTTGGGGTCATTACACTTGACATACCAAGTACCCTAATGTAGAGTTGTGGCCATAGGAGATTTCGTTATGGCCGTCTCAATTCTCAACGCCGCTCATTTCCAAAATGAAGACGCTGCTTTTGCGTATGTAGAAAGCCGCCTTTGGCCGGACGGGCCGGTTTGCCATCATTGTGGCAACGTTGATGCCAAGCGCATCTGCAAGATGGCTGGGGAAACTACCCGGCGCGGCCTTTACAAATGCAATGAATGCCGCAAACCGTTTACCGTGTGCATGGGGACCATCTTCGAGTCCTCGCACTTGCCGCTGCACCTTTGGCTGCAAATCATCCATCTTATGTGCGCCAGCAAGAAAGGTATCTCTACCAATCAAATTCAGAGAATGCTCTCTTGCAGCATGAAGACCGCTTGGTTTTTGTCGCACCGCATTCGCGAAGCGATGCGCGATGGCTCTCTTGCTCCAATGGGCAGAGCTGGCAGCATTGTCGAAGCA
>DATJLX010000016.1:0-13512 GCA_035509135.1 Methylocella sp.
TGTCCTCTACCCAGAAGAGTTCGCCAAACGCGCCATGGCACTGAGAAAGCACGGCGTTGAGGTGAACGTCCTTGATCCCGCCGCGATGCGCGAACTCGGCATGGGCGCCCTCCTCGGCGTCGGGCAAGGATCGGCGCGCGAAAGCCGGGCTGTCATCATGCGCTGGCAGGGTGGCAAAAGCGCCAAAGCCGGCGGCAAGGATAAGAGCAAGCCGAAATCGGCGCCCATCGCTTTTGTCGGCAAGGGCGTCTGCTTCGATACGGGCGGCATATCGATCAAACCCGCTGCCGGGATGGAGGATATGAAAGGCGACATGGCGGGAGCCGCCTGCGTTGTCGGTCTCATGCAGGCCCTCGCGGAACGCAAGGCCAATGTAGATGCGGTCGGCGTCATTGGTCTTGTCGAAAATATGCCAGGTCCGCAAGCTCAGCGCCCAGGCGACATCGTGAAGTCCATGTCCGGTCAGACGATCGAAGTCATCAACACGGACGCGGAAGGCCGTCTCGTCCTAGCCGATCTTCTTTGGTACGTTCAGGACACATTCAAACCGCAATTCATTGTCGATCTCGCCACCCTGACCGGCGCTATCCTTGTCGCGCTCGGCCAGGAACATGCGGGACTCTTCACCAATAATGACGAGCTGGGCGAACGGCTCATCGCCGCGGGCAAGGCCACCGGCGAGAAGCTCTGGCGGCTGCCGCTCGGCCCGGCCTATGATAAAATGATTGACTCGAAATTCGCCGACATGAAAAATACCGGCGGACGGCATGCGGGATCGATCACCGCCGCGCAATTCCTTCAGCGTTTCGTCAATGGCACCCCCTGGGCGCATCTTGATATCGCCGGCACCGGGATGGGTTCGCCATCAAGCGAGATCAATCAAAGCTGGGGTTCCGGCTTCGGCGTCCGCTTGCTCGACCGGTTCGTCACCGATTATTATGAGGCATGAGGAGAGGAGGGTGCCTTAGGCCGCGGGCATGAGCGAAAGGCTGCAAGCCTTCTATCGAATCCGAAGCGATGCGGCCTCGATCGAAGGGCGGGCGCGGGCTATTGCGATCGAGCAGAGTGTCGAGGCGCCGCTGGCGGCGATCCGCGATCCTCGCATTTTGTCTGATATTGTTGGGCGGGTGGCGGCGGTCGAGGATCTGGGGGACGGCTGGTTTGCCGTTCGCATCGATCTTGCCACGGCGACGGTCGGCGCGGATGCCGGCCAGCTTCTCAATATGCTTTTCGGAAATACTTCGCTCTACGATGATGTTGTTCTCGACGACGCCCTGTTTCCGGCGGATTTCATGAAGGGTTTCTGTGGCCCGCGGCATGGCGTTTCCGGCTTGTTCGCCCGCGCGAAGGCGGATCGGCGGGCGCTCACCTCATCGGCCCTCAAGCCGCAAGGGCTCGCCGTCGAAGATCTGGCGGCGCTGGCTTTCAAGCTGGCACTTGGCGGGCTTGATGCCATCAAGGACGATCATGGACTGGCGAACCAGTCCTTTAGTGCTTTCGAAGCGCGGGTGCCGGCCTGCGCCGCCGCCGTCCGCAAGGCCGTAGCACTCAGCGGGAGGCCAACCCGCTATGTTCCCAATCTTTCTGGTCACTTCGTTGAAATGGAAAGGCAACTCGGCATCGCCCGCTCGGAGGGTCTCGATACGGTGATGATCGCGCCGATGATCGCGGGTGTCGCGACCCTGCGGGCGCTTTGCCAGGCGCATCCGGATTTTGCCTTCATCGCGCATCCCGCGATGACGGGCGCCGCGCGCGTTTCGCCCTCTCTTTTCGCCAGGCTGTTTCGCCTGTTTGGCGCCGATGCCGCGATCTTTCCCAACCCCGGCGGCCGTTTCGGTTATACCATGGCGTGCTGCGGGAAAATCACTGAGGCCTTGCGCTGCCCGTTCGGGGGGCTCAACGCCAGCCTGCCGGTGCCAGCCGGCGGAATGACCTTGCCAAGGGTGCCGGAATTGCTCGATTATTATGGGCGGGATGTCATGCTTTTGATCGGCGGCGCGCTATTATCGGCGCCGCCCGAGGATCTCGTCAAGGAAACCGCCGCCTTTGTGCGCGCGGTCGCCGACTATCGCTATGGGTGAAAGAATCATGGCCGGTGAAACCGCCGACGTTCCGCCTTTGCGCAAGGCCGCTCCCGGTTTTGCCTGGGAAACGATCCCGCGTCTCCCTTATAAGGAGGCGGACGCGGCGCCGTTCAGGGCGATTTCCCGGCAGACCTTGTTCTCGGATTCAAGGCTCAATGGCGAATTGCGCTATTTCGAGATCGAACCGGGCGGGTTCTCGACCCTCGAACGGCATGCGCATATGCATGGCGTGATGATCCTGCGGGGCAGCGGCGAGTGTTTGATTGGCGGCACCCTTCACGCACTGAGTCCGCGTGATCTTGTCACCATCGAGCCTTGGACCTGGCATCAGTTCCGGGCCGGCCGGACGGAACCCCTGGGGTTTTTGTGCCTCGTCAATAGCAAGAGGGATAAGCCGCAATTGCCCAGCGCCGAGGAACTCGCTGTGTTGCGGGCAAACCCCGCCGTGGCGCGGTTTCTCGATGGCTTCTGAGCCATTTTCGCCAATCGGACAAAAATGTTTCACGTGAAACATTTTGGTACGATCGAGGAGTAAAATTGTACAAGCGGGCCGACACGCTTTCGAGGATCAGCTGTGCGTTTGGCTCAGGCGCATGTCGTGCAGGCCAAATTGCCCAGGGTCAGTCGTCGTTGCGGCGGGCGAGGTGATGGCCGATATCGGCCTTGACCGCGGCGGTGTCGCTGTCGTCTTCGAGGGTCAGGGTCACTGCACTGGATTGTTGGTTCCTGTCAGGCTCACGTGCCTGCCGTTGCCTCCAAGGCAAAAAGGAGAGTCGCATGCAAAGGGCCGCCGCCGGGCTTATTGGGATTGCCCTTTTGATTCTGCCTGTTCTGGCCGAAGCCAAGTCAGATACGGTGCCTGTCCTCAACATCAAGCCATCTTGCCTCGAAGCGCGGTCCTTTATCGGCAACGATCAGAATCTCGCCTATCAAAGCTGCATGAAGGACGAGAGTGAGGCGCGCGCCGAACTTGCGAAAAAATGGGCGCATTTCAAGTTGGAAGACCGCCGCGATTGCGTCGCGCAAGGGGCCACGCCGATGCCAAGCTATGTGGAAATTTTGACATGCCTCGAAATGAGCGAGGAAGCGAGCGCGCTTTATAATCCCAATGGCACCGCCCGCGCCAAGCCCAAGAGCCCCAGCCAGGGGCTGTCGAGCCCGAATTTTCCCGCTCCTTCAGCTCTGACGCCTGGGCTCACGGCGCCGCCTGGGTCCGAAAGTGTTTCGCAACCGCCGGGAAATCCAGCCGCGCCTCCGGGAGGGAAATAGCGGGTCCGAAAATCATCGCGTTAAGGTACGGATGGTGAAAGAGATAAACGTCAATCAATTGCATGAGGCCGGGATGCCTGAGGCATCATAGCAGCGAGGCCTTCGGATGACTCGTTGATCGAAAATGTCGAAAACGCTGGCCGAAAAAAGGGGCGAAGATATCAAGCATCTTCGCCCCTTTGAGTCCTGTCCATAACTTCTTCCCTCGCCTTGCCTCCCTCAGGAAGACCTCGCCACCTTGTGGCAGTAGGGCGAGAGGAACAAGCGTCCTCCCAAGACTTGGACTAGCGTGCCGAACTTATAGCGGCTTCGGCCTTGAACGGCTTACGGGCAGAACCTAGCCCACGTCGAAAGCAATGTCACGCACAATTAGGCAGAATGTCTCCTCGGAAGCACAAATGTGAAAATATTTTCGATGCCGCTCGTTGTTCAGGCAGCCGAAAATTTTTTGCGGCGCAAAAACAAGCGAACCTATGAATTGATTCAATTGTGCAACAAGCCATGACCAAAATTCTGTTGGAGGCGCTGCCATCCTCCCGCGAAGGGTGGCTTCGCTTACACCCAGGTTAGAGGCCTGGCTGGCGCTTTCGCAATGGGTTCCTAACCGTTCCCGGCTTAGCCGCTCACGCGATCTTATATTTATAAGCAAGATAGGGCTTAGGCTGGAACAAGCCCCCCGCTTCTTTGGACGCCGACGGTCGTTGCAAGCGGCCCCGGCGGCAATGACAGGGTCGCGGTCTTGGGTTTGACCTGTTGAATGGGGGTAGCTAACAGGGTACGGCGCCGCGGATGGGCCGCGCCTTGCTTGATCGCCCGGTTTCTCCATGGCCGTTTATACCGAAGTCAATGAAGCGGAGCTTGCAAGCTTTCTTGCCGATTATGATCTGGGCCAGGTTCTGGCGTTGAAGGGAATTGCCGAAGGGGTAGAGAATTCCAATTTCATCCTGCATGTCGAGTCCGGCTACTTCATCCTGACCCTTTACGAGAAGAGAGTCGATATCAATGACCTGCCGTTTTTCCTGGGGCTCATGGAGCATCTGGCAGGTCACGGGCTGAATTGCCCGCAGCCGGTGCGCAACAGGCATGGCCATGCGCTCGGCAGGATCGCAGGCCGTCCGGCGGCGATCGTGACGTTTCTCGAAGGCATGTGGGATAGCCATCCAAGCGTCCGCCGTTGCGCCGCCGTCGGCGAGGCGCTTGGCAAGCTGCATCGGTCCGGTGCCGACTTCGCTCTGCATCGGGCCAATGCCTTGGGGCTCGAAGCTTGGCCCCTCCTTTTCGACGAGGCGCGCGCGCGCGCCTTTGAGGTGCGGCCCGGCCTCGCCGATGATATTGCGAAAGAGTTGGCTTTTCTCGAAGGTCACTGGCCGCGCCATTTGCCGCGCGGCGTCATCCACGCCGATCTGTTTCCCGACAATGTGTTGTTTATTGGCGATGAATTGTCCGGGCTCATCGATTTCTATTTTGCCTGCACGGATGAGCTTGCTTACGACGTTGCGATTTGTCTCAACGCCTGGTGCTTTGAAGCAGATGGTTCTTTCAACATCAGCAAGGGATTGGCTTTTTTTGGCGCCTATGAGGGGGTGCGCAAACTCAGCGCCAGCGAAATCGACGCGTTTCCCATTCTGGCGCGCGGCGCGGCGCTCCGGTTTGCTCTCACGCGCCTTGTCGATTGGCAGAATGTTCCGGCGGATGCCCTGGTGCACCCAAAGAACCCGCTCGAATATTTCGGGAAATTGCGTTTCCATCAGCACGTCGATCATGCCCGCGAACTCGGCTTGCTGCGATGAGCGGCGTGGTTTCGATCTGGACTGACGGGGCTTGCTCGGGCAATCCGGGTCCGGGAGGTTGGGGCGCCATCCTGCGGTTCGGCGCTCATGAGAAAGAGCTCTTTGGCGGGGAAGCCGCGACCACCAACAACCGCATGGAATTGACCGCCGCGATCACGGCGCTGGAGGCGCTGAACAGGCCCTCCGTGGTCCATCTTCATACGGATTCGAATTATCTCAAGGGCGGCATCACCACATGGATCGCTGCCTGGAAGCGCAACGGCTGGCAGACCGCCGATAAGAAACCCGTCAAAAATATCGAGCTCTGGCAAAGGCTCGACGCGGCGGCCGCGGTGCATAATATTGACTGGCGCTGGGTGAAGGGTCATGCCGACGATGTCATGAATGAGCGTGCCGATGCCCTCGCGCGCAAAGGCATGGCGGCGTTCAAATAGGACCGCATGCTCTGCTAGCGCTCCGGCGCATCCCGGCACCGGCCGCAACGACAAGGACCCTCCGCATGATCCTTCCCGTCAACCCGCTTATCGCGATGGGCGTGCTCGCGTCCACCGCCGCCACGGATTCAGCCTATGTGTTCTTCAATGCCGCCGTCAGCGGCAGACGGCGCTTTTGGGCCGCCAATTGGAGCGGCATCTGGTATTTGCTGTCCGCCTTCGCGGTCATCAGTTATACGGAAAACGCCGTCTACGTCCTGTTCGCGGCAGCGGGTTCGTGGCTCGGCGCCTTCGCTTCCGTCACGTGGCTCGGGCGTGATAGGGCAGGAGAGCCGAAGGGGCGCCATAGCCCCCCTTGAATGGGTCGTTATGATCGTCGTGCTCACGGTTTCTGCGCGGATGCTTCTGCTTCACGGAGGGGATAAGGAATCGAGATTCACTCCGAATTCGTAGCTTTGCCGCTCGCCTTTCAATGTCAGAGTCACGGGGACGGGTGCCTGGCCTTCCGCTTGCGGCTTTTCGACGGCAATGATCAGGAACTCGCCAGGGCGGCCCAATTTGCGCGTCTCGAAATACCAGCCGGGCGGGCCTTCCGCGAAAAGATCCTGGGCATCGCTTGACGTCGCCAGGCGCCAGGTCGGTGAAGGCGCCGTTTTGTCCCGCGTGAGCGTCACGAGGGCGTCGCGTTGTTGCGGCGAAAGGAGCCGCGGCACCGCGGCTTCGGCGGCGGCGATGGCGGTTGCTTCCTGGCTGTCAGCGCGGGACTTGTGATTTGGATCGAGGGTAAGCCGCGCCTCCGCCTTGGCCGGGAGGCATATTCTGGCACAGACCGCATAGGACAGGTTCACCGCCAAAAGCACGGGGCGGGTTGCATCCTTGGGGGTGACATGCAGCGGAAACGTCACGCTGTCGCGATAACCAAATGCCTCTGTCCCATCTTCATTCACACGGTCAGGTACCGGATAGAACACCGTGATGCCGGCGGTGTTCGCCGAGTCCTCGAAGGAAAACACGGGTGGAACGCCGGCGCCGCCGGGCATGCGCCAATAGGTTAGCGCGCCCGGATCGAGGCGGATTTCGATCCCGGCTCGATAGTAGTCATGCGGCGCATCGCTGCCAGCGGCAATCAGCCGCAACGATGATTTCTGTCCCGAAACCCATGTGCTCGCGTAAGGATCACAGCTTACGCTGGTGGGAAAGAACAGCTGGGCAAGGTTCGCGCAGGCAAAAAAGAGACCCGTAGCCCAGACGTGAGTTGAAGGCTGGAAGGAGATTTGCAAGGAATGATGCCGATGCAAGGAAATGGGCCTATCATTGGCGGGCGAGGCATCCAATTTATTTTTCGTTCGTGAAAGCCGCAACCAGGATTGTTTCAATTTCGTTTGACCTTTTGAGGCGCATGACATGGGATCGATTAAAGCTCCGACGGCCTGCCGGCAAGGCGGGGGAGAATTTCTCGACGGGCAATTGCTGATTGCCATGCCGGGGATGATGGACGATCGCTTCGCGCGTTCCGTCATTTACGTCTGCGCCCATTCCGAGGAAGGCGCGATGGGGATAATTGTCAACCGTCCGGCGGAAAGAGTCGATTTTCCGCAGCTGCTTGTGCAACTCAAGGTGATTGGCCCGGACGAGGCGATCCGCCTGCCGACGGAGGCGAGTTCCATTCTGGTGCTGAATGGAGGGCCGGTCGACACAAGCCGTGGTTTTGTGCTGCATTCCAACGATTTTTCGATCGACAATTCGACCTTGCCGATTGGCGGTGGCGTGTCCTTGACCGCCACAATCGATATTCTGCGGGCGATCGCGCAGGGAGCGGGGCCGGGTCAGGCGCTTTTGGCCTTGGGCTATGCGGGCTGGTCGGCGGGCCAGCTCGAGGCCGAGATGCAGCACAATGGCTGGCTCAATTGCCCTGCGGATCCGTCGCTCATCTTCGATTCCGCTTTGAGTTCGAAATATGAACGGGCGCTCCGGCAGGCGGGCATCGACCTTGGGCATTTGTCCTCGGATGCCGGACACGCCTAAGCCCTATGCGGAGGGCGGTTGCTTAGACTCAAAGTGTCTTCACCGCGGGTGCCTGCCAAAGGCCGGGTTCCCCGGCCTTTTTCATTTGAGCTTTCTCGCAAGATATGCCGGAACCCGCCGCCACTGTCACGGGGTCAGAGCCTTGAGAAACTTCGCGAAAGCAAAGGATTTTGAAAGCGCTGTTGCGCGGGCCGCGGAACAGGTGCATTCTACTGCGTCATTATGACGCAAGATTAGGTTGCGGCTGTTCAAACGTTTCTATTGGAGGCGCGAAGGAAGGGTGAAAAAAAATCAAGAGAACTTTGAGGGAGGGAAGCATGACAGTGGCACGCATTCTCGCGACGAAGGGAAAGGATATCGTCACCACTCAGCCGCATCGAACCTTGGCCGAGGTTGCTCGACTTTTGACGGCCCGGAATATCGGCGCCGCTGTTGTCACCGACGCGGAAGTCCATGTCCTTGGAATGATATCGGAACGCGATATCCTTCATGCAGTCGGCAAGGGTGGGGCGGCGGCGCTCGACAATGCCGTCTCAAGGCATATGACGGCGCCAGTCACGGTAACGCATGAGGACGAATCCGTCGATATGGCCATGGAAAAAATGACGGTCCGGCGCTGCCGTCATCTCCCCGTCGTTGTCAACGAAACGCTGGTTGGAATTGTGTCGATTGGCGACGTGGTCAAATACAGGCTCGAGCAGCTGGAGCACGAGCATCAAGCGTTGCGCGAATATATCGCGACGGCATGAACGCGCTCCGGTAGCTTTTCAGGCGAAGGGACCCCGTTCACGCGGCGGGGCCCGTTTCGCCTTTTCGCTTCAAGCGTCATGCGGCAACGCCTGTTCCTGTTTCTTCGGCGCTCTTGGATTTTCAGAAGGGAGGCAAGAGTTCAGATCGGGATGATCTGCTCATCAGGTGTTTTTATCGTTTCTTTATGGGGACTATAACGAGATTTTATTACCAATAAGAATGGGCAATATTTGCTGCCATACAAATAGAACGATATTAAACATAAATACAAATATAAAAAAACAGAAAGCGATGACAAATACAGCAAATAGGATGATGATCTCGGAAACATCATCCATTCTGTCGCTTATATGAGCGAACGAGTTGCCTTTATGGTCAACCCAAACCATGTCACCCGTCTTTGCGGAGTTCAGTCTCAGCGCCTTGGCAAAGGCCTAGCTTAGTTTGGCTAGCTTGAGATAATATCATAATTATTATAGCCCATACAATAGTTGTTTTTTACATTGCTTCAGCTAGGCGTTTAAATACGCGATCTTTGAAACGATGGCGTTGAGCGAAAGCTTAGGAAAGTCCCAGTTGGTTCTTGCATTTTCTTCGGACGAATCGGCGTGCGCTAGGCTTGAAAGTCTCTACCCGCGCAAGGCGGGCGTGCTTTCTGAGGGCAGTGCCGTGATGTCGCTGAGTATTTCCGGGAGGACCCGGCGAGTGGCCTCGCGGCCGATCGCGATCAGTTCGTCGGCGCGATGAAAATCGAAGAGGCCGACCTTGCCGAGCCGCGCGTTGATGAGAACATCGGGCGGATCCCCAGCGAGGCGCGAGCGCGATATCCTCCCCTGCGCGATATTGAAGGCGTCCATCATGGCATTGGCAATCCCCGGCGCGCCGTCTTCCCGTTTGCCAAACAGCCGGCGCAGATTGCCGCCCATTCCGCCAAGAATGCGGGCGCTCAAGGTTCGCTCCGCGTCCGCGCCGCCGAAGTTATATTTTTCAAGCGTTGGCTCGATCGACAAAGGATCGTGAATGACGGTTCCGCGAAAAGTCGTGTCGCTGACGAGATTCACAGCGATCACCACCTCCGCGCCAAGCACCCGGCAAAGGGTGACGGGGATCGGATTGACAAGCGCGCCATCGAACAGCCAGCGCCCATTGATCTTGACGGGTTCAAAGATGCCGGGGAGGGCATAGGAAGCACGAATGGCATCCGCGACATTGCCTTTGGTCAACCAGATCTCATGCCCGGTGCCGAATTCGGTCGCGACCGTCGCGAAACCCTTCTCGAGGTCCTCGAAGCGGCGGCCGGAGAATTCTCGTTCGAGCTCGCGCCGAAGCCGTTCGCCGCCGAGAAAACTCACGCCAGAAAAGGACACGTCCATCATGCTCAAGACGCGTTTCTTTGTCAGATTTCGGGCGAAATGCTCCATCTCCTTCAGCATTCCGGCGGCATAGGATCCACCAACAACGGCGCCGATCGAGGTGCCGGCAACCACATCAGGCTCAATCCCTTGGGCGTTGAGTTCGAGCAAAACACCAATATGCGACCAGCCCCGCGCGGCGCCCGCCCCAAGCGCGATGCCGATCATGGGCCGCCGCGGAACTGGAAAACCAGCGGGATCGACAGGCTGCGTATCGCCATCACCATTCAACTTCCCGCGGTCAAACGGCGGCACCTTGTTCAATTGTCCAGTCCTCGTGTGCGCACCTTGACTTGAACGATCCTGATTTGGCAGTGCGGCCAACGGATCCTTGACCATGAACATGTGACTTTTTCCTGATTGTTCAGGCTCCAGGTTGAAAATTCTTAAAGAAGGAGAGCATTCCCTAAGAGGACGGAAAACTCATAAAGACGCGAGGCCCATCCGGGTTCTTCGACTTCACATAATTTTTATTGCGAAACCGGTTTTTCCGGCCGCGTATCATCTAAAAAAAAATTTTACCCCGCCGTCTGTCCGGCTCGGGGCAAGCCATCTCCTCGTTCCAACTCCCCAGCGACCTATTGGCAAGGCCTACAGTGAAGATTGGAATTGTCCTAATCGAAAACAAGGGTCGCTGGATCCCCGCCGGGGATGAGTTTGCGGTAGAAGCAGGAGCGGCGGCCAGTGTGGCAGGCACCGCCGTCGCCGCCGGGCTCGATCGTCAAAAGCAGGGCGTCCTGATCGCAATCGGTTCTGATTTCCATGACCTTTTGAATCTGGCCGGAGGTATCGCCCTTGCGCCAGATCGCCTTGCGGGATCGCGACCAATAATGCGCGACGCCCGTTTCGAGCGTCAGGCGCAAGGCTTCGGCATTCATATAGGCGAGCATGAGGATTTGCCCGTCGCGCGCGTCCCTTGTTACGCAGACGATTAGCCCATTGGAATCGTAGCGTGGCGTGAACGCCAGTCCTTCTTCCAATTCGTTCTTCGAGGCCTTGCTTTCGTCAGAAGATGGCGAAGTCATCATGCTGAAGTGTCCCGGCGGAGGACCCGCGGCACGCGCGGGCAAGGATCTCGGCGCCCAGCAACCGCGAAAAACTTCGGGCCCACGGTTCGGGCCAAAACGCGGTCTTCACTTGCCGCCGCGCAACATCGTCAGGAAACGGGCCTGCTCGGTGGGATCGTCGCGGAAAATGCCGGTGAACTGCGTTGTAATGGTTTCCGCTCCGTGTTTGCGAACGCCGCGCATGGACATGCACAGATGTTGCGCCTCAAGCATCACGGCGCAGCCGCGCGGGCGCAAATGCTTATCGATCGCGCCGATGATCAGCGCGGTTAGGGCTTCTTGCGTCTGCAGGCGCTTGGCGAAGACGTCGACGAGTCTGGCCAGTTTGGAAAGCCCGACAACGCCAGTCTCGGACGGGTAATAGGCCACATGCGCCATGCCGAAAAAGGGCACCATGTGATGTTCGCAATGCGATGAGAAGGGGATGTCGCGGACGAGAACCACATCATCATAGCCATGGACTTCCTCGAAAACGCGAGAGAGCACATTCGTCGCGTCTTCCTGATAGCCTGAAAAGAATTCCTCAAAGGCCTTGACGACACGTTTTGGAGTGTCGCGCAGGCCTTCGCGCGTGGGATCGTCGCCGGTCCAGCGCAAAAGAACTCGAACGGCCGCCTCGGCCTCCTCGCGGGTCGGGCGGACGGGCAGGATCGTGTTTTGTTGAGGTTGCGGACGTTCAAGCAAGGACTTAACCACGGCATCCATGTGGCGCCTCCAATCGAGTTCGTATGAGCGTCCCTAGCCTTGCTCCCTGAAAAAGAGCACCGGACGGACGGTTGTCCGGGGAGTTTCGCCTGGAAATTTGCCAGATCTCGTTCGCCAAACCCTAACTTCCTATATAGTATGCCTGTGGCGCCGTCATCTGGTCCTTCACGCCAAAAAACGAAACAATGTTTCCTGATATCTATAATCACCGGATCCTGGAGCTGGCGGGCAATATCCCTCGGCGGGGACGGCTTACGGCGCCCAGCGCCACCGCGAAAGCCCACTCGAAATTGTGCGGTTCGACAGTCATCGTCGATCTTGTCATGGCGGATGGCCAAGTGGTCGATTTCGCTCATGACGTGAAGGCTTGCGCCCTCGGACAAGCGGCGGCCTCCATCATGGCCCGTCATGTCATCGGCGCGAGCGCACCGGAATTGCGCACTCTGCGCGAGCAAGTTTACGCCATGCTCAAAGAAAATGGCCCTCCTCCAACGGGGAAATGGTCCGATGTAGCAATTCTTGAGCCGGTGCGCGATTTCAAGGCCCGGCATGCTTCGACGCTGCTGACTTTCGATGCGACCGTCGCTTGCGTGGATCAGATCGAAGCCACCGCGCACGCCCGCGATTCGGATATGGCGAGCTTAGCCATTTCTGGGATGAACCCGCCCGCGGTTTCGGTCAGAACCCGCTCCAGCTGAAGTGTAAAGGCCACGCTCCCAATCGACACCTCAGGCTTTATGAGCTGTCGCATTCGGGTCCAGCGTGTATATATCAATCTCAGGTGCCCGGCCAGCGCGGCGTCAAAACTATGCCCAACAAGACTGTACAAACATTGTCTCATATCAGCCGTCTCATCGCGCATATTGTTATTCGGACCTATCAGCTTACGCTGTCCTCGCTTGCCGGGTCACAGTGCCGCCACTTGCCTACCTGCTCAGCCTATATGGATGAGGCGATCGCGCGGCATGGGCTCTGGGCAGGAGGCGCGATGGGTGCCGCCCGATTTTGCCGCTGCCACCCTTGGGGCACGTCGGGATACGACCCAGTGCCGCAATCCTTGCCCCGCCACGCGAAATGGTGGCGGCCGTGGACTTTTGCTGCTCGTGTGGGAGACGACAGCGGCACCGTCCCCTAACGTGTCAAACGCCCCTGCAAGATGGTCAGTGCCACGGCGCAGGCATTCGAAACATTGAGGCTTTTGATGGCGCCTGGCATGTCAAGGCGCACCAAGGCGTCGCAACTCTCCCGGCTGAGGCGGCGCAGCCCCTTGCCCTCGCCGCCGAGCACGAGCGCGAGGGGTCGCCGCACGTCCATTCCGGCCAAACTTGTTTCGGCTTCCGAATCGAGGCCGAGGCGCAGATAGCCCATGGCGCCCAATTGGCCGAGCGCGCGAGCGAGATTGACCACTCTCACAATCGCGACATGTTCGAGGCCGCCGGAAGCGGCCTTTGCCGCTGCACCCGCCATATCCGGGGCGTGGCGTTCCGTCATGACCAAGGCATCGGCGCCAAAGGCTGCCGCGGTGCGCAGGATTGCGCCGACATTATGCGGATCGGTGATCTGGTCGAGCACCAGCACGATGCCGCTCTGCGGCACGATATCGGAGAGATCGAGGGCCTCCAGCGGCAGGGCCTCGAGCATGATCCCTTGATGCACAGCCCCCGCGCCAAGATGGCGGGCGAGGTCGGCGGCGGTCACGATACGCGGAGAAAGGCCAGCGCTGGCGATGTCACCCTCAAGCCGCTGGGCGGCAGCTTCCGTGGCATAAAGATCAAGGAGTTTTCGCCGCTTGCCGCGCAAGGCTTCCTGCACGGCATGAGTGCCGTAAAGAATGGCGATGCCGCTGTCTGCCCTCCGGAACACGGGCGGTGAACCTTGCTTTGGGTTTTGCGCCTGTTTGGCGGCCGCGACCCGATGAGGCTCCTCCCGGCCTGTTCGATCCGCCAGGATTTGGCGTGGAGGGGAATCCAGCGCTT
>DATJLX010000017.1:0-19420 GCA_035509135.1 Methylocella sp.
CACTTCTCAGTGAAAAACCCGGGTCAAATCCTCGCAGAAATCGACACAGATTACAGCCTTCGTCCGCCTTATGGGTCGAAACGTTAGAACTTGGGTACCCTGGAAGCCTGACAGGCGGTCAGTCTCGCCCTAACGGCATGACCCCATCATCAGATCCCGCTTGCTTCGCAGTGATCGTCGCGCAACCATATATAGACGGCGGGAATCACAAGAACCGTAAGGGCTGTCGAGGAAGCAAGACCGAAGACCAGAGAAATTGCGAGACCTTGGAAAATCGGATCAGCCATAATGAAAGCAGCACCAATCATCGCCGCGGCAGCCGTCAAGAATATTGGCTTGAAACGGATGGCGCCAGCTTCGAGAAGCGCCTGGCGCAGCACTGCCCCTTCAGCGCGGCGATGGCGAATAAAATCCACCAGCAATATCGAATTGCGCACGATGATGCCGGCAAGCGCAATGAAGCCGATCATCGATGTGGCGGTGAACGGTGCACTTAGAAGCCAATGGCCAAGCACGATTCCGATAAGGGTCAGCGGCACCGGGATAAGGATCACCAGCGGCAGCCTAAATGAGCCGAATTGAGCGACGACCAGCAGGTAGATCCCGAGAATCGCGACAGCGAAGGCAGCACCCATATCGCGGAAAGTGACATAGGTTACTTCCCATTCGCCATCCCACAACAATGATGGCTTCGACTCATCAAGCGGCTGACCGTGATAGTGAAGCTCAGGCGGTCCGCCTTTGCCCCAATCCATTTTCTTGATTTGATCCTCGACAGCGAACATCCCGTATATGGGAGCCTCAAATCGCCCGGCTACCTCTGCCTGCACCATTTCAGCGAAGCGGCCATCGCGGCGAAAGAGGCTGTAGGACGCCGGTTCGCGTTTTACGGTGACGACGTCACCGAGCTCTACATTTTTGCCCTGCCGTGCAGTGCCACCGGCGGCCAAAGGGGTCGAAAGTATGCGCTCGCCCATCCATTCGGCGCGCCTTGGCAGTTTAACGTCGATCTCGATCGGCTTCGTGCCATAACCGCGCTGTGAGTAACCGACCTTCACCCCGCCGATGATTGCGGCGATCGTGTCATAGACGGCCTGCTCGTCGACGCCATAGAATTCAAGATTTTCCTGGTTGATCGAAAAACGCAAACGATCGCTCGGCTGGTGGAAGGTGTCGTCCACATCGACGACGAAGTCCACCTTTTGGAAGGCCTCGCGCACCTTAACAGCCGCAGCCCGCCGCGCCGCCTCGTCAGGCCCATAGACTTCAGCAAGCAGCGTCGCGAGAACTGGCGGCCCGGGGGGGACTTCAACGACTTTGACAACGGTGCCGGGAGGCTTCGGCAGCTCAGACAGGCGATGTCTGACGTCGAGCGCAATGGCGTGGCTGGCTCGTTTTCGTCCGCCCTTTGGCAGAAAATTGACCTGGAGATCGCCTTGTTCCGGGCCGCTTCTGAGATAGGAATGGCGGACGAGGCCATTAAAATTGAAGGGTGCGGCAGTTCCGGCATAGGCCTGGATAGACGTCAGTTCCGGCAGATCCTTCAGCCGGTCGGACGCAGCCATAAGGAAACGCTCGGTGTCTTCGAGGGTCGTTCCTTGCGGCAAATCGACGACGACTTGAAGCTCCGACTTGTTGTCGAAGGGCAAAAGCTTGACGGTAACATCCTTGGTCGCGAACAGGACGCAGACGGCCACAGTGGCCGCCGTCACAACGAGCAGGAAGATCTTGGAACGGCGACGGCCACTCAGCAAAGGCCGCGCGATTTTGAGATAGAAGCGTCCCATGACGCCAATTTCATGTGCCTCATGCGCGGTGGTGCCAACTGTCCTCTCAGCTTCGAACCGGCCTCGTGCGATGTGATAGAGAAGCCAAGGGGTGATGGTGACCGCGACAAAGAAGGAGAACAACATCGCCATCGAGGCGTTGGCGGGGATCGGGCTCATATAGGGACCCATGAGTCCGCTCACGAACATCATCGGCAGCAACGCCACGATGATGGTGAGGGTCGCGACGACTGTGGGATTGCCGACTTCGGCGACTGCTTCCACCGCCGTCGTGACGAGGTCCCTGTCACCTCGCGTCTGCCAATGCCGGACGATGTTCTCGACCACGACAATCGCATCATCGACCAGAATGCCGATCGAGAAAATGAGCGCGAAGAGGCTTACCCGGTTGATCGTGTAGCCCATCATCCATGATGCGAACAGTGTGAGGAGAATGATGGTGGGGATGACGACAAGGACAACGATCCCCTCTCGCCATCCAACCGCGAGCGTGATGAGAACGACGATGGAGAGAGTGGCAAGAGCAAGATGGAAGAGCAACTCATTGGCCTTCTCGGTAGCGGTTTCACCATAGTTGCGGGTTACCTTTACCGAAACATCCTCGGGAACCAGCCTGCCTTGCACGGTCTTGAGCCGTGCAAGGAGCTGGTCGGCCACGACAACCGCATTGGCGCCCTTGCGTTTGGCGAATGCGATGGTCACCGCCGGGTGGCGGTCGAGCGTCCCCGAGGCTGTGCGGGTGAGCGTCCAGGCGTGATGGCCGGGCTCGGCCGCGCCAACGATCACGTCGGCAACATCCTTGACATAAACCGGACGCCCGTCGCGGGAGGTTAGAAGGAGAAGACCAATGTCCGGCACCCCCTGAAGAGTCTGGCCGGCGACCACGGGCGTGTTCTTATTGTTCTGCTCAAAGGCGCCGACCAGAAACGAGCGGTTGGCATTGGTCAGCTTGTCGACCAGCTGGTTCAAGGTGATGCCATAAAGAGCAAGCCGCTCGGGATCGGGCTCCACGCGGATTTGGTTCGGACTGCCTCCGACGATATAGGTGAAGCCGATATCATCGGCCTTGACGAGTTCATGCTGGAGTTCCTGGGCGATCTGGTAGAGTCCATTGTCGTCCCAGCGTGCCGCCGCTTCTCGTTTGGGCTCAAGGGTGAGTGTCACGATTGCGACGTCGTTGATCCCGCGGCCGATGATGACTGGCTCGGGAATGCCCTTGGGCAAATCGGCGATATTGGCACGAATTTTTTCATGCACACGCAGGAGCGCAGTGTCTTGGTCGGTTCCAACAAAAAAGCGCGCAGTCGTGACCACGGAATCGTCCTGCGTGGTCGAGTAGACATGCTCAACGCCGTTGATCGCTTTGACGATGTCTTCAAGCGGCTTGGTAATGAGTTCAATGGCATCGCCCGCCTTGTAGCCATTGGCGGTGACCATAATGTCGACCATGGGCACGCTGATCTGCGGTTCTTCCTCGCGCGGCAGCCCAAGCAGCGCCAGGCAGCCGACGATCAAAGCCGCCAGCAGGAGAAGCGGCGTCAGCGGCGATGTGATGGAGGCTCTGGTCAGAGTCCCGGATATGCCGAGCTTCATGGCGTAATGACCACATCGCCTACGTGCAGGCCCGCCAGGATTTCGATACCGCCTTCCACAGGCAGACCGACTTGAACAACGGCTTCCGTACCATCCTTGAGCTTCACATAACTCACCCCGAACCGGCGATAGACAGCATCTTCCGGAACGACGAGTGCCTCGCGCGTCCCGGTGGCGACATAGACACGCGTGCGTTCGCCGACAAAGTAATCGCCGAGGCCCTCAACCTTGACATCTGCAATCACCCGGCCTTGTTCGATCTCTGGATAGACAAGAATGACGCGTCCGTGCCGCAGCGTCTCCGGCTCCTGAGCCTGCATGCCGCGCGCTCCGACCTGGATTGCATCGCCAGCCTTTATGAACTGGGCATGCCGCTCGGGAAGCTGCAAACGCAAAATATAATTATCTTCGGCGATTGTTGCGATCGTCTCTCCAGGCATGACGACGCTCCCTTCGGAAACCGGCACCTTCAGCACGCGCCCGCTGCTCGGCGCAAGAACGGCACCTTGCGCCGCCTGCTCTTGGATGACTTGCCGGTCCGTCAATAGGGCTTGAAGAGTGCGCTCTGCGACTTCAAAACCCGTCCGCGCCTGGTCGAACTGAGCCTGCGATGAAATACCTGATCCCCGCAGTCTCTGAACCCGGTCGAAAACAATCTGCGCCTCATCCCGATTGGCCTGTTGCGCCTGGATTCGCGATTCGAGCGCCTGCATTTGCAACGCCAGTTTCTGATCCGCGACCAGGGCAATACGGTCGCCTGCCGTGACCCGATCACCTTCCTTAGCGGTGAGCATTGTGATCGTTCCCCCGAGGCGGGACCGGGCCAGCAGTTCATGAACTGGCTCGACGGTGGCGATCACAGCCTTTTGATCATCGACCGCTTGTAGCCGCACGGTTTGTTCGGCCGCAAAACTGGCCGGCACGAAGGCGTTCAGCAAAATCAAAGTTCCGGCAACGTTCAAAACGGCAAGGGTGGAAGGGATGCTGGCCACGCGGCAGTCTCCTGATCACTCGATGGTCTTGACATATATATTAGTATAATCTAAATTAGCAAGTATGGATGTACGAGTGATGCAGACCAACGCATGCGCGGCGGCTGCCTTTCTGAAGATTCTCGCCAATGACCGGCGGCTGATGATCCTTTGCGAGCTCTTGAAGGGCGAGCGCTCCGTGGGCGAACTCGAGGAGATCGTCAGCCTCAGTCAATCGGCTTTGTCGCAACACCTTGCAAGGTTGCGGCAAAGTCATTTGGTGAAAACCAGGCGCGAATCGCAGACGATTTATTATTCCATCGCCGACCCCGGCGTGACGAAGGTCATCGGGGCGCTCTACGATCTTTACTGCGGCCCAAACAGCGGCCGCGCGTCCGAAAGGAAACGGAAATGACGATCGATCGCGCTGTCATGGTGTTTGCAGGATCCATGATTCTTTTGAGCCTGGCATTGAGCCAACTCCACAGCCCTTACTGGCTGCTGCTCACGGCTGCCGTGGGGTTTCAACTGATACAATCGGCGTTTACCGGCTTCTGTCCCGCAGCCATGCTTTTCAAGCGGCTCGGATTGCGGCCAGGTCACGCGTTTTGCTGATTCCTTAAGGCTTAGGGACAACGGATAAGCGCCGGCTGGAACAGCCTCCTGCTGACGCTTGATAGCGGCCGCGGACAAAGCGGAAAACAAAAACCGGAAGGGAGAAAAGAGTGATGGAGGTTATCGTATTGGGTGCCGGAATCGGCGGCATTTCTATGGCTTACGAGCTTCGGGCACGCGTTGGCGGCAAGGCCAATATCACGCTTGTGTCAGATTCGGAGTGGTTTCACTTCGTGCCCTCCAATCCGTGGGTGGCGGTCAATTGGCGGAAGCCGGAAGACATCAAGGTCCACCTCCCCAACATCTGCAAGAAGCTAAAAATTGGCTTCGATGCCACCGGGGCGAAGCAAGTGCTCCCGGGCGAGAATGCGATCGAACTCAAAGATGGCCGCCACCTTTCTTATGATTATCTCGTCATCGCTACAGGACCCGCACTGGCGTTCGACGAAATTGAGGGGCTCGGTCCGCAAGGGAACACCGTCTCTATCTGTCATGTCGATCATGCGAAGGAAACCGCAGAAAAGTGGGAGCGTTTCTGCAAAAACCCCGGACCGATCGTTATCGGCGCTGTCCAGGGCGCATCCTGCTTTGGACCGGCCTATGAATTCGCGCTCATTGTCAATGCTGATCTTCGCAAGCGAAAAATACGGGATCGTGTGCCAATCACATTTGTTACATCCGAGCCTTATATCGGCCACCTCGGCCTCGGCGGCGTTGGCGACACCAAGGGTGTTCTCGAATCGGCATTCCGTGACCGCGACATCAAATGGATCACCAACGCGAAGCTCGACCGCGCCAATCCTGAGTCCGTGGACGTCACCGAGGTCGGGGAAGATGGGCAGCCGAAACGGCAGCACAGCATCCCGTCCAAGTTTACGATGTTCATTCCAGGATTTCGCGGCGTCTCCTGCATGATGGGAGAAGATGGAAAGGGTCTCGCCGGGCTCGCCAATCCACGCGGCTTTATCCTCGTTGACAAATTCCAGCGCAATCCGGCCTTCAAGAACATTTTCGCGGTCGGCGTTGGCATCGCCATTCCTCCCTACGAGCCGACACCCGTGCCTGTCGGTGTTCCGAAAACCGGTTATATGATCGAATCGATGGTTGCCGCGGTCGCCGAAAACATTCGCGACCTGATCGCTGGCAAGGAGCCACACTGCGAACCAACCTGGAACGCCGTCTGCCTCGCCGACTTCGGCAACAGTGGCGTGGCTTTTGTCGCTGTGCCGCAAATCCCGCCACGCAATATCAACTGGACCGGCGAAGGATACTGGGTCCATTTGGCGAAAGTGGCTTTCGAGAAATATTTTCTGCGCAAGGTCCGCAAGGGTTTGGCGGAACCCGTTTACGAACGCCTGATCCTGAAGGCCATCGGCGTCAACCGGCTATGCCCCGAACCGCCATCCGGGCCTATGGATAGAGCCGCGTGATAAGGCGAGCGCGCGGGCATGCCCGCGCGCTTGGACTGCATCCGTCAAGCACAAAACCAAAAGAGAGACTCATGAATAAGAACTGGCTTGGTATCACCACGGATATGTCGGCGGCAGTCAAGGAACTCCGTACCGGAACACCCAACGTGATGAAAGAATTCTCGGCCCTGGCGCGGGCGGCATTGGAACCGAAAGCGCTGGATATCAAAACCAAGGAATTGATTGCCCTTGCTATTTCTGTCGCAACAAGATGCGACCCTTGCATCGCGTTCCATGCACAGTCCGCGGTGAAGCAAGGAGCGACCCGTGACGAAGTCATGGAGGCCATGGGAATGGCGGTCTATATGGGCGCTGGCCCTTCGGTCATGTACGCCGCACAAGCGGTTGAGGCTTACGACCAATTCAAGGTTCCAGAGACGGTTGATTGACGCTTGCGTGAATTTTGGCGTGTGAAAATGCGGCTGGCGTTCGGCTGTTTCTCAAGGGCTCATTCGCGCCGACTACGCCACCGCGCCGCGGTTGAGCGCGCAATTGTCGCCTGTGACCGGCATCGCGGAGGCCTTGCGCCGAGGGGTATTCCTGCGCAAGCCAAGCGCGCTCGATCGGTGGCTCGGCTCCTTTGCCTCTGTGTTCGACGACAGCGCTGGGCTCGAACGCTCCCAAGTGGCGGTGGCCGCGAGTAAGGCTCGGGGAAAGCGCCCGGCGCCAGATTGTGCTTGCTCGACGACACGGCTGACGTGATCCTGCTGCAATCAGACCTCGACGGCCTCATCATGGTGAGGAAGCTCGCCGCGCGGGCGCATCTCGCGCGGCTGCTCGCAGATTACCGCAAGGTTTATACCGGTTCGAAGGCCTTCAGTGCCGTGGCACCGCGAAAGCACCGGCAGGAACAAATTTATTGATGTGGCGTGTTCCCACAGGCGATCACCCCATAGGCATCGATTTTTCGCCAAATGAAATCCCTGTCGGCTTTGGTCAGCAGGAATTGTGGCTGCGGCAGCGGCCAGACCTTCATGTCGAGTCCGCCCGGTGCCTCCTTGCCATGTTCGAGAGGCGCGATGACAAAAGCCGGCGCATCGCTCTGTGCACAGAGCCGCCGCACGCCATCTTGCGACAATCGCGGCACATCGGCGCTCGCCGGGGCTGCCCATGGCGTGAAGCTTTTTTGATCGGCGAGCTTCAAATTCATCAGGATTTGCATCCGGCGCCGCCATTCTGCGGCAAGGACAGGCGAGAAGATAATCGGGCCTCCTTGCAGCGGCGAGGCCCATTGCGGCCGGCCAAGGATAAACCAAGCTTCGATCTGCCCGTCCATCCAGTACACTTCACCCTGGCGTTGATCGATCAGCCGCATGAACTCCGGGGGCCGCTGGTTCTCCTCCACCAAGCGCTGGAGAGGCGGCCGGTGGTCCCACAAGCCAAAAACCGCTGCAAGCAAAAGCGCCGCGACACCGCCTTGCAAAAACCAGCCTAAGCGCGGCTTGGCAATGGCAAAATAAACGGCAAGCATGCAAAGCGGAAGAACGAGGTAACCTCTGACCAAGAGAAGTTCGAAATTCCCCTGCCCCGCCGGCGCCCTCATGAAAAAGTGCCAATGATAGGCGAGCAGCCGGACCTTCCAGATCGTTGCCACGGCAATTGTCAAAATCCAGGTGGCGAGAACGACGGGCGTTTTGATTGCGGGCGCGAACCGCCCGGCGCGGAAATGCAGAAGAAGCGCCAAGATTGCGGCCGGCCCAGCAACCGCGAATTGGGTGTTGAACGACCAGCAAAGCACTAGGAAAGCCAAGACCAGGCGCCCGTTTTGGCCTTCCCGCCACAATTCAACGGATGCGACACCCAAGGCCATCGCCGCCACCGCGGCCATCAGCCATGCCATGCGCCAGAGTTGTGCTTGAACGACGAGAAGCGACGACAGCCAATCACCGAAAATTGCCGAGATAACGATGCCGCCCAAACCCACCGCCATGATCGCGGCAAGGATGGTCCGGCGGCGTCCTTGCTGGACATGCGCAGCGATCGCGAGGGTGGTTGCCTGGACGATGAGCGGCGGAAAGCTCTCGGCTGGCCAAAGGCCCGGAAACAGAAACGGGCTTCGCATCTCATGCAAGCTTCGCAAGGACGGATTGATAGTGATGAAAAGCCGGTCTGCCAAGGGCAGCCCCTGCATGCCCGCCACGAGCAACAGAATTCCAACGAGGGCGCACAGCCAAACCCACCGCTGATCTTCGACACAGCGGACGGTCAGCCAGACGCCCATCCCGGCCATCGCCATGATCGGATGAAGGAGTGCCGCCGCCGCGATGAACGCAATCGAAATCGCATCGCGGTTTGCGGCAAGCGTTGCGAGCGCGGCAAACACCAAGGCCTCGGAGAAGGGGCGCGGGATAGCGATCAATTCGGCAAAACCAAGCGGATAGGGCGCGCCATAAGCATTGGGCAGCAGGACCGCGAAAAGCACGGCCACCCAAACCGTGGCACCGCTGGCAAATTGCCGGGCGAAGGCACGAATGCCGAAAAACCATGCGAAGGCCGCAAGGATCGTCAGTGTTTTCGCGGCCGTGCCGAGCCCAAAACACTTGACCATCGCCGCCGCCGCCCAGCGGAACAGGCTGAACCCGAATTGCCCGTCATGGATGTACATGAGGTCGCGGCCAACCCCATTGGGGTCGAGATCGGCGAGCGCGCGGCCCATGTAAATATGGGCGTCTTGAACGATCCCCCAATAGGGGCGGCTCAAGACAAAGACAAGAAAAACGATCCCCGGAACGAGCGCATCGGCCTTTGCCAAGGTGACTGCTGCGCGGAAAGCGGTCTTGGATCTTTTCGCCATGATTTGAAGAGTGCGCCGCCCCCCGGAAAGACGCGCCATTCCATCCCTTTCGCGCGTGTAATCTTCGCGCATGGCCCGCGGCACCGGCGGAGTGCACGTTTCCATTGTGATGGTCTCTCACGCCACTTTTTGCGGCACAAGACGCGTGCTTGTGAGGGCTTCCCTCGCGCCGGACAGGCCTGCTTCGCCGTATTCGGCGTCCTCGTTCACCGCCCAGACATCATAGAGCGTTTGACCCGCCACAATATTCGCGGCGGTCAGCATTCCGGTCATCATCGCATGATCCTGATTGTTGTATTTGTGCATGCCATTGCGGCCGACGAGATGAAGACCTGGAAACCGGCTTTCGAGTTCGAACCGGATCATCCGCACATTTTCAAGATAGGTTTCGTCATAGACCGGATAGGCTTTCTTCTGGCGCACGACACAGGCATCCGTGGTTTCCTCGCCGCGCAGCAAGCCGATCGCCGAAATCTCCCGCTTGGCGAGCCCGATCAGCTCGGCGTCCGTCATCGACCAGAGTTCGTCGCCCTCGCGGCAGAAATATTCAAGCCCGAGGCAGGTCGAGGTTTCGTCGGGAACCATTTCAGGCGACCAGGACCGGAAGTTCTGGACCCGGCCGACCTTGACCTTTGGATCATGGATATAAATCCAATTGTCGGGCCAGACGCGTTGCGTCCGCCCGATCAGGACGACGGTGAGAAAATCCCGGTATTTGAGGGCCCGCGCGTGGAGCCTTGTGAGCGGCGGCGGGCTCAGAGCGGCAAGGAGTTCCGGGATCGGCGCCGAGGAAACGACATGGCGGGCCTCGAAACTTTCGCGTCTCCCGTCGCCGCCGATGGTCGCCACCGTCCAGATTTGCCGCTCGGGGTCGAAGTGCAGTTTCTCGAATGTGCGGTCCATGACGAGACGGCCGCCAAGCTCCTGAATTTTCCGCGCGGCGGCTTCCCACATCATGCCGGGGCCGCGGCGCGGATAGCGAAAGGATTCGATCAGGGTTTTGGCGCTGGCGCCGCCCCGCGGCGTCAACCGCAAGGAGCGCCGCAAGCCATCAACGAGCGCCTTGGCGAGATTGAGCCCCTTGATTCGCTGCGCCGCCCAATCGGCCGATATCGAATCGCAATCCATCCCCCAGACCTTCTCGGTATAGGTCTTGAAGAAGATCGAGAAGAGCCGTTCGCCGAATTCATTGCGCATCCATTGATGGAAGGTCTTGGGATCGCGGACCGGAAAAGCGCGGGCATAGGCATAGGAAGCAAGGCAGGCCAGGCTTTGCGCGAGGCCAAGATTGCGCAGCGCCTCGAACGCCTTCAGCGGATAGGCGTAGAACTTTCCCGCGTAATAAATGCGCGACAGCCTTGGACGGATGAGAAAATCGTTTGGAAGAATCTCGTCCCAGAGGGCCACCACCTCGCGCGACTTCGAAAAGAAACGGTGGCCGCCGATGTCGAAGAGAAAGCCCTTGTAGCGGACGGTCCGGCTGATGCCGCCGACAGCATGCTTATCCTGCTCGATCACAATAACGTCATGGCCGGCCTTGGCGAGACTGTAGGCGGTCGTGAGCCCGGCGGGACCCGCTCCGATAATCAAGGTTCCGGTCGTCTCCACTGTGCCCTCCATGCTGGATTTTCAGCATGGAGAAGAACAGTTGAAGGTTTAGGCCAAGCTATACGGATTGGTACAAGTCTATCGAACCGTGATATGCCACGCATTGCGGGCATGACCGTTGTTATAAGGATTATTATATTTTGTAATGCTTAAATACGATGGAATCGAATTGGATGTTGTTAACCTGTGGTCCCTGCATGGCCTTTTTGTTCCGTCTCCCAGATCCAAGGCTCTTGTTCAGGAATTGGTGGAACACGGGCGGGCAGACCGTGCCGTGCTCGAAATTTCGCTGTAATTCTTCGTGAATGAAGCCACACTCCGGGAAGCGAAGCGCCGGAGCACCGAGCGAGGTCTCTTTGGTCCGTTTTGAAAATGTCGGTTTGCGGTACGGGATGGGTGCGGAAATCCTGAAGGATATCAGCTTTGCCATCGGCCCCCAGTCCTTTCAGTTTCTGACCGGCCCGTCGGGCGCTGGCAAGACAACGCTTTTGCGGCTCATCCTTCTGTCGTTGCGGCCAACACGCGGCGCGATCGCCCTTTTTGACAGCGACGCCCTGACCCTCGACAAGGCCGCGCTCACCGGATTGCGGCGGCGAATCGGCGTCGTCTTTCAGGATTTCCGGCTGCTCGACCATTTGACGACCTATGAGAACGTCGCGCTTCCGCTGCGCGTGCGCGGCAGGGAAGAAGTCAGCTACCGCGCCGAGGTGACCGAGCTTTTGCAATGGGTCGGTCTCGGGGAGCGCATGCATATCCTGCCGCCCGTTCTGTCCGGCGGCGAGAAACAGCGCGCCGCGATCGCCCGCGCCCTCATTGTGCGGCCGGAGCTTCTGCTGGCCGACGAGCCGACTGGAAATGTCGATCCGAGCCTCGCGCGAAGGCTTCTGCGGCTCTTTACCGAACTCCACAAATCGGGAACATCGGTGGTGATCGCGACCCATGATCTTGCCTTGATGGATCAGTTCGATGGCGCAAGGCGGCTCGTCCTTGGCGACGGGCGCCTTCATATTTACGATTGAGCTGGGGTGAGTTTTTTCACCGGCCCGGTCCGGCAGAAACAAGCGGCGGCAGGAGGCGTCCGGCCCATGGAGGAGAGTGTCACGGTCAGCGGCAGCATAAGGCGCGTGCTCGGGCGGCATATCGCTCGCGACATGCCGCTCGTGCCAGCCGCCTCGATTGCTGGCCGGGCGCTGGTGACGGTCGTCGCCATCATGACGTTTCTGGCCTCGCTCACCGCCGGCGCCGCGATTCTCATCGGCGATCAGTCGCTTGCCTGGCAGGCCGGTGTCGCGCGGGAAATGACGATCCAAATCCGCCCGACCACAGGCCGCGACCTCGATGCCGACACGGCGAAAGCCGCTGAACTCGCCAGCAAGATGCCGGGCATCGCTTCGGTGCGGCCCTACACCAAGGCGCAGGCCGAGGAACTCCTGCAGCCATGGCTCGGCACCGGCCTTGATCTTTCCGAATTGCCGGTGCCGCGCCTCATCGTCGTCGGCCTCGACAAGGATGAACACCTCGACATCGCGGTCCTGCGCAAGAAGCTCACTGATACCATTCCCGGCTCGAGCATCGACGACCATCGCCTGTGGCTCGAGCGTCTTGCCATCATGGCGAAAAGCGTCGTCTTCGTTGCGGCGGTGATTTTCGCCCTGGTCCTTGCCGCGATGATCCTGGCGGTCGGCTTCGCGACCCAGGGCACGATGGCGGGCAACCGCGAGATCATCGAAGTCCTGCACTTCGTTGGCGCCGAGGACCGTTATATCTCGCGGCAGTTCCAGCGGCATTTCTTCCAGCTCGGCCTGCGCGGCGGCGCCATCGGCGGGGGCCTTGCGATTCTCGCTTTTCTCGCCGCTGGAACCCTTGCCTCCTGGCTGCGGGCGACCCCCGGCGGCGATCAGATGCAGGCGATGTTTGGCGATTTTTCGCTGGGGCTCAATATCTATGCGGCGATCGCGCTGATCGCCGCGGGGATCGCGATCGTCACCGGCTTCGTCTCCCGCGTCATTGTGTACCGCCATCTGCAGGGATTGAGTTGAGCGGGGACAATGGAGAGGCCTCGCCGATGACAAAAACGATCCGGGTTGGCATCGGCGGCTGGACCTTCGCGCCTTGGCGCGAAACGTTTTATCCTAAAGGCCTCGCGCAAAAGCGGGAACTCGAATATGCGAGCCGGCAGCTGACTTCGATCGAGATCAATGGAACCTATTACGGTTCGCAAAAGCCCGAAAGCTTTGCCCGCTGGCGCGAAGAGACGCCTGAGGGTTTCGTCTTCGCGCTCAAGGGGCCAAGGTTCACCACCAACCGGCGCCTCCTCGCCGAGGCCGGAGCCTCCATCGAACGCTTTTTTTCGAGCGGCGTCCTCCATCTCAAGGAAAAGCTCGGACCCGTCAATTGGCAGTTCCTGCCGGCGAAACGCTTTGATCCCGCCGATTTCGAAGCCTTCCTCAAGCTGCTGCCGCACAGCGTCGAGGGCCACGAGGTTCGCCATGTGGTCGAGGTTCGGCACGACAGCTTTCGCACGGCGGCATTCATCGAGCTTTTGCGGGCCTATAAAACCGGCGTGGTTCTCACCGACAAGGAGGCGTTTCCGCGCATTCCCGATGTCACGTCGCCGTTCGTCTATGTCCGCCTCCAGCGCGCGTCGGAAGACGAGAAGAGCGGCTATCCGGCGGCGGCGCTCGATCTCTGGGCCAGGCGGGCCTCCGCCTGGGCCCAGGGAAACGTTCCGGACGGCCTCGAACCCTTGGCCGGCCCCGAGAAAAGCCCGCCGAAGTCGCGCGACGTTTTCCTTTACTTCATTAACGGCTTCAAGCCAAAAGCCCCGGCCGCCGCCATGGCCTTGATCGAGAGACTTGCCGAAAGCTGAAGAACACAGCGTTTGGTTTGGGGTCTGGGTTTACGCCCCGGGTAATAAAGTTGCGCGTCCCCTCACACCGGCACGCGCACTGTCGCCCGCAAGCCCCCGGCCTTGCTTTCCCCCAGCATGATATCGCCGCCGTGCGAGCGAGCGATGTCGCGGGCGATCGCAAGCCCGAGCCCGGTGCCGCCGGTGTCTTGGTTGCGGGCGCTGTCGAGGCGGAAAAACGGCCGGAACACATCTTCGCGCCTCTCGAGCGGAATGCCGGGGCCGTCATCGTCGACATGCACCGTCAAAAAGTGTTCGTCCCTCATCCCCTCGATTGAAATATGCTTGGCATGGCCTTGCGCATTGCCGATGAGATTGGCGAGGCATCGCTTGAACGAATCGGGCCGCAGCGTCACCACCGGATCGCCTTCGAAATCGATCTTAAAGTCAAACCCCGCCCGCTCGGCGTCGAGGCGCAAATCCTCCAAGAATTCCTCGATGTCGATTTCAGCCGCGCTCTCCCAAGCATCGCCCTTCGCAAAGGCCAGATAGGCCTCGAGCATGCGCTGCATTTCGTCGACATCCTTTTGCAGGTCGCGCGTTTCCTCGGTCTGCCGCATCAAGGCCAGGGACAGCTTGAACCGCATGAGGATGGTGCGGAGATCATGGCTCACCCCATTCAGCATGGTGGTGCGTTGCTCGAAGGCGCGCTCGATCCGCCGTTTCATCTCGACGAAGGCGGTCCCCGCCTGGTGGACCTCGCGGGCACCGCGCGGATAAAATTCAAGATCACGGCCCTTGCCGAAGGCCTCCGCCGCCCTGGCGAGCAAAAGAATGGGCTTGATCTGATTGCCGAGGAAGGCGATCGCCACCAAGATCAAGACGAAAGACGTTCCGATCATCCAAAATATGAAGATCTGGGAATTTGAGGCGTAGGCCGCGTTGCGCAAGGCGACGACCCGCAGAATCGAGTCATCGAGCAAAATCCTAATCTCGATGAAATTCGAACGGCCCACCGTGTCGAGCCAGAAAGGCTTGCCGATCTGACGTTTGATCTCGTTCGACAGTGCGAAATCGAGTAAAAAGAAGAACGGTCTTGGCAGCGCCGGCGGCAGTTCGGCCTTGGGCAGGAATTCGATGTCCATATTCAGGCGCTGCTGGGCGATCCGCGCCAGAAGGTCGTCGTTGTTGCGTCCGGGATGGGCATGATGAAGCTCGGCGATCGCCGCGATCTCATGCGTCAAGGCGGTGGAGAGCCGCATCGTGATCCGCTCCCAGTGCCGCTCCATGAACACATAAGTGAGCACGCATTGCAGAATGACCATGGGCGCGATGACGATGAGAAGCGCCCGCGCATAAAGGCCTTTGGGCAGAAGCATGACAAGATTGCGCCAAAACACCCGCCACCAGGCGCGCGGCCGCTCGAACGAGACGGGGAGGGAAAGGCTCAAGGCGCGGCCCCGTAAGATTGTTTCAGCGGTCGACCAGCAAGCGATAACCGGCGCCCCGCGCGGTTTGTAAATACAAGGGATTGGCTGGGTCGCGCTCGATCTTGCGGCGCAGCCGGTTGACCTGGACATCGACGGTCCGCTCATTGGCGGCCATGCCAGACCCAGCGAGGGTCTCCCGCGCCACCGTTGCCCCCGCGTTTTCCGCCAGAAGCCGCAGCATCTCGCGCTCCCGGTCGGTCAGCCTGACGATCTCATCGCCCTGCCGCAGTTCGCCGCGGCCAAGATCGAAAGTGAAATCGCCAAAGCGCACAAAAGTCGGCGGCCCCGCGATCACGCGCGGCGGCGCCCGGCGCAGAATCGAGGCGATCCGCAAGGTCAATTCACGTGGCTCACAGGGCTTGCCGAGATAATCGTCGGCCCCGGTCTCCAAGCCGCGCACCCGGTCTTCCGATTCGCTGCGCGCGGTCAGCATCAGTATCGGAACCCGGGCGAGTTCCGTGCCGCCAGCCCGCAGCCGCGCCGCGAAGGCAAAGCCATCCTCGCCCGGCATCATCACGTCGAGGATGATGAGATCGAACGAAAGACTCCTGAGACGGACCATGGCTTCCTCGGCATCGCCGGCGGCTGTGACACGATAGCCTTCCTTGCTCAACATGCGGGACAAAAGCGCGCGAATGCGCCGATCGTCGTCAACGATTAAAAGATGGGCGGCGTCATCGGCCGGTGCCCCCACCGCCGGGACGTCAGGGGCCGGGCCAGGATGCGGCAGCTCGCTCACCGTTGCGGCCCCGGGCAAGCCGCGGCGGCACTGGCGCCGGTCATCGCGGCCACCTTGTCGCGCCCATCCGCGTCGACCATGGCGAGAAGAAAACCAATCGCCTGCGCACGCGCGCCCTCCGGCAGCGCCGCGAACACGGCTGCGAAGCGTTTCGACTGCAACACCGCGACATCGAAAGCGAGCGCGGTTCCGCGCGGCGTTGGAAACAATTGGCGCTGACGGCGGTCCTTCATGCCCCGGCGTGCCTCGACATAGTCCTGATCGAGCAATTCCTTGAGGACGCGATTAAGACTCTGCTTGGTGATTTTCAAGATCTCCAGCAATTCGGCGATTGTGAGGCCCGGACGCCTCGCGACGAAATGCAGGACCCGGTGGTGGGCCCGGCCAAAGCCAAGCTCAGCGAGCAGATGATCGGCATCGCCGACAAAATCGCGATAAGCGAAAAACATTAGCTCGATCAGATCATACATCGGCGCTCCGGCTTCCGCCGGACCAAACGGCCTTGGCGGGAGATTTTGGGCCATATCCCGGCTTCGAGCACTTAGATCCACGCGCGCGGCCTTTATGTCAGTATTATTGACATATTTCAGGAAGATCCCTATACGTCAAGTCCGCCCGTCCGCGACTCTGCAAGCCGGTCCTTCATTTCTCCCCTTGCCTCGCTATATAGGTTCACAAGAACGGGCATATTGGAGCGCAAGCCGAACCGAAGCCCAGGAGCGACCGATGTCCGTTTTGCCTTTCGATCAGCGTGACGGTTTCATCTGGATGAACGGCAACCTTGTCGCCTGGCGGGACGCCAAGCTTCACGTCCTCTCGCATGGTCTTCATTATGCCTCCTGCGTCTTCGAGGGCGAGCGCGCCTATGGCGGCCGGATTTTCAAATCGAGCGAGCATTCGGAGCGGTTCAGAACCTCGGCGGAGCTGCTCGATTTCGAAATCCCCTATTCGGTTCCGGAATTGGACAGGGCGAAGCAGCTCACCGTCGACAAGAACAATCTGCAAAATTGCTATGTCCGCCCGGTTGCCTGGCGCGGCAGCGAGATGATGGCGGTCGCGGCGCAGAACTCGACGATCAACGTTGCCATCGCCGTCTGGGACTGGCCGAGCATGTTCGACGTCGAGCAGAAAATGAAAGGCATCCGGCTTGACATCGCCGAATACCGCAGACCCGATCCGATGACCGCGCCAGCAAAAGCCAAGGCCGCCGGGCTCTATATGATCTGCACCATTTCCAAGCATCGCGCCGAGCGGCGCGGCTATGCCGATGCAATGATGCTCGATTGGCAGGGGCGGGTCGCCGAATGCACCGGCGCCAATATTTTCTTCACCTTGAATGGCGTCATCCACACGCCGATCGCCGATTGCTTCCTCGATGGCATCACAAGGCGGACCGTGATCGATCTCGCCAAACGCCGCGGCATCGAGGTGATCGAGCGCCGCATCCTGCCCGAGGAACTCACCGGTTTCGAGGAATGTTTCATCTGCGGCACCGGCGCCGAGGTCACCCCCGTTTCCGAGGCGGGGCCTTACAAGTTCACGCCCGGCGCCATTTCGCGCGCGATGATCGATGACTACACCGCCGAAGTGCGGCCAAAGCAGCAGGCGGCGTGAGACAGTCATAAGCTTATCTCCCCCGCCGTCCGTTCCGGTATCAGGCGAGCGCTGTCCTTCACGCACGATTTGGGTTACCGCTTTCCCGCTTGCACAGGGGAGAAGGCGCCGGTGAAAGCAAGCCACATCGTCTTCGTGCCGGGTCTCTTTGGCTGGGGGCCGGGCGAACTCGGCGGTTTCCCCTATTGGGGCGATGCCCGCAAGCCATTCGACGCGGGCGGCTTCACGACCCATGAAGCGAAATGCGGCCCGGTCAGTTCCTTTCACGACCGCGCCTGTGAAGTCTTCGCAAGGATCAAGGGCACGATCGTCGATTACGGCGCCGCGCACAGCGCGACTGCGGGCCATGCGCAAACCTCCTATGATGACACGGGCCGGGGTTTGGTGCCGGATTGGTCGGACGAAAATCCCGTCATTCTGATCGGCCACAGCGCCGGCGCCCAAACCTGCCTGCGGCTGCAAGAGCTGCTGGCGCAAGACTTCTGGGGCATCGGCTCCAATGGGAATTGGGTTGAAGCCGTGATTTCCGTCGCCGGTGTCCTCAACGGCTCGACGCTGACCTATATGTTTTGCGACGAGGCAACCGGCCGGCTGAAACGCGGATCGAGTTTCCTGGTGCAGGCGGCGCTCGGCGCCACCGAGGCGATCAAATCCGCCACGCGTTCCCTATGGAATTTCGATGGCGATTATGACCTCTATCTCGATCAATGGACGGGCAAATTGAGCCCGACGCGCGAGGAGCTTCTGGCCTTCTTCGACAAGAATCATCAGTTCGCCGAAGGGGAGGACAATCTCGCCTTCGATCTCAGCCTGCAAGGGTGCCGCAAGGCCAATGCGGCGTTCCACACGCGAAACGGCACCTACTATTTCTCCCTGGTGACGCGGGCAACCTATGAAGCGCCGTTCCTCGGCCTGCCCTTTGGACCGAAGATTCAGCAGCCGGACGCCGCCATGAATGGGCTGCTCAAGGGCGCCGCGCAATTTCAAGCGCTCATGCCCGATTTCGCGGCGCCGCCGATCCCGGGTTGGGGAACGGGGGATCTGTCCATCGGCCAATGGCGCGAGAATGACGGCGCGGTGAGTTCGATCTCGCAGCGCGCGCCGTTCACGGGGGGCGATCATCCCTGGGGCGGCGAGGGAATTTTCGAGCGCGAACCTTTGAGCCTTGAAAAAGGGAAATGGTATTTCGAGGCTATCGAAACAATCACCGGCGCGCGTTTCGATCACTTCGACCCGGTGATCGGCGCCAAACTCAAAGGTGCGGCGATCGAAGCCGCGCAAGCCAAGCTCTATGGCCAATTGAGCGCGTTGCTGCAAAGTCTTTAGAGCCGGGATAATCTATGGAAGCGCGACAACGCTCTCCCGCCGCAATAGCCTAACAGGCGAACCCGGGCGGCATAGGCTGATGCATCGAGGAAATCGATGGCAAGGTCGGCCGCATCGGTCTCGAAGCCGGTCCGTTGGCGCCTCGGCTTTTCGGCGGGCTTGCCGAACGCGGGGTGCCCGTCGTCTGCATCGAGGTTCGCCAGATGAAGGCCGTCGCAAAAGCCTCGCCCATCATGAGAGAGTCCATCACAAGGCCGATGAATACGTGCGCGGCGACGTGCCCACGAACACAGTCGAAGGCTATTTCAGCATTTTCAAGCGCGGTATTGCTCTGAAAAGCATCTGCATCGGTATGTCGCGGAGATTGATCTCCGGGGAACTATCCGGTTAACGTACCAACCCGTCCAGCGTGACAGGCCGGAAGCGTAAGCGTTGCAAAATTTGGTGCTAGGTTGGATATTTTGTCCACTTTCTATTGGACGAATCCAACTTGACGGGTTAGCAATATGCATTACGTGAATGAAAATTTCACGTGATTGGCGGAGGCGGTGGGATTCGAACCCACG
>DATJLX010000018.1:0-12093 GCA_035509135.1 Methylocella sp.
TCGCGCGCCGATCCTTGCCCGACGCCGAGGAGGGCGCCCATGCCGAGTTCGCGCATCGCGGCGGGATCAAGGACGTTCACCTCAACGCCGTGCTTTCTCAGTGCCATGGCGCGTTTGGCGAACTCTTCTGGGTAGAGGACATTCGCGGGCTCGTTGATGAGCGAGCGGGCGGTCAACACCCCGGCCGTCACCGCCTCGCCTCGTTTAACTTGGGCGCGAACGGCGGCTGGCTTATCGACGCCGATCAGGATTTCGGCGCGGCCCTTCGACTCCGCGTCCTCCTCCTTCTTTTTGGTTTTGTAGCTATCGAAACGGTAATCGCGCAGCCGCATTCCAGCCGCGAAATCGGCCGCCGCACGTGCCGGATCCTCCGGCGGTCGCGGCAGATCGAAGGCGATAGCCGCGCTGACAGCATGGCCAAGTTTGCCTATCGCGAAGCCGCCGAGGCTCGTGTAATCCTCTGGCTTGGGCGGCTCGTTCTTTTTGAGTTTGCCGTCCTTGCCCTCGTCGCCGCCAGTGCCAACCACGATGAGCCGTTCGGCGGCAAGTCCGGCCGGTGCGATAAGATCGAGCGCGGTCAAGGCCTTCCCCTTGAACTTGACGGCGGAAGCCGCTTTTTTGATCAATGTCTCTCCCTTGTGGCCGATGAGCCGAAGAGTGGCCGCGCCCAAGGCGAGATCCTTGCCGGTGAAAATGACCAGGGTCCGCGCGGTCTCGGCGTTTCCGCCGGCCCCTTCAGGCCCTGAGTGGGACGGCGTTTGGGGCGGCAATGCCGCAAGCGCAACAAATTCAATTTTTAGTGTTTCGGTCATCGGGTCCTCTGCCATCGCCGAGGGCAGGTTTGCTCGGCTCGTATTCCGGTGGGCGATCATTACAAATAGATGACGACTTTTGGTAAGATCGTCCGATAAATTGCGGGGATGGTCACCTTGAGCCAGCATCGCTTAAGGGATCCCGTCTGGTGCACTTACCCCCCAATGAAATTGTTTAATTTAAAAAAAATCCTGAAAATCAAAGAGTTGAAACAGCACCGCTCCGATCAAACCGGGCTCATTCGGGCCGCTTTTCCCAATGGCTTATTCTGTTAACCAAGCCTTCACTGTTTCGCAACACTGCCCTCTGGCCAAGACACCCCCGCAGTAAACTCTCTGGCGTTGTTCCTATTATGTTCCCGTCTCGGCCTTTGGACATGGGTTCCTGATGATTGGGAAAGCCTGCCCGGACTCTCCCAAGGAACCGCCGGCAAGACCTTTTCCTCCGCCAAAAAACCGCCACGCCTTGTTGTTTGGGTTCTTCCTAAAACCCTTTATAGCGACGAAGCTTAAGACAGGAGAAGCAAAAGCGCCCAGGCCGGGGAACGGCATCGAACCCGCGTTAAAACGGGGCCGCTGCGAGCCCGAGGGTTTGAATTCAAGTTTTCTGCCCATGAGCTTTCGTTGTTTAGCCGAATTTCAGCAAGATGGCGGACATGCCCCTTTATGACGACCCAAGCCATAGGAGAAATCGCGCGAGCCATATGGCCAACGGCGCCCCGGCTCCGGGTCGCGGCTTCGCACTTTCGATGAACGGGATCAGGCATCTCCCCTTCCGCGGTTCGCATCTGGCCGAAATCGCGGCGGAACCCGCGCGATGATCGGTTGGACACTCGCCTTCTATTTGTCGGGCCGTTTCCTGCGGACAATCGGAGCGGTCTTTCTCATGATCACTGGCATGATCTATGTCGTCGACTTTGTCGAGCTCTTGCGCCGCACCGGAGATATACCAGGGGTCTCGGCTGGATATATCGCTTATTTCTCCCTGCTGCGCGTCCCATCGGTGTCCGAGCAGATCATGCCCTTTTGCGTGCTATTCGGCACGATGGCCGCGTTCCTGGCCTTGACCCGGACCTTGGAACTGCTCGTGGCCAGGGCCATGGGCGTCTCGGTCTGGGGATTTTTGGTTCCGCCACTCGCCATAGCAGCGACAATCGGAATTGGGTCCGTGATGCTGTTCAATCCGCTTTCCGCTGCCATGAAGCACCGCGCGGATGTGATCGAGACGCAGCTTTTCGGCCACAACGGCAAGAAAAACAACGACACAAGCTTGTGGATCAGACAACAAAGCGTGGATGGAGAGGCGTTCATCAAAGCCAGCCGGGCATCGGCGGATGGCACGAAGCTCGTGTCCACTACGGCCTATGTCTACGATCATACGGGAACCTTCGTCCAAAGGATCGAGGCGCCAACGGGCATTCTCTGGCCAGGTGTGTGGCAATTCGATCAAGCCAAGGTCATGGCGCCCGGTGAAGGGAGTTTTGCCACCCACACCTATCTTCTTGCCGCGAGTGTTTCGCCGGACGACATCGTGCAGGGCGTGATCACACCCGATTCCGTGCCATTTTGGGACTTGCCATCGCTGCAGGCCAAGACCGAGGCGGCCGGTCTCGATGGAACCGGCTATCTGCTCCAATTTCATACGCTTCTGGCAAGGCCGCTTCTGTTTGTCGCCATGGTCTTAATCGCGGCAGCCTTTTCTTTAAGGTTTTTTCGGTTTGGTGGCATAGGGAAAATGATTTTCGGTGGCGTGGGTGCAGGGTTCGTGCTTTATGTGGCGACAAAATTCATGGGAGATCTTGGCGGCACCGGTTTGCTGAACCCGCTTGTCGCTGGCTGGTCCCCAGCGGTTGTCGCGAGTCTGCTTGGCGCGTTCGCCTTGTTGAACCAGGAGGACGGTTAATGGGGCGGCGTTTTTGCCCCGGCGTTGCGATCGTCCCGGCCATTCGCGCGCTATGCGCCAAATTGGGCAAAGGAGCGCATGGCCAGCGGTGCGGCTGCCGCCGGCAAAAGCCACGCCCAGAGAGCATGGAACCCGCATGGGTCAAAAGCGCTCCGCCACGGCGCTTTTTCGAGCTTTCGCTGGCGCTCGCCAGCGCCGCGATGCTGACCGGACCTTTCCCGGCAGCCGCTGAGACCCAAGGGAGCCAAACCACGCGGCAGGCTCCAGGCTTGACGGGAAAGATGTTCGTCGAGGCGAACGAACTTCGCTATGACGCCGACAAGAACATTGTATCGGCCGAAGGCAACGCCAGAATCTATTACAAAGGCAGAGTGCTCGAGGCCGACCGGGTGGTCTATAACCGCAACACGGGCCGGGTTTATGCCGAAGGTCACGCAAAGCTGACCGAAACCGATGGCACGGTAATACACGCCGAAAAGTTTGATCTGACCGATGATTTCCGGGACGGTTTCATCGAGAGCTTGCGCGCGGATACCCCGCCAAAACCCATTGTTAACCCGCCAACACTTCCGGCCAATACATCAGGGACCCCGCCAGGCACCTATAAGACCTATTTCAGCGCGCCGCGCGCCGAGCGCATCGAAGGCGAGACCACGGTTTTCGACAAGGGCACTTACACGGCCTGCGGCGCCTGCAAGGATAATCCGGACAAGCCGCCTTTGTGGCGGGTGCGCGCCAAGCGCATCATCCACAAGAACGACGAAAAAATGATCTATTATGAGGATGCCACGCTTGAGTTTCTCGGCATCCCCATCGCCTATGTGCCGTTCTTTTCAACGCCAGACCCAACCGTAACCCGGAAGTCCGGCATTCTTTCGCCCTATCTTGCTTATAACTCAGAGCTCGGCGCCGGCGTCGGTATTCCGATCTATTGGGCTCTCGCGCCCGATTACGACTTCACGTTCATGCCGACCTATTTCACCCAGCAGGGTTTTTTCGCCAAGGCGGAATGGCGCCAGCGGCTGGATTACGGCGAATACTATATCCGGGCAACGGGAATAGCCGAACAAAACCCCGCTGTCTTCCCGGTCTCGCCCTATGGTTCGGGCGATCAGTCCTTGCGCGGCTCCTTCGAAAGCAAGGGCCAGTACTATATCGCCGATCAGTGGAAGTTCGGCTGGGAATTCACGCTTCTTTCCGACAAATGGTACCTCAACGACTATCACGTGCCGAGCCAGACCATCTCCGCCAACTATTTCAGCGAAACGACTTCGACGGTTTATCTCACCGGACAAGGCGATCGCGGCTACTTCGATCTTCGCGGCTATTCCTTCGAGGGCCTGTCAAGCCATGACATTCAGCCGCAGCAGCCGATCGCCCATCCGGTCTGGGACTACAATAAGACCTTCGACATCGACCCCGCCCAATCCTTCGGCATTGGCGGGCAAGCCGAATTCGACTTCAACCTGACGAGCCTTTCGGCAAGTTCGGCAAGCTACCAGGCGGTTGGTCCGCGGGTTCTGGACAGCGCCTACGGTCTTTACGACGTTTGCACCAATTATGTGCCAGGAACGGTCGCCGGCACGTGTCTTCTGCGGGGAATTGGCGGCGATTATACGCGCGTCACGTCGGAGGCATCCTGGCAGCGCAAAGTCATCGATCCGATCGGCGAAGTCTTTACACCCTTCGCCTTCGCTCGCGTGAACGGCGAATGGCTCGATCTCAATACGACAAATACCTACACCTTCTCGTCGGTCTATGGCTCTTCAACCTATTTCAATGCCTCGCAGCAGAATTTTCTCGGCTACAACGAACCGAGCTTTTTTGGCGCGTTCATCCCGGGCGCCGGGCTTGAGTACCGCTATCCTTTCGTCGAAAATACGAGTTTTGCCTCGATGGTCTTCGAACCCATCGGCCAGATCATCGTGCGTCCCAATCAGCAAATCGGCTCGAATTCGCTTGTCAACTTGGATGCGCAGAGCCTCGTGTTTGACACGTCCAACTTATTCGACTGGAGCAAGTTCTCGGGCTATGACCGGTTTGAAACCGGAACCCGGGCGAATTACGGGGCTCAGTTCACCGTGAATTTCAACAAGGGCGGCTATATCAACCTCATGGGCGGCCAGTCCTACCAGGTCGCCGGAACGAATGCCTATGCGACTCCGGACGCCGCCAATGTCGGGCTAAGCTCGGGCCTCGACACGCGACTCTCCGACTATGTCACCTCGCTGACGGTCGCGCCAAACCCGATTTTTTCCGTGATCACCAAAGCGCGTTTCGATGTCAGCACGCTCGATCTTAAGCGCCTCGACGTCGCGTTGAATTACAATTTCGGGGCGCTGACGGGCTCCGTTCAATTTGCCGATTATGCGTCGCAACCCGTCATCGGCTATGACGTTCGCCGCGAAGGTCTCTCGCTTTCCTCTCGCTACAAGATCAGCGAAAATTACTTCGCGCAAGGCAACATCACCTTTGACATGAGCCGTCAGTATTATCCCCCTTACGTGATCGGCTATACCAGTCCCGGGCCCTTCACGCCCGCGGCCTTCGGGGTCGGCGGTGGTTATCAGGACGATTGCACCACCTTTTCGATCAATTACAGCTCGATTTATCAAGATTACGGGAGCGGCTCGCTGGTCCGCAATCAAACCGTGCTGCTGACCCTGCAACTGCGCACCTTGGGCGAAGCGAAGTTTAACCAGACCTTCCTCAACACATCTTCGCTCGATGGTGTCACCAATGGCGCAGCTTCTAGCAGCGCCCCCATAACAAAATATTGAGTTCCAGCTTGTCGGACCGGGTTTCTCTGAGACACGCAAGGGAGAGAATGAGATCATGCAGATAAAAAACGATGCGCGGAGGATGAGGAGCGCGCGCGTCGCTTCTATGCGCGTAAGTCTTTGGCTGGCTGCCGCCTGCGCCTCTTTCATGGCGGCGACCGGCACCCCCGCCTTCGCTCAGGAAATCATCGCCAGCATCAACGGCGATCCGATCACGAACATCGATATCGACGAACGGATGAAAATGCTGCACGTCATGCACAAACCCGCGACACGCGAGGCCGCGATCGAAAGTCTTTTCGCCGACCACCTCGAAAGCCAGGAAGCCAATAAGTTTGGCATCAATCCAAGGGATAGTGACGTTACGCAGCAAATCGTCAAGGTCGCGCAAGGGATGAAAATGGCCCCGGAAGCCATGGTTGCGGCATTTGAACACGCCGGTGTGACGCCGGATCACTTCAAGGCTCATTTCAGCGCCGATATGGCCTTCTACGTCCTGGTGCAAGCCTTGAACAAAGGCGTCGAAGCCAGCGAACAAGAGGTCCGCGCCGAACTCGCGAAGGAAGGCGGCAAGGCGGCTTCTGGCACGCAATATACGATACGCGAGATTATTTTCGCGATACCCCGCTCGGCGACGGTCGCAATAGTGACGGAGCGAGCCCATGCGGCCGAGGAATTGCGCGCGCAATTCAACGATTGCGAGAGTGGTCTTTCGAAGGCCCAAGCCATGAACGACGTAACTGTTCGCGATCCTTTGATCAAAACCTCGATCGAAATCAACGAGTCGCTCCGGCAATTGCTCGAAAAGACCCCGACCGGACATCTCACGCCGCCACAACGTTCGATGGAGGGGTTTGAAATGATCGCGGTCTGTTCCAAGGGCGCCGCCAAGGACGACAGCGCGGCGCGGGCCGCAATCTCGCAAAGGATTCTCGCCGCCCATATTGAAGCCGACAGCGAACGCCGTCTCAAGGACTTGCGGGCGAAAGCCGTGATCGTGAACCATCAGAGCATGTCAGAAACGAAATAGTTGATGAATCGTTTCGATCGGGACATGCTCATACCGTTGGAATTTGGCCGATATCTTTTAATTCCTCTGTGATTGGAGATGCATTCGAATGGCGAGGTATTAATGGCGCAATCGCTGCCAGCCCTTACGGCACCTTTGGTTTTGTCACAAGGCGATCCATCCGGCATCGGACCGGAACTCACCTTGAAGGCCTGGCTCAAGACCCATGACGATCCCGGCGCGCCGCCTTTCCTCGTGGTCACCGATCCGGATCATCTCGCGGCCGTGGCGCGGGACTTGGGCATGAAGGTTCCCATCAAGATCGTTGCTGGCGCCGAGGCCGCGGCTGTGTTTCGCCATGCGCTGCCGGTGTTCGACTCCCAAAATTCTGTCGCTGGAAAGCTTGGCATGCCGGACGTCCGGGACGCCGCCGCGACGATCGCTTCAATTGATACATGCGTGCGTCTTGTCCAGGCTGGAGAGGCGTCCGCCGTCGTCACCAATCCGATCGCCAAGGAACTCTTCTATCGCGCAAGCTTTCGCTATCCAGGCCATACCGAGTATTTGGCAGAATTGTCGGAACGCTATTTCGGCGAAACCGGGCGGGCGGTGATGCTGATCTGGTCGCCGCAATTCGCCGTCATTCCGGCAACCATCCATGTTCCGCTGAGGCGCGTTCCTGCGCTGTTGACGCGCGATCTCCTTGTTGAAACAGGCTTGATTGCCGCGAGGGAACTCGCATCGCGCTTCGGCATCAAAAAACCGCGTTTGGCGTTCACCGGCCTCAACCCTCACGCCGGCGAAGGCGGCACAATGGGACGCGAGGAAATTGAGATCATCGCGCCGGCTCTCACGGACCTCGCGGCCGCTGGCGTCACGGTGAGCGGCCCCCACGCGGCGGATACTTTGTTTCGCCCGAGCGCCCGCAAGCACTATGACGCCGTTATCGCGATGTATCATGATCAGGCGTTGATCCCAGTGAAAACCATAGCCTTCGAGAGCGCGGTCAATGTGACCTTGGGCCTGCCCTTGATCCGCACCTCTCCCGATCACGGGACGGCCTTCGACATCGCCGGGAAAGGAATAGCCGATCCGGCGAGCCTGATCGCTTCCATGCGCCTGGCGGGTAAGCTTGCCCGCCGCGCCCGCCCCGCTCAAACGCGCAAGACTGCGCGGTGAGGTCCCTTCGCCTGTTTTCGCGATCATCCACGTTATGCGAAAGACCGGACCGCGATTGACCGAAGGCGCTCAGATCGACGGTCTGCCGCCACTGCGCGAGGTCGCCGCCGCGCACGGGCTCCTTGCCAAGAAATCGCTCGGCCAGAACTTTCTCTTCGATCTCAATCTGACCCGCCGCATCGCGCGGGCCGCGGCACCGCTGACCAATGCGACGATCCTTGAAATTGGCCCAGGCCCTGGCGGCCTGACAAGGGCCTTGCTCGCCGAGGGCGCCCGGAAAGTCATCGCGGTCGAGCGCGATGCCCGCTGTCTCGCGGCGCTCACCGAGATCGCACATCATTATCCCGGCCGGCTTGATATCATCGAAGGTGATGCGCTGGAAGTTGATCCGGTCAAGCTTATTGGCGGTGCGAGTCCCGTGCGTGTTTGCGCCAATCTGCCCTATAACATCGCCACGGCGCTGCTTGCCGGCTGGCTCGAAAGCGAGCCTTGGCCCCCCTGGTTCGACCGGCTCACCTTGATGTTCCAGCGTGAAGTAGCGGAGCGGATTGTCGCGAGCCCCGCGGAGCGCGCGGCCTATGGGCGTCTTGCTGTCCTCTGCAATTGGCGCTGCGCGACGCGCATTCTTTTTGATGTCGCGGCTTCGGCGTTCACACCGCCACCGAAGGTGACCTCCGCATTGGTCGAACTTGTTCCCCGGAAAGCCCCCCTGCCCTGCGATGCGCGGCTTTTGGCGGAAGTGACGCAAGCGGCTTTTGGCCAAAGGCGCAAGATGCTGCGGCAATCGCTGAAAGCGCTTGCGGGCGGCGATGCCGCAACTTTGCTCGCGAGAACCGGCATCGCACCCACCTTGCGGGCGGAAGAACTCGATATCAGCGGATTTGTCGTATTGGCGAGGGCGCTCGGCGATGCGCGAACCTCTGGCCCGGCATCCCCTTCATGACGGCGACACATTTGAAGAAAGTGCTTCTTTTTGATCGAGGCTCATGACATGCGCGCCGCCGTTGTCTCCCCCTTTTTGCTTATCGTGGCCGCTGGGCTGATCGGCGCCTATGGCGGGAGGATGTCGGCCCCGGGCAGCGCCGCGCTTGTCTGCCGCCCACCGGCGCGGCCCTTGGCCAAGATCGAACTCATGTTTGGCAGCCAGCGCAAGAACATGAGCCCGATCAGCGACGAAGAATGGGGGGCATTTCTGGCAGCCGAGGGGACCCCTCGCTTCCCCGCTGGGCTGACGGTGCTCACGGGCTATGGCCAATGGCGTGACGCCTCGGGCATCCTTGTCAAGGAGACGTCCCGCCTGTTGCTGATCTGGTATGCGCCAGAGGCCGGCGGAGACACGCGCATTGAGGCGATCCGCACCGCTTACAAGACCCGCTTCGGGCAAGACAGCGTGCTGCGCGTGGACGGGGCACCGGCTTGCGTGTCGTTCTGAGGGCTGCACCGCGCGGCGCCGCGATGTGGCCTATCCCGCCGGCTTCACATCCGGCGGTGTTGCCTCACCAGCAAGCCATTTCAAGGCGTCGTCGAGCCCCATCGATGTCTGATCCTGGGTGCCAAGACGGCGGATCGAGACGGTGCGCCCGGCGGCTTCCTTCTTGCCAACGACGAGGAGGACCGGCACCTTGGCAAGCGAATGCTCCCGCACTTTATAGGTGATCTTTTCGTTGCGCAGATCACCCTCGACATGAAGCCCGAGCTTGCGCGCCATCGTTATCACTTCATAGGCGTAATCATCGGCCTCCTGGGTGATCGTCGCCACAACAATCTGCAAGGGCGACAGCCACAAGGGCAGATGCCCGGCGAAATGCTCGATGAGGATGCCAGTGAAACGTTCGAGCGAGCCAAAGACGGCGCGATGGATCATCACAGGTGTCTTCTTCTCGCTGTCTTGTCCGATATAGAAGGCGCCGAAACGGCCCGGCAGGTTGAAATCGACTTGCGTCGTGCCGCACTGCCATTCGCGCCCGATGGCATCGCGCAAGGTATATTCGAGCTTGGGGCCGTAGAAAGCCCCCTCGCCCGGATTGACGGCAGTCTTGGCGCCGCGCTTGGCGAGCGTCTCAAGAATACGGAACAAGGCCGCCTCGGCGCGGTCCCAAGCCTCGTCGGAGCCAACACGCTTGTCTGGCCGCGTCGACAATTTGATGACAATGTCGTCGAATCCAAAGTCCTTGTAAATGGAGAGGATGAGGTCATTGACCTTCAGGCTCTCATCCATGATCTGATCCTCGGTGCAAAAAATATGGGCGTCGTCCTGGGTAAAGGCGCGCACCCGCATGACGCCATGAATGGCACCCGAGGGCTCATAACGGTGAACGATTCCGAACTCGGCGATCTTCATGGGCAGATCGCGATAGGATTTGAGGCCATTCTTGAAGATCTGCACATGGCCTGGGCAATTCATCGGTTTCAGGGCGAAGACCCGTTTGTCCTCGGTCTGAGTGATGAACATATTCTCGCGAAACGTCTGCCAATGACCGGACGTTTCCCAAAGCGTGCGGTCGAGCACCTGCGGCGTGTTCACCTCGATATAGCCGAGCTCATTCTGTCGCCGCCGCATATAGGCAATGAGGGTCTGAAACAGGGTCCAGCCCTTGGGATGCCAGAAAACCGTGCCTGGCCCTTCTTCCTGAAAATGGAACAAATCCATTTCCCGCCCGAGGCGGCGATGATCGCGACGCTCGGCCTCCTCGAGCTGATGGAGATAGGCCGCGAGATCTTGCCTTGTGGCGAAGGCCGTCGCGTAGATGCGCTGCAGCATGGGCTTCGTCGAATCGCCGCGCCAATAAGCGCCAGCGACCTTCATCAATTTGAAGGCATCGCCGATCTTGCCAGTCGACGTCATGTGAGGACCGCGACAAAGATCGAGCCAGTCGCCCTGCTTGTAGACTTTCAGATCTTCGCTGTCGGGAATCGCATCCACGAGTTCGACCTTGAAGGCCTCGCCATGCGTCTCAAACCAAGCCCTGGCCTGTTCCCTGGTCCAGATCTCCTTCGAGAAGGGGGTGTCGCGGGCGATGATCTCGGCCATTTTTTTTTCAATGGCGGGGAAATCCTCCGGCGAAAAAGGCTCTGGGCGATAGAAATCATAATAAAAGCCATTTTCGATGACCGGACCAATCGTGACCTGGGTGCCCGGAAAGAGCGTCTGCACCGCCTCGGCGAGGACATGCGCGGCATCGTGGCGGATGAGTTCGAGCGCTCTTGGATCGTCGCGGGTAACGAACTCAATTCTGGCGTCGCTCGTCAAGGAATCGGCGAGGTCGCGCAAACTTCCGTCGAGCACCATGGCGACAGCTCGTTTGGCGAGTGAAGGCGAAAGGCTCTTGGCGATTGCCAATCCGCTTACGCCGGCCTCGAATGCGCGCGAAGCGCCATCTGGAAAGGTTATGGAAATCATGGGCTTGTCTCCTTCCCGCTCAATCGCCGGTACCAATCGGCGTAAGCTTTTGTTCATCCGTCCGCCAACCCTCGCCTCCGCTCAACCCTATGAACCTAGTCGGACAATAGAGCGTGGCGCAAGCGTTGCTTTCCACCTTTATCGACTCATGGCAGGAACAGCTTAGCTGTAATGGTTGGGACACAATAGATTTACAGGAAACTAAAGCTTTACAAAAATGGGGATATTGCAATATCGACGATCATATGATTTACAGTTAAGAGAACTCTCGGTACTGAGCAATCGATTTTCTATTATTATCAATATTTAATTACCTATCCTCGAGGGAATGAATGTTATGTTGGAAGCCATTCGAATTGACTTGGAAATTGGCGCTAAAATGCGGAAAATTCTATTAAAACAATATACTAATATTTTTCCCTCTGCGCTGTCCGCGGCGCCCCTTCTGCTTCTTAGCCATTTCTCTCACATTCCAGAAAGGAGCCTATAGCTATACAAATGATTGTACTTGTTATTCGTCAGCGTGTTCTTTATCAGAAAATGGGTGTCGATCGGAATCAATTTTGATCTGAGAGACCCGTTTTTGCAATGAAGAATAATAGTCCTGGGCACCACGCCCTTTTGTCCTGAATTAAAAGCAGCCGAATTCCGGGTGGAAAATGACAATTTTGGATATGGACTCAGAAATTGGCAACTTGCGTGCCGAGGAAGAGCGCATACTCGCTTCCTTCACCCGGCGCTTGATTGAGATCGCCGCCGCCGCTGGAGGGCGCGGAACAGGCTCCTCCCCGACCGCCGCGCTCAATGCGATGCGGCTGCCCGCGATTGCCCTCGACCAGCACGGTTTTGTCGCCGAGGTGAACGCTGCGGCCGAAGGCGTTTTCGACAACAATATCATGATCAAGGAGCGGCGGCTGTTGGTGCGTGATGCGGCCGCCCGGACGCAACTCAAACAGGCCATCGATCGATTGAACGACCTGCCCCGTCTTGAGGCTCTGCCTCTGGAGCCG
>DATJLX010000019.1:0-9866 GCA_035509135.1 Methylocella sp.
CGGCTCCAGAGGCAGAGCCTCAAGACGGGGCAGGTCGTTCAATCGATCGATGGCCTGTTTGAGTTGCGTCCGGGCGGCCGCATCACGCACCAACAGCCGCCGCTCCTTGATCATGATATTGTTGTCGAAAACGCCTTCGGCAGCAGCGTTCACCTCGGCGACAAAACCGTGCTGGTCGAGGGCGATCGCGGGCAGCCGCATCGCATTGAGCACGGCGGTCGGAGAGGAGTCAGATCCCCGCGCTCCGGCGGCGGCGGCGATATCGATCAAGCGCCGGGTGAAGGAAGCGAGTATGCGCTCTTCCTCGGCATTCGGGTCGCAGACTTCCGAATTCATGGCCAAAATAGTCATTTGAGATCCAATCTGCGCAAACAGCAACAGCTGATCTAGCCGTTGACTGACGCTGGCATAATAAAATCTGAACGCTGTGTTCTCGGCTCGACCATCAACATGGTGATATCTATGTTACCTTGCCATTTCAATCATATGAAAGTTTTGCAATCTTGTCACATTCCTCTCCAAGCCATCCTCTCCCAGCCATAGACCCAGGAGCCCTCCTCCGGAAAGACGGGATTCAAGCCTGTAAAGTCCGGGCGATTTCAGCTTAAGAAATCATAGCAGGAAAAAGCGCTTCCAGCGAGGATTTGTTGCATCGGATCGTGATCAAGATCCGTTTATTGGCTGGCGACGCGCCATTCGGAGGTTTGAAAGCGGCGACATGTGGCGATTGAGATCCCCTTGCAGATAGACCACGGATCTCCCTCGCGATTCTGGAAGGGATAGACCTCGTCGCCGCCGGCTCAAGCCGCGAGTGGCCTGATCCGGCCGGTGCCCGGGTGACAATTTGCCCAAGTTGGGGCAACCCGCCTCACTGAACGGCTTCTCCATGAAGCGTCAAGTCGAGCCCCTCCATTTCCACATCTCTGCTCACTCTCAAGCCGAGATAGCTGTCGATGATTTTCAGGATGATCAAGGAAACAATGGCATCATAGGTGGCCACGATAATGACGCCGATAAGCTGGTTCAGCACCTGACGGGGATGGCCCTCGAGGAGCCCCGGTGTCCCGCCATATGCCTCGATCGCGAAGACTCCGGTCAAGATGGCGCCGGTCGCGCCGCCGATCGCATGGACGCCGAAGCAATCGAGCGCGTCGTCATAGCCAAACAGCGCTTTGAGCCATGTGACTGCGGCATAACATATGATGCCCACCGCGACGCCAATAACCATAGACCCCACTGGACCGACGAAACCCGACGCCGGCGTGATGGCAACGAGACCAGCCACCGCGCCCGAGCAGATGCCCACGAGGGTCGGCTTGCGGCGATGAGCCCATTCGAAAAACATCCAGGTGAGGGCCGCCACGGCAGTGGCGATTTGGGTGACCGTCATTGCCATGCCCGCCTGCATTCCCGCGGTGACCGCCGAACCGGCGTTAAAGCCGAACCAGCCGACCCACAACAGCGAGGCGCCGATGAAGGTGAGGACGACATTATGGGCCGGGCCGGTATCTTTGCGCTTGCCGAGCATCAGGGCGCACATCAAGCCGGCGACGCCCGAATTTACGTGAACCACCGTGCCGCCAGCGAAGTCAAGGACTTTGACGCGCGCGGCGTCATTCGCGCTGTTCAGAAATCCGTCGGGTCCCCAGACCCAATGCGCGATCGGCGCGTAAACGAAAATCACCCACAGCCCGATGAACCACAGCATTGCCGAGAATTTCATCCGCTCGGCGAAGGCCCCCGCGATCAGAGCGGGTGTGATGATTGCGAACGTCATCTGGAAACACAGATAGACGGTCTCGGGAATCGTCGGCGCGAGCGGATTGGGGTTGCCGACGCCCACCTCGATATCACTCAAAATGCCTTGCAAGAAAGCGCGATCCAAACCGCCGATAAAAGGGGTGCCGGCGCGAAAAGACAAGCTATAGGTCAGGATGGAGTAAAGCACGGTAACAAGACAGGTCACGGCGAAGCTTGTCATGACGGTGTCGGCGACGTTCTTCTTGCGAACCATCCCGCCATAGAAGAGTCCCAGGCCCGGAACGGTCATCATCAGAACGAGCGCCACCGAGGCGAGCATCCAGGCCGTATCGCCGGAATTGGGCGTGCATGCCGTCAAGATCTTGGCGTCGCATGGCGGCGGTGGCGGGGCCGTCTCCTGCGCCAAGGAGGGTTCGATTAAGAACAGTGCAACCAATACAGTGATGAAGAGGCCGTAGGCGAGAAACTCGAACGTCCTATGCGTAATCCTAAAGGACATCATCGTCTAATTCCTCCCAAGCTAACGATCAAACCTTCTTCCTACAATGCAGCGTCATCTGTCTCACCGGTGCGAATCCGAACGGTACGATCAATCCCCACGACGAATATCTTGCCGTCACCGATCTGGCCCGTGCGCGCGGACTTCAAGAGTGCGTCGACGACATTGCCGACGAGTGGCGAGGGAACCGCGACTTCGACCTTGATCTTTGGAATAAAGCTCACCGCATATTCGGCGCCGCGATAGATCTCGGTATGGCCCTTCTGATGGCCGAATCCCTTGACCTCGGTGACGGTCATGCCGGCGACGCCCGCTTGCGTCAACGCATCCCGGACATCTTCGAGTTTGAATGGCTGGATGATGGCGACGACGAGTTTCATGGGATGGCTCCCAAAGAGCGTCTTGGTTAAAGCGCAGACTTAGTCTCGCCCTTGGTGTGCCGGAACACCGCGGATGGAAAAAGGATTTATCAAGAGTTGTGCCATGCGATTGTCATCCAAGCGTCAACGCGGCCGAATCTCGCAAACCTCAGCTTGTGCGGACGTTGGAAATCTGCGACGTTCACGGTCCAATTTTGGCAACTGTGCGCTTGCCAGGCAGTGGCGCATTGGAGATTTTCTGCCTGTTTGGGTTTGACGCAGGATCCATTCTCGAAGGGCTGTAATTTTTCTGGATGCTCGTCTCGATCGCTTTACAGCAATGGCCTGGTCATGAAGTCAGCTGCTGTCTAATTATTAGGCAAATTTCGCTATGTTCTTAGGCACGCGCGGAGTGAGATTGAGACGCGGGCCGCCTGTCCCAGTTCGGGTCGAGGAGCCGACCCGCGACTTCAGCTCAATAAGGGTGACGATCCTTTTTGCTCATCCAGGCGTGGTAGGCCTTCAGGCCGGTGTCCCGCTCAAAGTCCGGCGTCACGGCCATGCGGCGCTGATCCCAGGGCAGCGCGAAGTCCGCATATTGATAGGCATCATCAAAACCGATTTCACTCGTATCCTTCAAGCTTGCCGCGAAATAGACATGGTCGATGCGTGACCAATAGATGGCGCTCATGCACATCGGACACGGGGCGCCATTGATGTAGATTTCGCAGCCTTTCAGCATGCGCGCGCGTTCCGGCACCGAATCGGGAGAGCCTGCCTCGCGGGGGATCATTTCGAGCATGGTGCCTGTCCCGTAATCGCTGCCAAGCAATGCCTTGGGGCTGAGGCGGTTCGAGGCGTCAATGATCGCCGTGACCTCGGCATGGAACACCGGACATCCGGTGAGAAGGACGCGGTTCTGCCCTCGCCCGATGATCTCGCCATTTTTCACGATCACGGCACCGAACGGACCGCCCCAGCCTTTCTCGACCGACTCGATGGCAAGCCGCGTCGCTTCTTCCATGAATTTGGTCTTCTCAGCCTTGGCGGCGGCTTCGATGGTCCGCGCTGGAAGCGCGGCGGCCGCGGCGGCGCCTGCCGCGGCAACGGCGGTGCGGGCGATGAAACTGCGGCGTCGTACGTCTCTTGGTGCATCGCAAATATAACGAGTCATGGTTATGCCCTGTTCTCGAATGAGAATGATCATAGAACTTTCGAATGAGAACGATCATAGCGCCGCTGGCGCCGGCGACAAGTAGTGGCATTGGCTGAGCGGGAGCAACAAAGGGCCGCTCGAAGATCAAATTCTTGAACAATTCAGGCAAGTCCACCGGACGTTGCCGCCTTGCGTATTTGGCCCCGGAGGGTCTTGCGGCGGCGGACGGAAGAGTGAGGGGTCACTTCGGTGCCAAGAATTCGGTAAGCTCGCGAAACGCGTCCTTGCTTGGACCGGAGCGCGGGGATTGCGTGATCGCTTCATAGATTTTGGGGACGAGGGTCACAGCCTTGTCGAGGTCCGCGTCCGTCCCTTCCCGATAGCCCCCCATGAGACGCAAATCGCGCGTGTCTTCGAAACGTGCGATCAAGGCGCGAAGCTTGCCGACAAGGCTGTTTTGCTCGGCCGTCCACGCCGTCTGCGCCAGGCGCGAGATCGAGGTGAGAACATTGACGGCGGGGAAACGTCCTTGATCGGCGATGGCGCGGTCAAGGACGATATGGCCATCGAGCGTGCCGCGGATGGCGTCGGCGACGGGGTCGTTGAGGTCGTCGCCATCGACGAGAACTGAAAAAATTCCGGTAATCGTGCCTTTTCCTTCTTCTCCCGGTCCAGCTCTTTCGAGTAGTTTTGGTAGATCGCTGAAGACGCTCGGGGTATAGCCGCGTGCCACCGCGAACTCGCCGGCCGCCATTGCGACATCGCGCGCCGCATGGGCGAAGCGGGTGATCGAATCGATGATCAAAAGCACGGACTGTCCTTGATCACGAAAAAATTCCGCAATGCTCATCGCCGTTTTTGGCGCAAGGCGCCGCATGACTGGGCTTTCATCGCCTGTCGCCACGACGGCAACCGCGAGCGAACGGTTGAGCGCCAAGGCATCGTCGAGGAATTCGCGCACTTCGCGGCCGCGCTCACCGACCAGCGCGATGACCACCGTGTCGAAATCCCGCGATCCGGCAAGCATGGCCAGAAGCGTCGATTTCCCGACGCCGGAACCTGCGAAAATGCCGATGCGCTGGCCCGCGCAGACAGGGGTGAACAGATCAATGACCCTCACCCCCGTTTTCAATGGGTTGCGAACGCGGGCGCGGAGCATGGCTGGTGGCGGTGGCGCATCGAATGGTACCGCTTTTTTGCCAAGAGGCAGCGGGCCCGCCGCATCGATCGGGACACCGAGGGCATTGATCACCCGCCCTTTCCAGCCGTGATCGGGAAAGATGCGCAGAACATCGGCGCGATAGACTCTCTCGCCAAGGCGTGCAAGGGCCACGGTGTCGAAAGTCTTGACCGTCGCCCCTTGCTCGTCGATGCGCACGACTTCCGCGAGTTGGGTCAGGCCATCTGTCAAGAAAGAAACGCATTCTCCAAGTTTCAAGAAGCGCGACAAGCCTGCGACGCGAGCATAGGCTGGTGTCACTTCTTTGATCGAGCCGGAAATGCGGATCTGTCCGAGTTCGTCCTGGGCCTCTTTCACACACCGTTCGAGTTGGGCGAGAGCGTGCTGGCTCACGCCGAGCCGCCGAGAATCTTGATCGCATCCTTGAGCGAGGACTCGGACCCTTCGATCGCCGAGGTGATGTTTTCGAATGTCCTTGAGAGCATGATCAATTTTTCCATCTCCATAAGCGGGTTGACATCAGCCCCTTCGATAAAGCCTTGCGAGACGCCGTTTTGGGTGAAATCGAGGACGGGTATTGCAGGTTTGCTGGAGACGACGCTGGAATTGTCGAAGCGCTTGAGTTTCGCGCTGCTGTCGAGATTGAAAAGACCTATGGCGCCGATCTGCAGGCCATTCTGCGTGATCATGCCATCGGCGGCGATGATGACGGGACCGGCGCTCGGATCGAGCAAGATAGGGCTGTTGCCGGCATCGAGAACCGGATAACCGTCGACGCTCTGCAGCGCGCCATTGGGCTGCATGCGCATGCGCCCATCGCGCGTGTACACCGTGCCGGCGGGTGTCTGCAGCGCGAGCCAGCAGTCGCCCTGGACGGCGACATCGAGCGGATTCTCGGTCTTGATGGCGACGCCCGGCTCGCGGGAGATATGTGTTTCGCCTTGCGATACATAAGCGACCGGAGTATCGCCCGTTCGCGAAACGAGTGTCTTAAAGTCTACTTCCTCGGCCCTGTAGCCAGGCGTGCTCTGATTGGCGATATTGGTCGCGATGGTCGTCAACCGCCGGTCGAGCGAAACTTGGGCGGAGAGGGCGACGTAAAGCCCAGATTGCATAATCAAGAGCCTCCAAGTTTGAGATTCGCGAGACTTAGAAGCAAGCTCGAATTGATGCCGACCGTATTGGAACTGTCAAACAGCGGGGTGAGCGGTGTCGTTGGCGCCGCCGCGGTATTTTGAGAATCATACGTCGCGGTGAAACGTTCGATAAATTTTTGCAGCTTGGCCGGATTTTGCAAATCCGCGATATTCAGTTGGCTGGTGATCATCTTGGCTTGCACGTCGATGTTCTCTTCCGACATGGAAACCGGCAATCCGAGCGCCGTCTGGACCACGCTCAGGAGCGTTTTGTTGCCGAGGATGCTGTAGGCGCTCGTGATACTGGGGGCCATGCGCTGGAAGTACAGCGCTTCTTGCGTGCCCTGGTTTTGCTGGCCAACATTGGTTTCGAGGGTCTGCTCGATATAGTTGTTGACCGTGGTTTGTTGAAGTGCCGCCGAGCTCGTGGTGCTCGTACCGTTCGCCGCGAAGTTGAACGCCGAGGCGAGCGCCAAATAACGGGGATCGTTCAATGTGTTGGCGAGGCTTTTGGGGTTCGACACACCGCCCTTGAGGACTTGGGTGATCAGGCCCTTCGCATTCATCATGTCGCTCAGCCCGAAGGCAGTCATGACATAGGTGTAGAGTTTGCTGTTGTTGACGAGATCACCAACGGTTTTCACTTTACCGATGTTGGCGAGAAAATAATTCGTTTGCTGGGACACCGCCGGTTCGGCCGCGGTCGCGGCCAAGGTTTTTGAATAATCTTTTGTGATGGCATTGTAATAGAGAGTGGCTGTGAGCATGGGCCCGTGCTTTTGCTGCGTTTAAGAACATTCGCCATCAAAGCTTGCCGGGGCCTTGCCGATGTGGCGTCAATTCGATGCATCATCCTTGGCGCATGCACTTTTTGGCCATCCGCGAAAGGCCAGCGAATCGTATTGCTCACGGGCACGATCTATTTCGTGTGTTTGCTATCAATTGAGCGTTCCAATTCAGTTTGGAGCAAGGCCTGCCATTTAACGATTCATCGATTTTACGGGCAGGAGCGGATCGCGTGGGGTTTGTAATTGGAATGGTCATTGCCCTCGGCTGCATTCTCGGCGGATTCGCCGCGATGGGTGGCCATCTTTCCGTTATTTTCCAGCCTTGGGAATTTATCATCATCGGCGGGGCTTCGCTCGGCACATTCATTATCGCAAACCCAATGTCGACGATCAAAGACACGGGCCGTGCCATGATGGAGGCGATCCTCGACCGTACGCCGTCACAACGCCATTATCTCGACGTTCTTGGCGTTCTCTACACCTTGATGCGCGAATTGCGCGGCAAGGGCCGCAACGAGCTCGAGCAACATGTCGATAACCCGAACGAATCGACAATTTTCAAGAGCTTTCCCGGCGTTCTGGCCGATAAGGATCTGACACATTTCATCTGCGATTATTGCCGGCTGATCATCATCGGAAATGCCCGCACTCACGAAATCGAAGCCTTGATGGACGAGGAGATTCAAACCGTCACAAGGGACAAATTGAAGTCTTATCAGGCCTTGATGTCAGTCAGCGATGGCTTGCCGGCGCTTGGGATCGTCGCCGCCGTGCTCGGTGTGATCAAAGCAATGGGCGCTCTCGATGAAGCCCCGGAAATTCTTGGTCACCTCATAGGAGCGGCGCTCGTTGGCACCTTCGCCGGTATATTTATGTCCTATGCCTTGCTGCAGCCAATCGCGCAAAAGATCAAATCGACCCGCGAGCAGGGTTGCCGCCTCTATATCATCGTCAAGCAGACACTTTTGGCTTTCATGAATGGTGCCATGCCTCAAATAGCTCTCGAGCATGGCCGGAAAACCATCTCATCGAAAGACCGGCCTTCGATCGACATGGTCGAGAACGAGACGGTTTCGGGTGGCTCAGGAATTGAACAGCAAGCGGCGTGACGGAAGATGCACGATACTGGCACCCACGATCTTATGGTGATGAAGGCTCGCGAAATGCTGCTCGATGGTGCGGGAATCTCCGTCGATCGCATGCCGCTGCTGCATGTTATTTTCGAGCGCATGGCGGCCCAGTGTTCTGAAGGCTTGCGGCAATTGTCCGCTTCCCCGGCATTGTTCCTGGTCGAATCCGTCGTCACCGAGCGGATCGCGGATGTTCTCGATAGCTACGACGGCAATGCCGTGTTCGGGATCATCCACGTTCAAGCCTGGGACTCACGTTTGCTGATAGGGCTTGAACATGATTTCGTTTTTTCGTTGGTGGAGGCTTTGTTTGGCGGGGATGGCAGCGAAACATCCCTCATCGAGAAACGCCAATTCTCGAACATTGAACTGCGGCTCGCCAAGAAAGCCTTCGATCTGTTTGCTCAGGCGCTGCAAAATTCATTCGCGAGCGTATGCGAAACAGTTTTCAAATTGGACCGTGTCGAAACAAGGCTTGATTTCGTCGCCATAGCGCCGCGCACCGCCTTTGGTGTCAGAGCAAGACTGAAGCTCCGGATTCTGGGGCGCGAGGGCAATCTCTTTGTTCTTATTCCGCAGTCGGCGCTGAACTCCGTCCGGCAAGACCTGGTGCGTGACGTTTCCGCTGAAGTGTCGGTTCGTGATCCACGCTGGTCAAGGCAGATACAGAACGAAATCAGCCAAGCCGAAATCGCAATCCGGGGGATCATCGAGGAGAGGCACTTCAGCTTGGAGGATATTGCCGGTTTGAAAATAGGACAAGTGCTGAATTTGGAAGCCACGGCCAAAACGCGGGTCAAGCTCGAATGCAACGCCGAGCATCTTTTCTGGTGCGATCTCGGTCAAGCCGATGGCTTCTATACACTCCGAATCCAGGAGTTAGTGAGTCGAGAGCAGGAGCTCATTGATGACATACTGCCTCATTGATCCCGCCTCAAATTTCATCGAGGCCACGGAAAATAGCACCACGCGTGTCAACGCCACGCCTGGTATTTACGTCCAGCCGAAAAAATCACAGAGCGTGAAGAGGAGCCTCCACTGTCATGTCTGAATGCGATGCACCTTTCCCGGAACCACAAGAAATTGATGAGAGCCTGGCGGCATCTCAGTCTTATCGAAATCTCGATACGATCTTGCGTATCCCCGTGTCCCTCCAGGTCGTCCTGGGGTCGGCGATGATGCCGGTTTCCAATCTTCTGAAGCTCGGGCGCGGCGCGGTTATCCCGCTTGATCACCGTGTCGGCGAACCGGTAGATATTATCGTCAATGGGCGGATGATTGCACGCGGCGAGATTGTTGTCGTTGAGGACGACAATTCGCGGCTCGGTGTCTCGCTGACAGAGATTGCCGGACCGGCCAGAAACGCAGCATAGAAGATGGCCACTCCGGTTGCTTCGAAAAGCGGCTCAAATGGGCGGGCCTTGAAGGGGCCAGACAAGGCGGCTGCCCTCTTGCTTTGCATGGGAAAGCCGCTCGCCTCCCGGCTATTAACGAAGTTTGATGCCGACGAGCTGAAACGGATAACGCGGTCCATCGCGCAACTTGGGACGGTGCCCGCCCCGACGCTCGAGGCTCTCGTCGAGGAATTCGCTGGTCAGTTCGCCAATGGCGTTGACCTGTCGGGTTCGCCCGACGAGGTCGAGCAAATGCTGGACGGTATTTTGCCTCCCGAGCAGCTCGCGGACGTCATGTCCGATGTCACCGGCAATTCCAATCATGCGATGTGGGATCGCCTTTCGAACGTCCCTGAATCCGTGTTCGCCGGCTTTCTTATCAATGAACATCCGCAAACATCGGCCTTCATCGTTTCGAAAATAAGCCCTTCCTGTGCCGCAAAGGTTGTCGGCCAACTGCCCC
>DATJLX010000020.1:0-9751 GCA_035509135.1 Methylocella sp.
GAAAATACGGCTCGATACAGCGCATTTGCGCCTCGGAAAGCAAAAACAAATCATCCATGGCGGCGCCTCCTCGCGCCGCCAATGAATCAGGCCGTGCGCGAGACCGCAAGGATATTAATGGGTCCTGAGCCTAGATAAGTAAGTAAAGTCTTCCACAAACGAAAAGAGGGGTTGATCGCTGTATTTTCCGTTACAACTATTGGCTTCTGCACTGGCAGCTTTTGGCCGCTTATCCTTCATCCTTGTCTGATTGCGAGCACCTCCATGCATACACGGTAGCGTTCGCTGACATGGTATTCGACTGGCTCGAACCCATGTTCTTGCAGGAGCGCATAAAGCCGCTTGCGGGAAAAATTGTGATAATGCTCGATTTCGCCCCAGTAGGGATTGACCTTATTGGCGTGTAACAACCGCCAGACCATGTTCTCCATATTGGGCATCGACAGGAAAAGGATGCCACCGGTGCGCAATAATCTGTGGGCGGCCGCAAGCCCCACTTTCGGGAATGGCATATGTTCGAGCACATCAGCCATGCTGACGACATTGAAACGCTGGGAGTCATCAAGCTCTTCGATCGTCACGCAATGTGCTTCGTAGCCAAGTTGCTTTAACGCGTGGACATTGTCCTTGCGGAGATCGAGCCCAACAGGGACGTAGCCCCATTCTTCTGTTGTGAAAAGCAGCGAGCCATTCCCGAAACCGACATCCAGCCAGCTTCCCCCCTGAGCATAACGCGCGACACGTTCGACGATGCGAGCTGAAACCGGGCGCTGCCGTTCCATATCGTAGCCAACCGTCTGATTGGGCTGCGTCTTGGAGAAAACGAGCGATGCCGCTTTTGCGTCGAAAAAGCCTTCTGTGAAGACATGTCCGCAGCTCCGGCATTCGTGCCAGTTCATGACAGGCGGGAGTCCCGGCTGGTAGATAGGATGTTTTGAGCAATCAGCGCCAAGCACTGCTGGAATATCGCGGCTTTGGCAGAGCGGACATGCAAGGTAGGCTATTCTTTCTATTGGTGGAGGGGAGAGCACCGGCGCTTTGCCTTGCAGAGACGAGGGGACTGCGAAACTCTTCGGTTCATGGCCGTTCGCCCAAGCCTCCCACATCTGAGTCAGTGCGGCCTCAAAGTAACGGGTGTAGCTCCCTATATCGAAAAGAGGCGCGGTGAGCCGATTGCCAAGAAGCTTGTGCCGGATGCCTTGCAACAGCGCGGGGTCTCGAGCAAGGCGGAGAGCCATGGCTTCATAAGCGGCGGACGAATAGGTAATAAGCTCCGGCAAGCCAACGGCCAGCAGCAGACTGCCAGCGACACGCCCGGCGAAGGAGTCGCCAGCGCAGGTTAGCACAGGGAGGCCCGCCCAAAGGGCATCGCTCGCCGTCGTATGTGCGTTATAGGGCAGGGTATCGAGAAAAAGATCGGCCAGCCTGTGACGGGCGAGATGCTCTGGAGATGATTGTCTCAGCGCGAAAACGAGGCGCCCGGGATCGACACCACGTTTGACGGCTTCCCTACGAAGATTGACCTTGACCAACTCGTTTGCATCCAACAGCCAAAGCACACTCTTAGGGATTGCGGTCAAGAGACGCATCCAGATCTCGAAAAACTCCGGCGTGATCTTATAGGTGTTGTTAAATGAGCAAAATACGAATCCTTGTTCCGGCAGGCCGCATTCGGCGCGCGTCGGCGTGGTGTTCGAAATGAGCCGTTTGGTGTCGTTAGGCTGATAGCAATTCGGAAGATGGACTATTCTCTCGCTGTACGATGGCTGCCGGTCCATCGGCAGCACGAAGGGATCAGCGATCACATAGTCGATAAAACTGGCTCCCATCGTTCCTGGAAAACCGATAAAGCTCACCTGTACGGGAGCCGGCCTTCGGGCTGCAATCCCGGTGCGGGCGCCTTTCGTGTAGCCCTTCAATTCAACCAGAATATCAATTCTATCAGCTTTAATGCGCTTGGCTGCATCATCATCCGTCATCTTCCGGATATCAATGAATTCGTTAAAGGCGCTGCGCAGCCGCGTGCCAAGTTCGCTGCGGTCGTCGGCCCCATGCGAATAGGCAATGATTTCGAAACACGACCTGTCATGGCGCTCGAGAAGTTCGGCCATAAGAAGCGCCGTCGCATGACGGCAGAAATCGGCCGACAAATAGCCTATTCTGAGTTTCCGGGCACCCGCATAATCTTCCCGCCGGTGCTCGATTGGTGTTGCCACGAAACTTGCTGCGTAGGAACGTGCGACGCACAAATGTTCATCCGCTTTTAGTTTCATGCTGAGAACCGGAAAAGGGTGCACCGGCTCGCTTGCCGAGGTCATCAGGGCACGAAGTTCGCTTTCCTCGGCTTCAATCCCATTCCAGTCACAAACGAAACGCTTTTTGTGATGAAGCCAAACGCGAACAGCAAGAAGCCTAGGATTGAGCTCAACAGCAGTGTGATAGGAATTAATTGCCTCCTCAAGCCTGCCAAGGCTTTCCAGTGCCGCCCCCATATTTACATACGCTTCGGCGAGATCCGGGCGAAGGGAAATGGCTTGACGATAATTGTCGAGAGCCTCTTCGAAAGCCTCCTCGCCTTGCAAGACGTTTCCAAGATTGATGTAGGTTTCGGCGAAATCAGGCCGCAATGCGAGTGCTCTCCGGAAGGCCAGTTCGGCTTTGCCCGGCTGGTTTCGTTCTTTCAAAATATTGCCGAGGCTGAAATAAGGATCGGCTGAATCTGGGCGATGCATGATGATGCGTTCACAGACTGCGGTCGCCTCCTCGTAACGGCAGAGCTTGCGCAACACATTGGCGCTGTTCGTATGGGCTTCGACGAAACCGGAATTGAGCGAAGCGGCCTGCTGATAGGTGGCGAGCGCCGCGTCGAGAAGCCCTAGGTCCTCCAGCGCATTTCCGAGATTGGAATAGGCCTGCGCGAAGTCTGGCGCGAGGGTGATGGCGCGCCGCGTCGCGGCTATAGCCGCTTCGGTATTTCCGAGAGCGCGATGGATCGGGCCGAGATTGGAGAGGGCCTCGATGTAATCGGGCTTGACTGCCAGCGCCTGTTCGATCAGTCGCACCGCTGCTGCATGCTCGCCGCGCTGATGCGCGATCAGTCCCAGATGATGGAGGCAGATAAAGTGACCGGGCTCATGGGCGAGGATTTCAGTATAGGCCGCTTCCGCCTCCGCGAGATGCCCGGCTCGAAAATATTCAAGCGCGTTCGTCAATAGCTCCGCATCCGTGAACGACGGCGCCGCCTGGTCGCGCGCGATCTCTCCTTGTTCAAGCACGCGCTTGCTTCCCGTCGCTGTCATTGCCTTCTCTTGCTTGGATCCTTGTAGCCTGAGCGACGATATATGGGCGGGCTTGCGCCAACCGTGTGCTCACGTTAGTCTGGGTTTGCGGTCCAATCGGATATAAAAATTTTACATGGCGCGAGGCCGGGCTTGGCCGCGAAGCTTGAGTCGATTGCCGATTGCGACAGCCGGGCCGGTTCGGACGCGTTTTCTCATGTCCACCGTCCTGAGTGGGGATGTCTCGTGCTCGCGCCTTAAGGCAGGGCGGCGGGCTCGCGTTTGACTGCCTCGCAGCGGCGCTCCGGCGGCTGCGGTTTCCGGTGAGCGGCCGGATCGAAGCAAGGCGCGCTCGTGCTCGACCTTCGCTGTCTCAATGATGCGACGGGTTTTGCTGCTAATCTCGCCAGTTCTGACATGGCATCTGGTGAAAGTGGCGGCAATGAAATGGCTTGACTGCCTTGTCCGGTATCGTCCGTCACATGAAATAGCCCCTGGCGAGATAGGCAAAACCATAGGCTCCGCGGTGGGCGGGAAACGCCCGCGCGCTAGTCACTATCGCTCCTGCTTCGCCGATGGCCCGGGGACGAGCGGAACCCGGAATTTTCCGTGAAATGGCTGACATCGACTGCCGATAATGGCGACCCGATGGCGCAGCACAGTCTCTCCGGCCGCCATTACCTCCTTGCCGCCTCGTTCTCGCGGATCCAAGCAATCGCAAGGTCCCAGGCGACCGCGAGAATGACCGGTCCGACAAACAGGCCGGCGAAACCATAGGCAAGAACGCCGCCAATGACTCCGATAAATGTCACCAGTCGCGGGCTTGCCAGGCCATGTGTCAGGACGAAGGGTTTTAGGAAATTATCGATGAAACTGACTGTCGCCATGCAGGCTGTTAAGGCCAGCGCATGGCCGGTCGTCATCGTGGTCCAGCTCCACACGACGAGTGGAGCCACGATAAGCATCGGGCCAATTTGAATGATCCCAAGCACCAAGATCGCGAGCGTCAAGAGGCTTGCGGCTGGAACCCCGGCCAACGACATTCCGATACCCCCGATGACCGCCTGCAAGACGGCAATTCCGATCACGCCGCGCGACACGGCGCGAATGGTGGCGCCGGCGAGTTCCACGAATTTCTCGCCATGGGTCAAGTTGATCCGGCGTGCGAGCCTCTTTGTTGCGGCGACCAGCACCGGTGCCGGAGCAAACAAAAATCCCGCTATGATCACGGAGATAAGGAATTTCAGCGTTCCCGTACCCGCGCTGCTCACCGTGGCAAGCAAGATTTCGCCGAGCGGCTGCAGCTGTGGGAGAAGGGGGGTGAGCGCACTTCGCACATTGGTCGATGCGAGCACCCAATAATCGTAAAGTGGCTCCCCGATGAGAGGCCAAGACTTTATGCTCTCCGACGGCGGCGGAATCAATTTCCCCGAGTCGAGCTGCTCAACGAGTGTTTTCAAACCATCGATCAGACCGAGACCCAGCCAGGTTACGGGTCCGATGACGACCAAGAGCCCGAGTATCGTAATCAACGCCGCCGCCAATCCTCGCCTTGCGCCGAGCACGGCCGCCAACGCATCGAATGCGGGGTAAAGGGCGACGGTCAGCACGACGCTCCAGACGATAAACGGCAAAAAGGGACTAATGAGAATGAAGGTCCAGTAGGCAAGGAAGCCGATAAAACCGAGGTGAACCGCCATTTCGACGAAAGTCGCGTTGAACTGACGATAATTGAACCGTTCGGTGTGCTCCTCGGGCACGGATCTCTTTCGAATAGGCTGGCTCACGTGCGGCTTGCTCCGCAAATTCCTGTTCGATACTTTACGCATCGCTAAGCCTAACCTTCAGTCTCACTCGATCGCCGCTCTGGCAAAGGGAATCCTTCATATTTGCTTGCTGCCGCTTTTCAAAATGGCACATGTGACTCTCGGACGCCAATCGCCCCAACGGGTTTGCCTTAAACAATCCTGTGCATTACCCAATCAGGTTGGGAAAGAGGAGATAGGCCTTGCGGCGACCGGGTCAGGCCTTTGTTTGATCCCAGGCTTTCATGGTGCATTCTTATCGCACGAATCAAAGGATGAGCTATGGGACAAGTTCTACACGGCTGCGCTACCATGACAGAGGCAGTCCGTCGAGCAATACAAAATAGTCAAGAGAGCCTGAGGGCGCTCGCCAAGCGATACGGGATCAATACGGCATATTACCATATCCCCATCAGAATAACTTTTGGATGTAGGGGAATGAGGTGATTGATTTGGCGGCAGGAAGAGCAGCGAGATATTGCCGGGAAGCAGGAGGTCGCTGCAGTGATGGTTGGGGGCGCCGTCGAGAACCAAGAGAATATCCTCTAGTACTCGATGTTGGACTTCCTCTCCTTCAGGAGCTTACCAGAGGTGTCCATCATTTCGAGGGGGGCGGCGAGCCAGACTTGGTTAGGCCGCCCGGCGGAAAGTGTCCACAGTTTCGGAGGAGGCTCTCTACCGTCGCTTGGTTTGTTGGAATTCCGGCAGTTGCTGACGAATCTTGAAGAAACTTTCCCAAGGATCTCGTCTAAGAGACGAAAGCCGGTGGAGCAAGTTCCCGACTGTGAAATGGTCTGAACGGAGCCCGGGCGAGAGTTCATCCCAAGTGAGGGGTGTCGAAACCGACGCGCGCGGCATCGCCCGCGTCGAGTAGGCTGCGACCGCGGTGGAACCGCGACTATTCCGCAGATAATCAACAAAGATGCGCGCGCTGCGCATACGCTTCGCAAGTTTTGCGACATAACGGTCTGGCATTTCCTTGGCCATTGTTTCGGCAATCGTTTTCGTGAATGTCTTGATCTGATCCCAGCCCGCGGCCGGTTGGATAGGCGCCACCACGTGAAGCCCCTTACCTCCGGACGTCTTGACGAAGCTTTGCAAGCCAAGAGCGGTGAGCCTGTCGTGCACGTCATGAGCCGCCGCGATGACGTCTTCCCAGGAGATGTTCTCGCCCGGGTCAAGATCAAAGATCAGACGATCTGGCTGCTCTAGGTGATCGATGTTCGATCCCCACGGATGGATTTCGACGACGCCCGCCTGCACCAGGTTCATCAAGCCTGTAAGGTCGTCGACCGCTACCATTGGCTGTTTGTCCCCTGTCTCGACGCGGCGGACACGCTCGTCCAATCCTTTCCACGGATGCTTGGCGAAAAAGCATTTGGCTTCCGTGCCCGAGGGGCAGCGCAGCAGGCTCAATGGACGGCCGACGATATGCGGAAGTATCCAATCGGCGATGCCGGTGTAGAACTCGGCCAACCCCTGTTTGGTGATTCCCGCCTCTTCCCAGAGAATTCTTTCCGGGTGGGTGAGGTGGATAGTTCCGCGATTGGATGGGGTATGGGATTTTGATCGTTTTGGCAGCGCCTCCAGAACAATATCGTCGGGGGGCTTGTCATCCCGGAGGCCCTTGAAGGCCGCCGCTCGAAGCAGCCTATCCCCGGTCCAGCCACGGTATTCGATCTCGCAGACGAGGCGCGGCTCGGCCCATCGGACACCCTTCCAGGCCCCAACCGGGAGTGGTTTGGCGAATGGCGGCCTTCCCGAACTTATTTTCTCCAGCTCGTCACGCAGCGACCTCGCCTGGTCCGCGGACCACCCCGTCCCGACCCGGCCAGCATAAGCAAAATTTCCATTGTCATGATAGCCAAGCGCCAGAGATCCGACGGACCGGCTGGTCACCGTCGAGGGTATGTAGCCGAGGATGATGAACTCCTGTCGTTCGAGGCACTTGCTTTTGAGCCAATGGTCGCCACGGCCAGGCCGATACGGCAGGTCCACCCGTTTGGAGATGATCCCTTCGAGTCCGAACCGGCACACATGCTCCAGCATGGTCGGGCCGTCCACGTCGAGATGCTCACTAAAGCCAATGGGTGACGCGGGTGGCAGGCCAGCGAGGAGCCGCTGCAGCAATTCTTTGCGGTCCTTGAGAACCATCTGTGTCAGATTAAACCCTTCATAGTAGAGGATATCGAAAACGAAGTAGCGGAACCGGTCCTGGCGGCCGGCCTTCAGATCGGCCTGCAAATCGTTGAAGCTCGAAATGCCGCTCGCGTCCTCGACGACGAGCTCACCGTCGATCAGCGCCGAGCCGAGAGTGAGCGCCTTCAATGCGTCCGCAATGCTCGGAAACCGTTCGGTCCAGTCGAGCATCTTGCGCGTCAGCAGACGGATCGTGGGGCCGTCGATCCGCGCCTGCATGCGATAGCCGTCGTATTTGATCTCATGGATCCATTTTGGGCCGCTCGGCGGCTTTTCACACATCGACGCGAGACTCGGCTCCAGGAAAGCTGGGAGCAGTCCCGCGTGCACGCCCGAAAGTTTGCTCACGTCCGGAAGGACAGATTTTCGTGCTTTCACGACCATAGTTCTAGCCGCGTGATCCTTGCGAACCTCACCCGCGGCCGCGAGTTCTTCGGCGGTGCGGCCGCTGAGCTGCGACGTTGTTTCCTCATCAAGGATGTCCCGATCGTCCACATGCCGAGCGAATTCATCGTCGGACTTGATCAGCAGCCACGGTTCGGCCTTTTCTCTGGCTCGCGGCCGGATCCGAACCAGATGCCAACGCCCCTTAAGCCGCGCACCGTCGAGCGTAAAAGCCAGATGGCCTTTCGTCAGTCCCTTTTGCGGATCGCCCTCCGGTTCCCATCGGCCGCGATCCCAGACGATCATCGAGCCGGCACCATATTGGCCCTTCGGGATAGTACCCTCGAAATCGAGATATTCGACCGGATGGTCCTCGGTGTGGACCGCAAGCCGCTTCTCGCCGGCCGTGAGGCTTGGGCCTTTGGTGACCGCCCAGCTTTTCAAAACGCCGTCCATCTCGAGCCGCAAGTCGTAATGCAGCCGGCGCGCCGCGTGCTTCTGCACGACGAATTCCCGGCCATCACCGCTGCGACCCGAGCCGGCGGGCTCCGGCGTTCGGCTGAAGTCGCGCATTCCTGCGTATGCTTTGAGCGGCTTCTCAGCTTGGACTTCTGTCCTTTTTGTCTTGCCGGCCGGCATGGCTGGCCTCCATTATCGATTGGCGATAGTCTGCCGCAGCCACAGTTCGATTCGGTCGAGCACTGCTTGATAGGCGTCGTCCTGTTTGATGCCTGCGCGCTTCGAGACCTTGAAGGAATGGTCCCCGCCTTCCACAACATACAGCTCGGTGGCAGCCTTGAGCTTTTTGATAATTTGTCGCAGCTCGTCAGGCGTACCGAACGCGTCACGCGAGCCTTGAACGAACAATATCGGAACTTTGATGTCCGACAAATGCTTCGCTCGAAGCTGGTCGACTTTGCCGGGAGGATGGAGCGGATAACCGAGGAAGACGAGGCCCTCAACATTGGCGCCGGCGGCAGCAATCTGAGAAGCGATTCGTCCGCCCATCGATTTGCCGCCAATCACCAGTGTGCCGCAGCCGATTTTTTTCTTCCGAACAGTCTCGCTCACGACCTGAAAACACGCTTCGAGCTTGTTGTTCGTATCCGGGATGCGCCGGCCTTGCTCTGTATACAGAAAATTGAATGTGACCGTGTTGACTCCCCGCGCCGCGAGATCAGTGGCAAATCTCGTCATAAAGCTGCTTGTCTGATCGGCGCCCGCTCCGTGCCCCAGAATCAAGGTGACGCCAGTTTGGTCCCGATTCGCCGCCGGGTAGACGAGGGCTGTCACGTCCTGATCTGGAGCAACTTCGACCCTCATTTTGTCAGGCATGGCGCGGGCCCGCTTCTGGAATCAAGGCCGCCCTTTTACTTCTACCGCGGCGCCCGTCGATGCCTCACTTGCCATCTGCATTTCGCAATATTTCAAAGCGCGTTTTGCGCGCTCGGCCCATGACGACGCAGGGTCGTGTTCGAGGTAACGTCTCCACCACGCCGCTGCTTCCGCAGGCACGCCAAGGCGTTGTAAGAATAATGCCAAGTTGAACATGGCATCGACGTATTGGGGATCCGCATCGAGCGCGCGCTTCTGGCAATCAACCGCCTCGGCAACCCGCCCTCCTTCATCAAGCAGATCTGCGAGATTATGCCAAGCCGGAGCGAAGTTTGGATCCACCTTCACGGCCCATCGATAGGCGGCTTCCGCCTCCACCGTGCGCCGCTCGCCCCGCAGAAGATTGCCGAGATTGAGCCCGGCCGCCGGATCGTTCGGATCGAGTTTCATCACGCGCCTGTAAAGACTTTCGGCCGCGAGATGGTCACCGGCCTCCTCGGCGGATTGCGCTTGCGCGAAGGCTTCATCCGCGTCAAAATCGCTAGGCCTTGTGACGGCGAGCACGAACTGGCCTTTTGAATCTGTACGGCCGCCGATCTGCTCGACCAGAATCCTATCCGAGGATTCCGGAAACAGACGCACATTCGAAAGCCGCGCATCGGGAAGCCATTGGCGGATTTCTCGCAGACTGCGGGTGATGACCGAAAGCCCTATACTAGAACCAAGAAGCTGGACAACTTGACGGGCTGC
>DATJLX010000021.1:0-5391 GCA_035509135.1 Methylocella sp.
CCGAGTGTTCACCTCCTACACGAACATCGTCGACCACTGCTGCTATGCCTGGAACAAACTCGCCGACCAGCCATGGCTCATTATGTCCATCGGAACCCGCCAATGGGCGAACCGGTCATGCTCATGAGGACTTGGTATTACTGGACCTGATGAGCGCGTTTGCCGGATGTGCGAAGCGGACGCCGCCTAACGCCAGGAGGCAAACGCAAGGGGCGGCCCGCGCAAAGGGTATGGAGCGCTATGAGATCCTTCTTCAAGCGCTCGACCGCCGCCTCGCCAAGGATCGAGGTTTACGTCAAAGTCCCTGGAAGACGTCCCTTCATAGGAGTGTCGGAACGGATCAGCGGGCGAATTCCGCAATTCCTGCCGACCGGGCACTTGCATTTTGGCGATGTCTTCGACTCGCTCGCCCATCATTTTCGTCTGCGTTCTGGGCATCGTGATCACTTTGCTGTCGGTGACCGGCCTCACCATCTGGTGGAAGCAACGCGGCGCCTGCAAATTCTCCCAGGCTCTGGTGGTGGTGATTCCGGGGGGCGCCGCAACCACCAAATAGACCAGTTTTTGCCGCGATCGCACACGTCCACGGAGTGATGCGGCCTATGAGGCTTTGTAAGGTTTTTCGGCCTGACCTTACCAAAATGTTTCCACGTGAAACATTTTGGTCCGATTGGATTCGCAAACCGGATGAACACCCTCTTAAGCCCGCCCCATGCGGGCAACCCCATCCTTAGCAATTTGGCTGTTTGGATCAAAAACGAGTGCGCGTTGATAAGACTCGATAGCCTTGGCGCGATTACCAGATTTTTCATAAGCAAGCCCAAGGCCGGCCCAGGCATCAGCATTTTTATTGTCAACATTGAGAGCAGCATTGAAATCTTCTATTGCCTTATCACTTTTACCGATAGCGATTAGACTTTGACCACGGGCCTGGTAAGGCGCTCCAGCGAAGGGATCACGATCGATCGCGTTGTCGAAATCAGTAATTGCCTGCTCATGCAAGCCTTCGCGCTGATAGATTAAACCTCTTGCGTGAAAGGCCTGAGCATTCTCGGGATTGAGTTTGATCGCTTGGTCAAGGTCGGCCCGCGCCGCGTCGAGCTTACCCTGAATGCGAAGCAGATTGGCGCGGCCGAGATAGGCCGGGGCGTGATTCGGATCAGCCTCGATAGCACGACTAAAGTCTGCCAGCGCAGCATCGTCGCGATTAACTTGGCGATAAGCCAACGCCCTGTTGGTCAACGAGGCCGCATCATTTGGGTTGATTTTAATCGATTGGTTGAAGTCAGCAATGGCTTCCTGGAATTTGCCAATCTTAGCATAGGCAACGCCGCGTGTATTATATGCTTCAGCACTGGTTGGATTGCGTTGAATAACGTCGGTCAGGGAAGCCAGGTTGGCGGAGGCTTCCTGAGGCGATTGATCGGCAACTTCGGCGACACCTGCCCCCTGTCTGGTCATGATGCTGGTTGCCGATTCACATCCGGCAAGGGGCAAGGAAGCGGCGATCAAGAAGGCACAAGCAATGGCTCTCCGGGGTGCTCGCGCCGCATTATTAACAAAGGTCGCGAAAACGATCATCGGGTTACCCTTGTCCCATTCGCCGGTCAGCGAATGGCGGAGAGCATGGTCGCCGGTAACAGGCATTCGCTATCTTCGGTTCAGCGAGCCGATGCTCGAGTGGCGCTGATACGAAGTTTCAGCGAACCCCCATCACGGGCTTAGGCCGCATCGGCAGAATACCTTCACGCTGCAACTTTTTGCGTGCCAGCTTACGGGCGCGACGCACAGCTTCTGCCTTTTCGCGGGCCCGCTTTTCTGATGGTTTTTCATAATGCCCACGGAGTTTCATCTCGCGGAAAATACCCTCCCGCTGCATCTTTTTCTTGAGCGCCTTCAGCGCCTGATCGACATTATTGTCGCGAACCAAAACTTGCACGCATGAGTCCTTGAATTTGTTTTCAACCATCGGATGATGGCAGGAAACCTACTGAAGAAAAGACAAAACCGCCCTGGCGCTGCAAAGCACCTGAATGGCGAAGACGTGCGGTACCAGACTCAGCGCTTTCTGTAAAGTAAAATGGCATTCTATAAGAACGGTCAAGGCATTATACGTGTCACATGGCCCATCTTGCGGCCTGGCCGCGCTTCCGCTTTCCCGTAAAGATGCAGGTTTGTTCCAGGATCGTTGAGGATTTTTGCCCAGGAGAGCACATCTTCTCCTATCAAGTTTGTCATTTCGACATACCCATTCTCTTGCGCGCCGATGCGGCTGGCAGCTCCGAGCGGCCAGCCCGCAATAGCCCTGATATGCTGTTCGAACTGAGAAGTAACGGCGCCTTCGATGGTCCAGTGACCGGAATTATGGACGCGCGGCGCGATTTCGTTGACGCAAAGCTCAATGCCGGCATCAGCCTCGCCGACAACGAACATCTCAACAGCGACGACGCCAGCGTAGTCGAGTGCGTCTACGATGACACGTGTCAGCCGTACCGCCTCGGCCGCTATTTCCGGCGGCAGGCGAGCGGGCGCACGGGTGGACTTAAGGATATGATTTTCATGGAGATTTTCACAGACATCGTAAGCCGCGAATGCGCCGCCTGGCCCGCGCGCGGCAACGACTGAGATCTCCTTGGCGAAGGGCACGATGGCTTCGAGTATCGCAGGCGTCCCTCCCAATGTGCGGAATGTCACCGCCAAATCGGCGCCCTCGCGCAACATAACTTGACCCTTGCCATCATAGCCGAAGCGGCGTGTCTTCAGAATCGAAGGGCGACCGAGTTGCGCCACCGCACGCGCGAGCGCCCCGGCATCATCCACCCGCATGTAAGGCGCAGTCTTAATTCCCGCCGCCGTCAAAAATTCTTTCTCGGCAAGGCGATCCTGGCAAATGGCCAATGTGTCGGGGCTTGGCCGGACAAGACAAGCGTCCGAAAGAACGGCAGCGGTGCGGGATGGAATGTTCTCGAATTCATAGGTAACCAGCTCGACCTGAGCTGCAAACGCCATCAATGCCTGCTCGTCTTCGTAAGGCGCGATTGTTCGTGCGCTTGCCACATCGAACGCTGGGCTTTCCGGATCGGGGGCATAAACATGCGTTTTGAGGCCGAGTTTTGCGGCGGCGAGCGCGAGCATCCTCCCCAATTGCCCGCCGCCGAGAACCCCGACGGTCGCACCCGGAACAAGATCGAACGGCACCCGTCATTCCTCCCGTGATGGCCGTTCGGCCACCGTTTCGGTTTGTGCTTTCCGCCACGCTGCAAGCCGTGCTTCGAGCGCTGGTTCGGCCAAGGCAAGGATCGCTGCTGCGAGCAATGCCGCATTGATCGCGCCCGGCTTGCCGATTGCTAGGGTGCCCACAGGAATGCCCGCCGGCATTTGCACGATCGAGAGCAAGGAATCCTGGCCGCCGAGCGCCGTTGTTTCGATTGGAACTCCGAGAACCGGAAGCGCCGTCATCGCGGCGGCCATGCCCGGAAGGTGGGCGGCGCCACCCGCACCTGCAATTATAACCTTAAAGCCCGCTGCCTTGGCCCCCTTCGCGAAATCGAAAAGCCGGTTCGGCGTCCGGTGCGCGGATATTATCAAGGCCGTAAAGCCAATCTTGAGTTCATCGAGAAGGGCGGCGGCGTGGCGCATCGTCTCCCAATCCGATTCGCTGCCCATGATAAGGGCGACGGGCTTTTCTACAAGGGACAAATGGCGGCTCAAACCTTCGATGCAGCGAAGGCAGCGGCATAAACGAAGGACGCATGCAGCGCAAGCCGGGTATAGAATGGGGGATTGGTCGTCTAGAATCACCACCGGCTACCGCCGAGGAAGCCGGGGGCTGGTCTCTAGGAGAGCGTCGCGATCGCGCTCGCCGAGACAATGGCCGAGGACTATTTAGTGGGCTGGACATCGGCAAATGTCTGGCCCAAAATAGAGTAAGAGGAGGTGCGCGGGTGCAATTTACCGTCGGGCTTAAGCTGAAGGGTAAGACGGACCATATCGCTGTGGACGCTGAAGATGCGCTTATCGCTGCTCTTAAGGTCAAGACTGAACACCCCGAAGCTGTGATCACCTATGTCCGCCAACAAAATCGGCGTGGCGATGCGCGTCACCCATCGCATGCCCTCGTCGAAAACATGCCTTGACGAATCAGGCCGGGCTTCGTCTCGTGAGAGCCTGCAACTTCTGCGTAATAGCAGAAACCAGATCCGCCCGCTGGAGAGAGGTTTCAAGGGCTCGGCACGGGAGCCGTTCATGTACTTCTGAGAGGCCGACCCTTTCCAATCCCCAGCCTCCCAGTTCGGGCGCTGCACTCAAAGTACAACATGGCATGAACGGGTGGAGTTTTCCCGCCTAACCCAGCCCGCGCAAGACGTGCGCCCCATCCCTCGGGACGACGCCATTGCACCAGGCCAGCACTCGTCGCATAACCCATAGAAGCATTATCACATTGGCCGGGCATAAACGGCTTGATTGAATTTGCTGCGGCAACGCGCCCATCAAGGCATTATGATTTCGGCATGCGGGCTGTGAGCGGCCCGCGTTATTGACACTGAAAGAACATGAACACGCCGATCCAAAGGTTTAAGCGCGATGGCTAGCAGGCATGCATCGGCCAAGACGAACCATGACGCCGCCGCAGAATCGAACATGGAAGCTGATTCGCCAAATCTTGGGGTAATTGTTTCGGTCCGCGGCAGCGTCGTCGATGTAAGGTTCGAGATGCGTCTGCCGCCCATCTCCACATTGCTGCGTGCGGGTCAAGGTGGCGGGATCGCCATTGAGGTTCTGGCCCAGATCGACGCGCATCGCGTGCGGGGGATCGCGCTGACGCCGACGCAAGGTCTCGCTCGCGGCATGATGGTGGAAGACACTGGCGGACCCTTGCTGGCTCCAGTCGGTCACGCCATTCTCGGACGCATGTTCGACGTTTTTGGGAATGCCATCGACTGCGAGCCGGCGCCATCGGTTCTCCAATGGCGCTCGGTGCATCAGGCTCCGCCCCCACTGGCGGTGCGGTCAACCAAATCAGAAGTATTTGAAACCGGGATCAAGATCATCGATGTCCTGGCGCCGCTGGAGCGGGGCGGCAGCGCCGGGCTGTTCGGCGGCGCGGGCGTTGGCAAGACCGTGCTCTTGACCGAGATGATTCACAATATGGCCAAGCAGCAGGATGGCGTCAGCATTTTTTGCGGCATCGGCGAGCGCTGCCGTGAGGGTGAAGAACTCTACCGCGACATGAAAGCCGCCGACGTGCTGCCGAACATGGCGATGATTTTCGGACAAATGAACGAGCCTCCCGGCAGCCGTTTCCGTGTCGGTCATGCGGCTCTCACAATGGCTGAATATTTCCGCGATGATGAGCATCGCGACGTGCTATTGCTGATCGACAATATTTTT